>NZ_JBEXNQ010000006.1:0-325800 GCF_040611155.1 Streptomyces sp. NPDC002994
TACATTCCGAACCCGGAAGCTAAGCCTTTCAGCGCCGATGGTACTGCAGGGGGGACCCTGTGGGAGAGTAGGACGCCGCCGAACAATCATTGTGGGAAAGCCCCGCACCATTCATGGTGCGGGGCTTTTCTGCGTTATAGGGCCGGGTGCACCAGCTTGGCGTCGTAGGCCAGGATTACTGCCTGGACCCGGTCGCGGGCGCCCGTCTTGGCGAGGATTCGGGAGACGTGGGTTTTTACCGTTGATTCCGCGAGGTGTAGGCGTTCGGCTATTTCGATGTTCGTCCAGCCCTGGCCGATGACGGTGAGGATTTCCAGCTCGCGGTCGGTGAGTGGGGAAAGGCGGGCGTCCGGGGCGGTTGTTGCGGTTGTCCCGTCGGCTGGGCCCTTTGGCAGGTGGTGGGCGTACGCGTCGAGAAGCCGGCGGGTCAGGCGGGGGGCTACCACCGCGTCGCCCGTCGCCACCGCGCGGATGCCGGACAGGAGTTCTTCCGGGAGCGCGTCCTTGATGAGGAAGCCGGAGGCACCGGCGCGCAGGCCGGCGTAGGCGTACTCGTCCAGGTCGAAGGTGGTCATGATGAGGACCTTCGTACGGTCTCCGGCGGCGACGATGCGGCGCGTGGCCTCGATGCCGTCGAGGCCGGGCATGCGGATGTCCATCAGTACGACGTCCGGGCGGAGTTGGGACACCAGGCGCACCGCCTCGGCCCCGTTCGGCGCCTCGCCCAGGACTGTCATGTCGTCCTGGCTTTCGAGGAGCATGCGGAAGCCGAAGCGCTGCATGGGCTGGTCGTCGGTGATGAGCACGGTCGTCACGGCTCGGGGTCCTCGTTCCGGGGGAGATGCAGGTGGATGCGCCAGCCGCCGGTCGGACGGGCGCCGGTTTCGAGTGTGCCTTCGTACAGGGCTGTTCGTTCGCGCATGCCCGTGATTCCCCGGCCTTCGGGGGAGGGGATGCTGGTGTGGGTGCTGGTGGTCTTGTCGGTGATGGTGGCCGTTATGGCCTGGGGGGTGTAGTTGACGTTCACCTCTGCCGTCGCGTCCGGGCCAGCGTGTTTGAGGGTGTTCGTTAGGGCTTCCTGGACGACTCGGTAGACGGTGAGCTGTTGGCCCGGGCCCGGTGGTGGTACGGAGTCGGGGTGGCGGCTGACCGTCATGCGTACGGGGAGGCCTGCTGCCCGTACGCCGTCCATGAGTTGGTGCAGGTCTGTGAGAGTGGGCTGCGGGGTCAGCTCCGCCGCCGGCGGTTCGTCGTCGCGCAGGACGCCGAGGAGGCGGCGCAGTTCCGTCAGGGCCGTGCGGCTGGTCGTACTGATGGCGTCGAGGGCCTGGACGGCGCGCTCCGGCGATTTGGCCGCCGCGTATCTGCCGCCGTCTGCCAAGCCCGTGATGACCGACAGGTTGTGGCCGATGATGTCGTGCATCTCCCGTGCGATACGGGTGCGTTCTGCGGCGGCGGCGAGCTGGGCCTGTTGGTCGCGTTCGACCTCCAGGCGGCGGGCGCGGTCGAGCAGCGCCTCTGTGTAGTCGCGGCGGGTGCGGACCGCGATGCCGAGGAGCGCGACGACGCTGAATACCCAGATCGCTGGGATGACTTGGCCGTCCCAGCCGCCGTCGGGGAAGCGGAGCGCGCCTGCCACGGACGGTCCCACCACTAGGACCGCCGCCCACCAGAGAGTTTTGAGTGGCAGGCGCAGCGCGATGTTGAAGACGAGGAAGAACTGGAGAAGGGCCGCCTGCAGGACTGCCCCGGTCAGGCTGTTGGCGAGGGCGATCAACGACATTGCCGTGAGGACGGGGAGTGGGTGGCGGCGCCGCCACAGCAGTGGGACCGACAAGCCGAGGCTCATGGAGCAGACCAGCCAGTCCGGGAGATTCGCGTTGTGCGCGATGGTCTGCCAGCCGCCCTCGCCGTAGTCGATCAGCGCGGCCGTTACGAAGAAGCCGGTCAGGAGGAGGTCCCAGGCCGACGGGTGGCGTCGGTCGAAGGCGCGTACGCGCTGTATGAGGCGCTGGATCCGCCGGGTTAGCGGCGGGGCGTCCGGGGTGCTGTTCGGGGCGGGCGTCACCTGGGCATCCTCGTACGAGAGCGCTGGGTTGGGGAGTTCAGCATTCAGAGTCCAGCGTTCAGCGTTCATGGGTCTCATAGGTCTCATACGTCGCGGCGCTTCAGCGCCACGCCCGCCACCGCCAGCGAGGCGGCCGCCCACAGGATCATGGCGAGCAGGGCCGCCCCTGGTGATGCTGAGCCCGGTGTGACGTGGGCGGAGGTGAGGGCCTCGACCGACTTGGCGGGGAAGTACTTCGCCGCGCCGCTGACGACGGCGTACGGCAGCATGCCGAGCACCTCCGGGAGAATCATGACGCCGCCGATGAACGCCCCGATGGCACCCGGCACCGAACGCAGCAGCGCGCCGAGGCCGAGCGCGATCACGCCGAGCAGCGTCAGGCCCGCCGCGCTGCCCGCCAGGGCCCTCGTCACGCCCGGATCGGCGAGTGAGGCCGCCTGGTCGGTGCCGGAGAGGAAGAGCTGTGCGGCCAGGAAGGTGACGAAGGTGGTGATGAGCGTGAGCGTGAAGGTGACCGCGCCGAAGACCGCCGCCTTGGACCACAGGACAGGGAGCCGACGCGGTACGGCGGTCAGCGAGGCCCGGATCATGCCGGTCGAGTACTCGCCCGCGGTGATGAGGATGCCGAGGACGGCCAGAGCTATCTGTGAGAACTGGATGCCGATCAGGATCAGAACGACAGTGTCGACGTCTCCGTCGCCGCCGCCCGACGTGTAGGTCGCGCCCATCAGCAGGCCGATGCCGAGCATCAGTGTGCTCGCCGTGAGCAGGGCGATCCAGGTGGAGCGCAGCGTCCACAGCTTGTGCCACTCGGAGCGCAGGATGCGGGCGGGGGTCACCTGGTCGGTGAGCGTGCTCATGCTGCGGCTCCTGCTGCGGTTCCTGCTGCGGTTCCCTTGGTGGGCGTTGCCTGGTATTCGACCGCGTCGCGGGTCAGGTCCATGAAGGCCTGTTCCAGCGATGCGGTCTGCGGGGTGAGTTCGAAGAGGGGGATGGAGTGGGCGGCTGCGGTGCGGCCGATGTGCTCGGCGTCCGTACCGCTGATGTGGAGGGTGCCGGGGGTGGGGGAGGCGATGTCGACTGCGCCGCGGCCCCGCGTGGTGACCTGGGTGGTGAGGAGTTGGGAGAGGAGGGCGGAGTCGGGGGTGACGACCTTGATGACGTCCTGCCCCGAGGACCGTACAAAGTCCGCGACCGTCGTGTCGGCGAGCAGCTTGCCTCGGCCGATGATGACGAGGTGGTCGGCGGTGAGTGCCATTTCGCTCATCAGGTGGGAGGAGATGAGGACCGTACGGCCTTCGCCGGCAAGTGACTTGAGGAGGTTGCGGATCCACAGCACGCCCTCCGGGTCGAGTCCGTTGACCGGCTCGTCCAGGATGAGCGTGGCCGGGTCGCCGAGCAGGGCGGCCGCGATGCCGACGCGCTGGCCCATGCCGAGGGAGAAACCCTTCACTCGGCGGTGGGCGACGTCGGAGAGGCCGGCGATGTCCAGGACGCGGGTGACGCGGCTGCGCGGGATGCCGTGGGTGTGGGCGAGTGCCATCAGGTGGTTGTGGGCCGTGCGGCCGGGGTGGACGGACCGGGCCTCCAGGAGGGCGCCGACCTCGTGGAGTGGGGCGGCGTGGGCGGCGTAGGCGCGGCCGCCGACGGTGGAGTGGCCGTGGGTCGGTGCGTCGAGGCCGAGAAGCATGCGCATGGTGGTGGATTTGCCGGCGCCGTTGGGGCCGAGGAAGCCGGTGACGGTGCCGGGGCGGACGGCGAAGGTGAGGCCGTCGACGACTGTCTTGGTGCCGTACCGCTTGGTGAGTCCGACTGCTTCGATTCCGTTGCGTGGAGTGTGTGAGCTGCGTGGGGTGTCTGGGCTGGTCATGCGAGCGACGCTACGGAGCGGGCGGCGGCGCATCGTCCGACCGTGGGCGGGAGTGCGGCGCGGGGAGTAGTACCCGGGTACGACGCGGAAATCGTTTGGCTCGGGGTCGGGGGCGGGCGAGTATCGGTGGATGGATTATGTGATTCGGGCGGTACGCGCTGGTGAGTGGGCCAAGGTGAAGGAGCTGAGGCTTGCCGCGCTTCAGGATCCGGTGGCGAGCATCGCGTTTTTGGAGACGTACGAGAAGGCTGCGGCCCAGCCCGATTCCTTCTGGGAGGAGCGTACGGACAGGGTCGTCGAGGGCAGAGACGCTCGGCAGTTCGTCGCGGAGGCGCCGGACGGGCGGTGGGTGGGGTCTGTCGCCGCGCTCGTTGAACTGGCCGGGTCGGAGGCCCATTTCGCCCCTTCGCCGGAGGTCGACCAAGTCCATGTGGTCGGTGTTTTCGTACGCCCCGAGGCGCGCGGCACCGGGGTGGCGGAGGAGCTTTTCCGGGCGGCGCTGGAGTGGTCGTGGGCGCTGACGGAGCCGCGGGTCGACCAGGTGCGGCTGTTCGTGCACGAGCGCAACGAGCGGGCGGGGGCGCTCTACGCCAAGGCGGGGTTCGTACGGAGCGGGGTGACGATGGCGATGCCGGGGGATGCTTCGGCGAAGGTGAAGGAGAAGGAGTACGAGAAGGAGTACGAGATGGTGGCGGTGCGGCCGGGGGGTTAGCGGGGCGCGTTGTCGTCGGCTGCGAACGGGCCGCCGTGGCCGGGCACGATCACGTCCGCCGCGGCCAGCACGCGAAGCCGGGAGCTCCGAAGGATCTCGCGGTCCGGGGCCACCGGGTCGTCCGCCGGCCCGTTGGGGCGCCACCACAGGTCGCCGACGAATGCCACGACGCCTGCCGCCTCCGTGCCCGCCAGCAGCGTGATGTCCTCGGGGCTGTGTCCGGGGGTGCGGATGAGGCGTAGTGACGCGGTGAGCTCGTGGCCCTCCGCGTCCCGGTCGGTCCACTGGTCCGCTTGGTAGATCGCCTTGTGGTCATGGACCCGGGCCCGCCCGAACAGCCCGACGTTCATGATGTTGTCCGGGTGGTGGTGGCTGAGGATCACGTCGGTGATGTCGTCGGGTCCGAGCCCCAGCTCCGCGAGCGGGCCGAGGATGCGGTCGCGGTTCGCCACCATGCCCGGGTCGACGATCACGTGCCGGTCTCCGTCGGTTACGTACGAGACGGTGGCGGCGACTCCGGGGCCGGTGGAGAGGGTGTAGCCGGTGGTCAGGATCGCGAATGCGGCGCTGCGGCCGAGCGGTGCGTCTGCGTTCATCATCTGAGCGTTCGTCACCTGTGCGTCTGTCATGCGTGTGTCTGTCATGTGCTCCAGCTTTCCGTGCGGGGCGGCCGTTCACGAGTGGCTGCTTTGCCACTGATCGCAGGAAACGTGCCACACTGCCCCCGTGTCTCCTTTCGTGACCGTCGTCGCCTACGCTCCGGCCGGTGTCGGCATGCTGGCGGTCGGACTGGTGGCCGAGGTGTTCGGCGTACGCGGACAGGGGCTGCCCACCTTCGACTTCACCCTGTGCACCGACCGCCCGGGGCAGGTCCTCACCGACGTCGGTGTGCCGCTCACGATCACGCACGGCCTGGACCGGCTGGCCGCCGCCGATCTGGTGATCGCCCTGCCGTGGGCCGACTTCCGTACGCCGCCTGCTCCGGCGGTGCTGGCCGCGTTGTCGGCCGCGCAGGAGCGCGGTTCGCTGGTCGCGGCGCACTGCGTCGGCGCCTTCGCGCTGGCTGCGGCCGGTCTGCTCGACGGCCGACGGGCGACCACCCACTGGCGGTTCGCCGAACTGCTGGCCGGCCGCCACCCGGACGTCGTGGTGGAAGCCGATGCTTTGTACGTCGACGAGGGGCGCATCATCACGGGTGCGGGAGCCGCCGCGGGCTTCGACCTCTGCCTGCACCTGCTGCGGCGGGAGTACGGCGCAGCGACGGCCAACGCCATCGCCCGGGACCTGGTGCTGCCCTCGCACCGCGACGGCGGACAGGCCCAGTACCTGGCCGCACCCGCCCCGGAAGACTGCCAGGACGATCGTCTCGCCGAAGTGCTCACCTGGGCGCGCGAGCACCTCCACCAGCCACTACCGGTCGCGGAACTGGCCCGGCGCGCCCTGATGAGCCGGCGTTCCTTCGCCCGCCGCTTCGCCGCCGCGACGGGCACGACGCCGCACGCGTGGCTGCGTAACCTGCGACTGAGCAGTGCGGAGGAGCTCCTGGAGACCACGGACCTGCCGGTCGAGGAGATCGCCCGCCGGGTTGGATACGGCAGCGCGGCCGTTCTGCGCGAGCAGTTCGTACGCCGTCGCGGGGTGCCGCCGCGCTCCTATCGCCGCTCGTTCACGCGCACGCCGTAGCGAACAGCGCGCTGCTGAGTTCCCCGGGACTCGCCCTACCCGGCCGTCAGTGTGTGGTCCGGCCAGCGGGCCCGGCCCTGTTCCTGCGAACGGAGCAGGACCAGGGTCGGCAGGCCCCGGTCCTGACCGGTCGACAGCAGCTCGGGAACCTGGGGAAGCGGAGCCACGGCCGCGACGTCGTCCAGGACGAACGTCATTGGTGGGTCGAGCCGACCGTCGGATGACCGTGCGGCCATGCGGCGGCCGTGCTCGACCACGCTTGATGCGAGTGCGGTGAGCAGAGGCATCGCTCCGGGACGCGACTTGGGGTCCTCGATTGCTTCACCCACCACATAAAGGGTGCCCCCCTCGCCCGCAAATGATTCCAAGGTGACCGAATCGGTTCGATTAGGTGTGCAGGCCTCGCGGATATGGATCGAGGAGAGGGCGGCGAGCGCTCGCACCGTCAACTCCTGGGCGACCTCCCGGCGTTCCGGGTACGCGGTGAGCGCGGACTCCAGGAGACCTGCGGCGCCGCTCGACGCCTTGGGGTGGGTGCGGAGGATACGTACCGCTTCGTGCGCACTGTGTCCCTGCGCCCAGCGGTGCACTTGCCGGAAGGGGCGGCCGTCCACGGCGGCGGCGTGCAGCCAGCTGCTCAGCAGCGTCTCCGCGGTGTCGGCCATGGCGGCGTCCAGCCGCGCCTGGGGCCGTATCGGCGCCAGCAGGGCCACGGCTCGGGCGGCGGCGATGTCGGCGCGCTCGCAGCCGGTGGTGGGGGACCAGTGAAGGCGGGCGGGGGTGTCGCAGAGGTGGCCGGGGTCGTAGACGAGGACGGGGCCGAGTTTGGCCCGGGCGTCCTTTGTCTCGGCCCACAGGGTGGGGGCGGACGTGACGACGAGCGCCGGGCCTTCGGCGTCGAGGACGGCCTGCACGGCGGTGGGGCGGCGGGCTTCGGCGGTGCCGTAGAGGAGGCGGGGGGCGCGGGGAGAGGGCAGGGGGGAGGGGAGGGGCGGGGCTGCTGCGGTGTACGGGCTCGCATCGGCGCCCGGGAGGCGAGGCGGCTCCGGCTCCGCGGTTACGCCTTGGGTGCCGTTCAGGGTCGGGGAGGTGCCGGTTGGGCCGCCGGTGGCTGTACCGGTAGCCGTACCGGCAGCGGTGTGGGGGGCGCCGCCCGGGCCGTGGTTTGCGCCGGGTACGTGGCCCGCACTGCCGTCGGCACCTGCCCCGGCGCCTACGCCGGAACCGAAGCCCGCACCGGCGAGCGACCCGACGCCCGCAAGTGGGTGGGGGGAAGTCCCGTTGCTGTGGCCGACGTCCGTACCCGTACCCGGTCCGACGCCCGTACTCCCGTGGGGCAGGCCCCCAGGTGGCCCGTGGCCGTCGCCGTCGCCCGCGCCGCCCGCGCCCGCGCCCGCATACGCGTCGCGCCGGCCCGGCGTGCCCGCCGTTCCGGTGCCGCCTTCCGCGGCTGCGGTCCTGGCCGCCCTCGCCGTCTCGCGCTGCACCCTCAGGCGGGCCAGTATGCCCATCACGAAGATCGTCAGCACCAACAGCACCATCAGCTCGCCGATCAACAGCCCCCAGAAAAGCCCGTACCCGGACAACTGCTCCGGCGACGTGTCCGGCCACGCGGCCGGGATGTCGTGCGGCGCGCCCATCAGGCTGCGCAGGGCCAGCGGCGTACGGGTGAACGTGACGCCGTCCGGCCACGCGCCGTGGGCGAACAGCCCCGCCAGGCCCGTCGCCAGCCACGCCAAGACCGTCAGGCCCAGCAGGAAGGCCAGCAGGCCGACCAGCAGGGAGTCGGGGATGCCCCGCTCGCCCGGGCGTTCGTGGTGGCCCTGCTGCCTGTCGTGGTGTCTCATGTCAGGCGACCGTCGATTCCGAGGACGAGGACTCGTTCATCTGCTGCTCGATGAGCGCCGCCCTCTGCTCCGCCTCCAACTCCGCGGCTCGCAGGTCGTCCGAAATCATCTCCGCCGAGGTCTCCGTCATGGCGCGGTCCGTGAAGACGAGTGGTCGTTCCGCCTCCGTGATCAGGTGTTTGACGACCTGGACGTTGCCGTTCACGTCCCACACCGCGATGCCGGGGGTGAGGGTGGGGATGATCTCGACCGCCCAGCGCGGCAGGCCCAGCACCCGGCCCGTCGCTCGCGCCTCGTCCGCCTTCTGGGCGTAGATCGTCCGGGTGGAGGCCATCTTGAGGATCGCTGCCGCCTCCCTCGCCGCCGCGCCGTCCACCACGTCGGAGAGGTGGTGGACCACCGCCACGAAGGACAGGCCGAGCCGGCGGCCGAACTTCAGCAGGCGCTGGAAGAGCTGCGCGACGAAGGGCGAGTTGATGATGTGCCACGCCTCCTCCACCAGGAAGATGCGCTTCTTGCGGTCCGGCCGGATCCAGGTGTGTTCGAGCCACACCCCCACGATCGCCATCAGGATCGGCATCGCGATCGAGTTGCGGTCGATGTGGGAGAGGTCGAAGACGATGAGTGGGGCGTCGAGGTCGATGCCCACGGTGGTCGGGCCGTCGAACATGCCTCGCAGGTCACCGTCGACCAGGCGGTCGAGGACCAGGGCGACGTCCAGGCCCCATGCCCGTACGTCGTCCAGGTCGACGTTCATCGCCTCCGCCGACTCCGGTTCGGGGTGGCGCAGTTGCTCGACGATGTCCGTCAGGACCGGCTGCCGGTCGAGGATGGTCTCGTTCACGTACGCGTGCGCGACCTTGAGCGCGAAGCCGGATCGCTCGTCGAGGCCGTGCCCCATCGCGACCTCGATGATCGTACGGAGAAGGGCCAGCTGCCCGGTCGTCGTGATCGACGGGTCGAGGGGGTTGAGGCGGATGCCGCCGTTGAGGGCCGCCGTCGGGTCGAGCCGGATGGGGGTTATTCCCAGCTCCTCGGCGATCAGGTTCCATTCGCCGACCCCGTCCTCGCCCTGCGCGTCGAGGACGACGACCTGCCGGTCCTTGAAGCGCAGCTGCCGCAGTACGTACGTCTTCTCCAGCGCCGACTTGCCGTTGCCGGACTCGCCGAGGACCAGCCAGTGAGGCGCGGGCAGCTGTTGCCCGTACAGCTGGAAGGGGTCGTAGATGTAGCCCTTGCCGCTGTAGACCTCGCGGCCGATGATCACGCCGGAGTCGCCGAGGCCGGGCGCGGCGGTGGGGAGGTAGACGGCCTGGGCCTGGCCCGTCGACGTACGGACCGGAAGTCTGGTCGTCTCGACCTTCCCGAAGAGGAAGCTGGTGAAGGCATCCGTGACGGCGGACAGCGGATCTCGCATGGCGGGTCTGCCCTCTCGGCTAACGACGGATGCCGGTGGCGAACGGCAAGGTGTTGACGAACGCCCGGTGGTGCTCCCGGTCGCACCACTCCAGCTTCAGATACGACTTACCGGCCGAGGCTCTGATGGTCCGTTTGTCGCGGGCCAGCGCCTCGGGTGAACGCGACGACACAGTGATGTACCCGACCAGGTTTACCCCGGCCGCACCGCTCGCGAGATCTTCACCCCGCTGGTCGAGCCGGCCGTGGGCGGCGATGTCGCGGGGGTCTACGGTGCGGTTCATCTTGGCCTGGCGGCTGGCTTCCGCCTCGTCGTTCGTCTTCTCCGTCAGCATGCGCTCGATCGCGATCTCGGTGGGCTCGAGGTCCATGGTGACGGCGACCGTACGGATGACGTCAGGGGTGTGGACGAGGAGAGGGGCGAGGAAGTTGACGCCGACGGGCGTCATCGGCCACTCCTTCACCCAGGCGGTGGCGTGGCACCAGGGCGCGCGGGTGGAGGATTCGCGCGTTTTGGCTTGCAGATACGTCGCTTCCATGGCGTCCAGCTCGGCCGGCCAGGCGTTGCGCTTCGTCATGGCCTGGATGTGGTCCATGGGGTGATCGGGGTCGTACATCGAGTGCACGAGGGAGGCGAGGCGCCCCTGGCCGAGGGGCTGGCGTACGCGGATGTCGGCCTCCGCGAGCCGCGCGCAGATGTCGGTGAGCTCGCGCGCCATGACGACGGCGAGACCGGCGTCGCGGTCGAGCTTGCGGCCGCCGTGGGGGCGGGCGGCGCGGGCCATGGCGTTGGCCTCGGCGGCGAGCTCGCGGGAGTAGTGCATGCAGGCGACGAGGTAGGCGCGGTGCTGCTCGCTGGACGTGGACACCATGGACTGGAGCTGGTCGTACGAGTCCTTCAGCCAGCCGGGGGCGTGCGTGTCGCCGCGCTGGGCTACGTCCTTGGCGTGGGCGTCCGGGTCGGCGGGGAGGGTGCGGGCGAGCATTTGGAGGCGGGTGACGAAGCCGTCGCCGTTCGCTACGTGCTTGAGGAGTGTGCCGAAGCGGTCGACCAGGGCTTCCTGGTCCTCGCTGTCGCGCAGGCCGACGCCGGGGCCTTCGATCTCGATGCAGGCGGTGACGGTGCGGCGGTCGGCGTGGAGGAGCACGGCGATCTCGTCGGGGCCGAAGGGGGCGGCGAGCCAGTTGATACGCCCGATGCCGGGCGGGGGGCCGACTTCGACCTCGCGGCCGTCGAGGCTGTTTACGCCTGCTTCCATGGCGCCGCTGCGGTAGGTGGTGCCGTTGCGGAGGGTGCGCTTGTAACTGCGGTTGATCTCAAACCATTTGTAGAAGGTGCGGTGTTTGTACGGGACGTACACCGCCATCAGGGCCAGCATGGGGAAGCCCATGAGCAGCACGATCCGCAGGGACAGGACGGGGACCAGCAGGCCGCTCATCATGCCGAGGAACGCGCCGGCGATGATCAGCGCGATCTCGCCGGTCTCGCGGTTCTTGCCGACGATCGCGTTCGGCCGGGCGCGGCCGATGAGATACGTGCGGCGGGGCGTGATGGGTTGGGACTGCGTCGTCAACGCCCTGCACCTCCTGTGCTGTTGTTGCTGGTTCCGGTGCCTGTGCCTGTGCCTGTGCCGGTGCCTGTGTTTCCGGTGCCGTGGATTCCGGTGCTGCGGTTGGTGTGGGTGCTGTTGCTACGAGGGGAGGGGGCTGCGGAGGGGACAGCTCCGCCTCCGCCTCCGCCTGCTCCCGTACCGCCGCCTCCACCACCGCGACTGCTGTGGGCTGCTACGCCGCCGCTGACCGGATTGGCCTGGCGGGGCGGCGAGCTGTTCCCGCCGTTGCCGTTACCCGCTCCGCCGCCGCCACGGCTGCTGTGGGTCTTGATGCCCTGCGAGACGAGGGCGGCGGGGGAACTGATGACTGCGGCCGCCTGGGCGCCGTCGGTGGCCTTGTTGCGGTTGCTGCGGGCGGAGGCGATCTCGTCGCCGAAGCCGGGGACGAAGCGGTAGATCATGCCGGACGCGAAGATCGCCAGCAGGATGATGGCGAGGCCGGAGACGACGGCGGAGAAGGCGTTCGGCCCGTCGTCGGCGGAGAGGGCCCCGGCGAGGCCGAGGACGATCACGATGACGGGCTTGACCATGATGATCGCGATCATGATGCCGGCCCAGCGGCGTACGTGGCCCCACATGTTCTTGTCGACGAGCCCCGCGTAGACGACCACGCCGAGGAGTGCGCCGACGTAGAGCAGCAGGGCGCGGATGAACAGTTCGAGGAAGAGGATCCCGGCCGCGAGGATGGTGACCAGGGAGACGACGATCAGCATGATCGGACCGCCGCCGATGTCGTCGCCCTTTTTGAGCGCCTCGGCGAAGGACCCGAAGAACACGTCGGTCTGCCCGCCGGTGCCAGCGGCGATGACCTCGGTGACGCCGTCGGTGGCTGATACGACGGTGTAGAGGATCAGGGGCGTGAAGGCGGACGCGAGGACGGTGAGCCAGAGGAACCCGATGGCCTCGGAGAGCGCGGTCGCGAGCGGCACGCCACGGATGGCGCGCTTGGCTACGGCGAGCAGCCAGAGGACGAGGGTGAGGATGGCGGAGGCGGCGAAGACGATGGCGTACTGCTTGAGGAACGTGGGGTTGGTGAAGTCGACGTTGGCGGTCGACTTCACGGCGTCGCTCAACTTCCCGACGATCCAGGCGGCGGCGTCGGCGCAGCCCTTGGCGAGGGAGGAGAGGGGGTCGAGGGACTCGGCGGGGTCGGTGGGGGCGCGGAGGTTGGAGCCGCCGCCTTCGCCGTCTTCGCAGTACTCCTTGGCGGGACCGATCAGCAGGTCGCAGGGGTCGTCGCTCTTGCCGGGCGACGGGGGCGGAGTCGGGGCGGCGACAGCGCGCACTGCGAAGAGCAGGACGGCAGCCTGTGCAGCTGCCAGTGCGGCAACGACCGATTGGATGCGGAGACGGAGGCTACCTGGCATAAGTGAACCCTCCGTACTCTGCGACTGCTTCGCTGATTTCGTCGGAGGTCGCCGCTGCGACATCCCCGGGGACGGGGGCGGGGCCGTCCTGCTGGGAGTCAGAGGTGACCTTCCAGTCGTTGTCGATCCACTTCAGATCGAAGGTCCAGGTCTTCCAGGTACTGCTCACCGGGTCGGTCGATCCCTCTCCGGACATTCCGATCAGGCCCGTGTACCAGACTGAGACCTTGGCGGTGGACTCGCTGTAGTTCTCCGCCTTCGTGCCGACAGGGATGGTGCGCGAGACGAAAGTGCTACCGGCGGGCGGGTTGCCGGCTGCATCCAGGCCGAGCTTCTGGAGAAAAGCCGCGGAGTAGGCCTTGTCCTGGGGGCCTCTGAGTTTCTGGGCGGCCTCCGGCGCGTAGACGGCGTCCACGATTTCGTGGCGGGTGTTCTCCTTGAACATGCCGTCGGAGCCGAGGGCCACCGCGTAGTTGGACGCCGCGCTCTGCGCACCTTGCTCGTCATGCGCGAAGCCGGAGGGGATCAGTCCGTTCTTGCCCGCGACCGGCCTCACGCCCGTCGCAGACGACGGCTCCGCGCCGCCGCCCCGCTTCGCCTCGTCGCCCGAGCCGGTGCCGCCACCACCCCGGTTCGCGAATGCGATAGCCGCGATCAGCAGCACCACCACGCCCACCACGGTGATGAGGGAACGCGAGGTCCGTACGGGCCGCCGCGCGCCCCCGTACACATCGCTCCCGCCGCCCTCGGGCAGGCGGGTACGGGTCTGGCCGGAGCCGCCGACACGGTCCGAACGACCGCTGTCGCTGCCGTAGCCGTGCTCGTCGCCGAGACTCATGCCGCGTGCGCCCCCTCAACCGTTTGCAGTTCCGCGTAGTACGACGGTAGCCGTGCTGGTTCCCGCGCGGGCGCGGTGTGGTGACTCGACATCAGGGAGACGCAACCTCAGCCAATGGGCACGACGGACGGGTGGGATGGGTGGGTGGGCCGGGAACACCCGGTGCCGGCTGACGGTGGGTTAAACGGCCATCCCGTACACGATGGTGAAGAGCGTGCCGAGCGAGCCGATGATGAAGACGCCGGTGAGGCCGGCGACGATCAGGCCCTTGCCCTGCTCCGCGCTGAACGTGTCCCTCAGGGCCGTTGCGCCGATCCGCTGCTTTGCGGCTCCCCAGATAGCGATTCCGAGGCAGAGGAGGATGGCGATAGCCATCACGACCTCGATCATGACGCGGGCTTCGTTACCCAGGGTCCCGAACGGACCCCAGTTCGGGGCGATTCCACCGATGATGGTGGTGATGTCGCCCTTTTCGGCTGCCAGGTTCATGTAAGTCACCGCCCCTGTCGGGTAGTTCGTTGCCCCTGCCGCACGGCAGGGGTCACGCTCTATCTTCGCTGATGAAACCGCACTGGTATGTCGACTTGGTGGCTGTCTTTACCCGACCTCCGCACGTATCGCCGGTCGGACCGCGCTGACCTGCGGTGCCTACCGGCTGTATTCGGAAACGCGTATGGTCACTCTGTGTATCACGAGGGGTGACTGCGGGCAATGACTGGCGTTATGCACCTTTGGTCGGACGTGGCGCGGAGGGGCGCGGAGGCGGTGCGGAGGTAGCGGCGGCTGCTTCTGGGGGCCGGGCTCACCCGAACGGCTTGCTTCTGGGGGTTTCGGGCCGTCCCGAGCGCTCGAGTGTCGGTGGGCCGTGACGGCGCGTCAAGGGCGCTCCCTGCGGTCGCGTCGCTGCGCGAGACCCCTTCGGGCTCCCCTTGACCCGCCGCCCCGGCCCACCGCTAACGCTTATACGGGGACGGCCCAAGAAAAACGCCCTGCACGAGGGGTGGGGGGAGTGGCGCGGGTGGGGTTGGTGGCTTGCGGGTGAGTGGGTGGGGCGCGGTCTGTTGAGGGGGTGGCTCGGCCCCTGGCTCGGCGGGTGCGGGGACGGTCGTTGGTGCGACATCCCCATTCCTGCGCACGCGAGCCCCCCGCGTCGGTGGGCGGTCGGCCTCTTCGGTCGACCTGCGGACTGTCCGGTGTGCGGGTGGGGCGCATGAGTTGAATGGGGGACTCGGGTGGGTGTGGCGTCCGCCCCGGCGGGTGGTCGGTTGGGCCGCAAGCAGGTTGCTGGTGTGGGTGGGTGGAAGGGCTTCCAGGGGGCGGCGGTCCTGCCGACGGTCCGGTCGGACGGACTGCCCGGCCCGCAGGTCGGCTCGACAGTCTCGGTGCCCACGGCGTATGGGACGAACCCCGCACGTGACGCACGGGGGTGTCCATTTCGTCCCATTGTTGGTGCATGAGATGGGCCTCGGCGTGCGTCATGTGCGGGGTTTGTTGCGGGCTGGTGGGCTGGCGTAGGCGTCGGAGCGCACCCAGCCCAGCAGAAGGCGGTTCAGGACGCCTCACCAGTCACATCAGCCGCGTCGGGCCGCGATGAATCCGGCGCTTGGCGAGTCGCGAGCCAACCCGGAGCGCTGTAGGCGCGTGGGAGGCGGATGTGACTTCGCGTGCTAATTGACCTCTTCGCAGTTGTGGGATGAGCAGAACAGGCGGACATCGACGCCCCCTGGTAGCCGCGTGATCTGCTCCTTGCGGCTGGCTTGACTGTCCCCTCTGCGAGATCGTCGGGTATTCCAACGTTGAGGTAGAGAACGTGGTCCCGCTCGAAAACCTCGACCTCTGCCGTGCGAACGGCTGGTGGAGTCAAGCGTCGCTCGGAAGTCGGGATGCGGTTCTTCCTCGCGGCTGGGCGTGAGGGAGAACCGCAGCACGACTGCCGCAGTCGCGGCCGACACGCTCACCACCCGCCGTGCGCCCGGGCGGTTGCCGGCATCGGCATAGGGGCCGTGGTGATGAAGAAGAAGCCGGTCAGGAGGCCACCACCGCTGCCCCGGCCCACCCCGCCTGTCGGGCGGAGACCCTCGCGTGGGGGAGGGGCGTGATGGTCGTGTCGGCATCGGCAAGGCCGTTGGCTTCTCTGAGGCCGACGGGTGCACCTCAAGTGGGTGTTTTGCCCCATCACAAACCCGCTTGATGAATCCCAGCACGCCGGACCGGACCCCGGCGGACGCTGCCGGGGTGACCAGGCCCGGGCGGAGAAGCGGTGAGCCACCCCGTACGGGCCTGGCGGAGGCCTGATCAGCCGTGCCACACCCCGGTCGCGGCGGTGGTTCTGACGTAGTCGGTGAAGTCGCGGGGTTCGCGGCCGAGTGCCCGCTGAACGCCGTCGGCGAGTTGGGCGAAGCGGCCCTCGCTGATCCAGCCGAAGAGCATGTTCAGCATGGCCACGAAGTCCTCCGGCAGGCCGCGCTCCGTGGCGTAGGCCGCGAAGTCGGTCGGTGAGGCGGCGCGGTAGGTGATGTCCCGGCCGGTGGCCCGGGCGATCTCGTCGGCCACGGCGCCCAGGCTCAGCAGTCGCGGTCCGGACAGCTCGTAGGCCTGCCCGCCGTGGCCGTCCTCCGTGAGGGCGGCCGCGGCGACGTCGGCGATGTCTTCGACGTCAACGAACGGCTCGACGCCGTCCCCGGTCGGCCACACGACTTCGCCGTCAGCGACCTGCCCTCGGAAGAATGACTCCTCGCTGAAGTTCTGCGCGAACCAAGCCGGCTTCAGGAGCGTCCACTCCGCGCCGGATTCCCGCACCGCGCGCTCACAGGGAAGCTTTTCCTCGTCGGCGGACACCACCCAGTCGCGGTGTGACAACAGCACCAACCGCTCGACACCGCCGGTCGCGGCGAGCTTGCTGAAGGAGCTCAGCGATGTCGCGGCGTCGCTGAACTGTGAGTCGACCAGGTAGGCCGCGCCGACGCCATCCAGCACCGGCTCCCAGGTGTTCTCGTCGTTCCAGTCGAAGCGGGCCGGCCCCTTCCGGGAGGCCGACCGCACCTCGTATCCGCGTTGCTGGAGGCGGGAGACCACGCGGCGTCCCGTCTTGCCCGTGCCGCCAAGGACCAGGATTGGTTTCGGTTTCGTCATCATGTGATCAGTCAAACGGTGTGCCGGTGAGTCAGGGAATGGTCCATGCGCTCACATTGATGTCTCAGCGTCTAGACTCGCCGCGTGGATCCGCTGGCGAGCCTTCTGTACGAAGTGAGATCCGACGGCGCCCTGTTCAGCCGGAACATCGTGGCCCCGCCCTGGTCGGTCCGCTTCGCGGACGGGACGCCGCTCGCCGTCATCACCATGCTGCGCGGCGCGGGCTGGGTCGTCCCCGGCGACGCCGCGCCCGTCGCCCTCGGCCGTGGCGATGTGGCCATCGTGGCCGGGGCGGAGCCGTTCTCCATCGCCGACGACGCCGGGGCAGGTACGCCGCCGCTCTACGTGGTGCACCCCGACCAATGCACGACGGCCGACGGCGAGGACATCAGCGACGACGTCATACTGGGCCTTCGTACCTGCGGAAACAGCCCGGACGGCTCGACCGTGCTGCTCACCGGCAGCTATCAGGTCGACGGCCGAGTCTCCGAACGGCTGTTGAGCGGCCTCCCCCGGGTGCTCGTCGTTCGCCACGACGGCAAGCTCGGCCCGATCCTGGACCTCACCGACATGGAGATCAGCCGGGAAGACCCGGGACAGCAGGCCGTTCTCGACAGGCTCCTGGACCTGTTGCTGCTGTCCACGCTGCGGGAGTGGTTCACCCGCCCGGAGGCCGACCCGCCCGCGTGGTACCGGGCGCTCGGCGACCCCGTCGCGGGCAGGGCACTGCGACTGATCCACGACCGGCCCGCGCGTCCGTGGACCGTGACCGCCCTCGCCGAGGAGACCGGCGTGTCGCGAGCCACCTTCGCCCGCCGGTTCAGCGACCTGGTCGGTGAGCCGCCCATGGCCTACCTGACCAGCTGGCGCCTCGCCCTGGCGGCCGACCTGCTGGTGCGTACAGAGGCCACCGTGGAATCGATCGCCCGACAGGTCGGCTACCGAAGCGCCTTCGGGTTGAGCGTGGCCTTCAAGCGTGTGTACGGAATCCGTCCCAGCCAGCACCGCGCAGCTCTACTCGCAGGCGAGACCGCCAGATGAATCCGCTGGTGAATACCGTGAGGTGATGGACTACTGGAACCACAACGTGCATTACCACCCACTCGTACTTGGCGCCGTGCCGGGCGGGTGTCGCACCGCCCTCGATGTCGGCTGTGGTGAAGGGGCGTTGGTGCGCAAGCTGGCCCGGCAGGCCGGGGCGGTGACTGGCGTGGACTGCTCCACAGCGATGGTCCGTCTTGCTCGCGAACGCAGCTCGGGAGTGCGCAGTGTGACGTTCGTAGAGGCGGACTTCCTCGACGATTCACGTGGTCTGCTGACGACTGGCGGGTACGACTTCATCAGTGCGGTGGCCGTGATCCACCATGTGGGGTTTTCCCAGGCGATCGAGAGCGTGGTCCGCCTGCTGGCCCCGGGCGGTCGTCTGGTGATCGTGGGTCTTGCTCGCAACAAGACGCCGCTGGACTGGGTTATCAGCGCCGCCGGTGTCCCAGCAGCCAGGCTGATTGCCCTCCGCCATGGCGGAAAATCCGACCCGGACGACATGCCCCTCCAGATGCCCACCCTCGCCTGGGGCGACGTACGCCGGGCAGCGAACCGGCTGCTTCCTGGATGCCGCTTCCGCCGCCACCTGCTGTGGCGTTACTCGCTCGTTTGGGACAAGCCCAAGTTCCTGTAGCGCCGGGGCCCCCTGGGCGTCTCTTCAGAGGCCGTGTGTTCTAGATCACTATCGTGAGATCGGGTGGGCGCGATGACTTCGGCGCGGCGCGAGCGTCTGTATTGGCGTAACCCGGAGCGAGGAAGAGGAGCGAGTCCCATGCGCATCGTCATCAGTGAGTTCATGAGCTTGGACGGCGTCGTGCAGGCGCCGGGCGGACCCGACGAGGACACCGAGGGTGGCTTCGCCAACGGTGGCTGGACGCACCCGTTCTTCGACCCGGAGGTAGTGGGCGGCGCCTTCGACGATGCGACGTCCAAGGCCGACGCGCTGCTCTTCGGGCGCCGCACGTGGCAGACGATGGCTTCGGCGTGGCCCGAGCGAGCCGGCGACCCGTTCGCCGACCGGATGAACGCCCTTCCGAAGTACGTCGTGTCCCAGACGCTGGGCGACGACGAGCTGACCTGGAACAACACCACGCGCATCCCCGGCGACGACGCTGTCGCCCGCATCCGGAAGTTGCGCGAGACCGCGGGCGGTGACCTGCTGGTCATGGGCAGCCCCACGCTCGTACGCACGCTCCTGAGCGAGGGCCTGGTCGACGAGCTCCGGCTCATGATCATGCCGGTGCTCCTCGGTGGCGGTAAGACGATCTTCCCCGACGACGGTGCGCTGCGGACGCTCAAGCTGGTCTCCACGGTCATCAGCGACGCGGGCGTGCACGTGTGCACCTACCTGCCGGTCGCCGAGGGGTAGGCAGGCCGGGGCCGCGGGTTCGCCTCCCGGCGAGGGGTTCCGGGCGCGCGGCGGTTACTCGTCCGGGAGCTCGGCGAAGTGGTCGAACTCGCCGGCCTGTACGCCGAGTACGAACGCGTCCCACTTCTTCTGGGTCGTCGTGACGACGTTTTCGGGGTCGCTGGTCTCGCGGAGGTAGACCAGGTCCCCCGGCCCGAAGGCGATCTCGATCCAGGGGCCGGGCCCTTCTTCGCCCTCGGGGGCGGCGCGGATCCAGTCGAGGTCGGTGGGGATCTCAGCCACGGTTCGCGTTCTCCTTGACGGTACGGAGGAGGGTGGCCCAGGTGGCGGGCGTGGTGCGGATTATCGCACCGCTGGGCCGACGGTCAGGCGCTCGCCGTTGCCTTGCGCGCCGTCCGAGGCGGTACGTGAGCGCTGTGTCCGGCGTCGCTTGGCGGGCACAGTGTTTCGGACGTGTGCGATACCGCATCGGACGCGCGCACGAAAACGGCTGTGAACCCGTCCCGGATGGGGGAGGGTTGAGGAGTGCGCAAAGTCTGGGTGGCAAGTGGGATCGGGATCGGGCTCTGCCTGAGCTTCGTCGCGCTGCTCGTCGTCGGGACCTTCTCCGCGGCCGCGGGGCTGGCCGGCGGTACGGGCGCCGGGCGGACGGTCGGGCTGGCCAAGGGTGCCGTGCCCGCGCTGTACCAGCCGCTCGTGCAGAAGTGGGGCAACCTCTGCCCGGCCATCAACCCCGCGCTGCTCGCCGCGCAGTTGTACCAGGAGAGCGGCTGGAACCCGCAGGCGCAGAGCCCGGCCGACGCGCGTGGCATCGCGCAGTTCATCCCCGGGACCTGGGCATCGCACGGGGTCGACGGGGACAAGGACGGGGACCGGGACATCTGGGATCCGGCCGATGCGATTCCGTCGGCGGCGTCGTACGACTGCGAACTGGCCGGGTACGTGAAGAAGGTGCCGGGGGATCAGACCAAGAACATGCTCGCCGCCTACAACGCGGGCGCGTACGCAGTCATCAAGTACGGGGGCGTTCCCCCATACCGCGAGACGCAGAACTACGTGAAGATCATCACCAGCCTGGAGCAGAGCTTCGCCCGGCCCGTCGGGCGCGTCGAGCCGTCGCGGCAGGCCGCCGGAGCCATTTATTTCGCGCAGAAGAAGCTGGGGACCAAGTACCTGTGGGGCGGGAACGGTACGCCTGAGCAGGGTGGGCGGTTCGACTGCTCCGGGCTCACCCAGGCCGCGTACCGGACTGTCGGGATCGAGCTGCCGCGGGTGGCCAACGATCAGTACAACGCGGGGCCGCACCCTTCGCGGGACGAGCTGCTGCCGGGCGATCTGGTCTTCTTTTCGGACGACCTCACGAACTCGCGCGCGATCCGGCACGTCGGGTTGTACGTGGGAGGCGGGTACATGATCAACGCTCCGTTCACCGGAGCCGTGATTCGCTTCGACAAGATCGATACGCCGGATTACTTTGGTGCGACCCGGGTCACCGAGGACGGTGCGAAGGCGCTTCCCACAGAGCTGCCGGAGGACCGCGGCGGCGCGTGACGTGGCTGGAACTCTCCGTTATCGCCGCCCTCTGAGCTGCGGCGATGTGTCTCTCTTCGATAACGTCATGGTGATCTTTCGGTGGAGACTGGAACGGCGGGGGCCGGCTGGACGTTCCCTGGACTGGGGGAATGGGACAGTCGAGGAGTCGTAGCCGACTACGCGTGCTGACCACGCAAACAGCTGTGCGCTGACCATGCACGGCCACGGCAATCCGTAGGGAACCACGGGGGTTCGCAGGAGCGGCACGCAGACACGTGTGCCGCGCAGCAGGCAACAAGGCAAGGGGCCGCGGCAGATGGCTGGACTCGCACTGGATGGGGCGAACCCCGACGTCAGTCTGCTCTACGACATCAACGGACTGGCGGCGGATGCGCCGCACTGGTTCGACCGGGTCATGGAGTTCGTCGGTGAGTACGGGACCATGTTCGGCATGGTCCTGGTGGCACTCTGGTGCTGGTGGAGCGTGCGCAGGCGTGAGGACGCGGTCACCTCGGTGGCAGGGCTCGTGTGGGCGCCGCTGGCGGCCGGGATCGCGCTGCTGATCAATATCCCGATTCGTGGGTTCGTTGAACGGCCGCGGCCGTTCAACGACCACAAGGGACTTGAGGTCCTGGTGGCCGGGAAGACGGACTTCTCGTTCGTCAGCGATCACGCGACGCTGGCGATGGCCATCGCCGTCGGAGTCTTCGTGGCCAACCGGAAGTTCGGGCTCGCGGCGATCGGGCTGGCCGTTGTCGCAGGCTTCTGCCGCGTCTATATGGGCGTGCACTACCCGACCGACGTCATCGGCGGATTCGCCCTCGGTACGGCCGTGGCGCTGCTGCTCGCGCCGGTCGCGATGGCGCTGCTCACGCCGCTGATGGCGGCGATCTCGCGTTCCCAGAAGGTGGGTTGGCTCGTACGGGCCAAGGGGGCGTCTGTGGAGCGTGGGGCGGCGGCGGCTGCTGCTGTGGGTGGGGGGCTGGAGTTGGGTTCCGGATCTGGTTCCGGTTCTGGTTCTGGGCCTGGTTCTGGGCCGGATGATGGTGGGTCCGGGGCGTTTCCCGGGCCGCGGGCCGGAGACAGCGAGCGTAACGACCTCGCTGCCTGACGGCGGGTTGGTTGGTTACAGGGCCTGCGGGAAGTCGAAGAGCCTGTCCGGGTCATAACGCTGCTTCAGCGTCGTCAGGCGATCCGCTGCCGCGCCGTAGTACGCCTTCCGCCAGTCCGTCAGGGTCGCGTCGGTGTAGTTCTGGTACGCCGCCCCGGAGGCGTACCGGCGCATCGCTCCGTGGGCGTTTTTCAGCCACGTCTGCTGGGCGGTGCCGGCGGTGCCCGCCCGCCAGGCGCCGATGTACTGGGCGAGCATCCGCTGCCTGCGGTGCACGAACGCCGTCGCCAGCGGGTCGACCCGGTTCACCGCACCGCCGAGCGCGGTCAGCGCGATGCTGCCGCCGCCACCGCCCCGGGACACGGGGATGCGGGTGAAGGCCTCGGTCTGGACGAGCAGCTCGCGTACGCCGGAGGGTGAGAGCGAGCGGTCGAAGAAGTCGCTGCGGGCCGCGTACGTCTCGCGGCCGAGGACGCCCTGCGGGGTGCGGCCGGGGGTGGTGCCCGGCAGGTGGCACTGGGCGTCACTGAAACCGGCGCAGCCGGCGTACACGAGCATCGACTCCTGGTAGCTGCGGCGGCGCAGGGAGACGGACCGGGCGGGGGAGCCGATCTTGTCGGCGAGGCGGTCTACGGCGTTCTGGAGATCCGTGTAGGTGCCGAGCGAGAACGCCGAGATGGAGACGTTGGGCGTCGTGCCGCCCGGGCCGGCGGCCAGGTGCGCGGACGACCAGATCTCGTCGGGCTGGTCCGGGCCCCACTCCTGCCAGGCGGTGATGACGGCCTGAGCCTTTGCCCAGGGCCAGGAGAGGAACGCGGTGACGGCCGCGGGGGCCGGGTGGGTGTGGAAGGTCAGCTCGGTCACTACGCCGAAGTTGCCGTTTCCCGCGCCGCGCAGGGCCCAGAAGAGGTCCGGGTTCTCGGTGGCCGTGCAGTGCAGGCGTTCCCCTGCGGCGGTGATGAGGGTGGCTGAGGTGAGGCTGTCGCAGGTGAGGCCGTACGCGCGGGAGACGACTCCGTGGCCGCCGCCCAGGGTCAGCCCGGAGATGCCGACGGTGGGGCAGGAGCCTGCCGGGATCGTGCGGCTGCCCTGGCGGGCCAGGCCCTGGTAGACGTCGATGAGCTTGGCGCCGGCGCCGATGGTTGCGGCGGTGCCGTCCGCTTTGACCTGGGCGAGCTTCGATACGTCGATGACCAGGCGGCCGGTGCCGGTGGACCAGCCGGCGTAGGAGTGGCCGCCGTTGCGAATGGCTACGGGGGTGCGGTGCGTCTTGGCGAAGGCCAGGCATTCCTTGACGTCTGCTTCGTGTGCGACGTACGCGACTGCGGCGGGCTTCAGGTTGTCGAAGCGGGTGTTGTAGAGCTGGCGGGCGGTCTTGTAGGCGGCGTCCTCGGGGCGGACGAGCGGGCCTTCGAGGCTGCGGGCCAGGGCGGTCCAGGCGGGGGTGCGGGGGACCGTGGGTGTGGTGCTGGTGGCTGCGGTGGAGGTGCGGGCGGGTGGGCCGTGGCCGGTGCCTGTGCCCGTGGCGGTGCCGGTGCACGCTGCTGCCGCGGTGGTGGCCGCCAGGGCCGTGGCCGCGGTGAGAAATGTGCGCCGTTCCATGTTGCCTCCCGAATGCGAGACGGCTTTGCGGCGGAACGGGTTCCTCCCAGCCTTGCCCCTTCCCGAAACCCGGTGCGCGGCGCGGTGGCTTCGCGGGCCGGGCTTCGGGGTCGGTGCCGCGCCGGGGCGTCTCCTCGGGCGTCGAACGTTCGGGTACTCGTTTTTGTATTCGGGCGCGTTGCATTCGACGCCCTGCGGGGAGCGCCCCGGCACGTCCCCTCCTGGCACCGTGGTTCGCGAGGCGGGGGCGTGGCACGGGCAGTGTGCGTGGGGTCAGGTGGTGCGGGCGTGCAGGTCCGCGTCTGTTCGGGCTCGTTCGCGGGAGCGGCGGGCCGGGCCGCGCCAGCCGCAGGAGCAGTGGGCGAAGCAGAAGGAACCGCGTTCGGATGTGCCGGTGCGGTGGGTCTCGGCGTCCTGTGTGGCTTCTTGCAGCACGCGTCCACCGTACCGGGGGACTTGGGGGGCGTGGACAGCGGTCAGCCGTCCCCGTCCCGGGCGACGTGTCCGCTTCGGGCGTGACCGGGGTGGTGGGGGGTCGTTAGGCGGGGCGGGTGGGATTTGACACCGGGCGTTGGGGGTTGGCGGCGATGGTGGTGCAGCAGCACAGGAGCAAGGGTGGGGCGGTCACTGTGGCCGTCGTGGCCGGGCTGATCGCGACTTCCTCCGGGTGTTCCGGTGGCGGTGCGGTCGCCGAGGACCAGCAGGGCGGTGATCCCCTCGTCATCGTGCGCGGTGCGGCGGACGCCCTGGTCGCCGCGGGCAGCTCCAAGGCCCGTACGTCCATGGTCATGGCCACCGGCGGCACCCGCGTCACCATCCGGGGCGAAGGGGCGTACGACTTCAGGAAGCGGATGGGGCAGCTCAAGGTGCTGCTGCCGCCCGATCCGAATGGTGTGGACAAGCACCGGCCGATCACTGAGCTGCTTGCTCCCGGTGCGCTCTATATGAAGAACCGGGGCGCCGGCGTGCCCGCCGACAAGTGGGTGCGGATCGATACGACGACGCTGGACGACGGGAACCTCGTCACCGGCGGGGCGACGGATCCGCTCGCCGCCGCGGAGCTGCTGCGCGGGGCGAAGGAAGCTACGTACATGGGCAGGGCCGATCTGGCCGGTACCGGGGTGCGGCACTACCGCGGGGTTACGGATATCGGCCGGGCCGCTCGCGTTGCCGCGCCGCACGCGCGCGGGGCGCTCGCCGCGGCGGCGAAAGGGTTCTCCAAAGACGCGGTCCCGTTCGACGCGTACCTCGACGACGAGGGGCGGCTGCGCAAGGTCCGCCACCGCTTCGACTTCACCAACGCGGGCCGTACGGTGGCCGTCGCCTCGACGACGCTGCTGTACGCGTTCGGGGTGCCGGTGGAGGTGCGGCTGCCCGCCGGGCGGGACATCTACGCCGGGAAGATCCAGGCGTAGGGCGGCCGCTGCTCCTGCGTGGGTGGCGGGGAAATGGTCCGTCCGTGCCATGCGCGGCGTGTGCCGCGCTGCCTACGCTAGGAAGCCGACGACGGCTGAAAGAGGTGATGCACGTGGCTCCGCTCGGCAGTAGTACGCCCGTCCAGGACCACGTCGCCCTCGCCGAGATCGAGCTGTGCGGTGAGTTGATGATCGCGGCATCCGCCGCCGACGGGGAACGGCTCAGTCCGGACCGTATCGACGAGGTGCTGAAGGTGGGAGCGGCGGCCGGGGTGGCCGAAGCCGTCGAGTGGCCCAGGCAGCGCCGTGGCGCGGGTGGTGCCGGCTCGTGCTGAGGACGGCCAAGGCTTAGGGCGGCCGCCCCGGGAGCCGTCGGCCCCCGGGGCCCGCCCGGCCTCAGGTCCGCAGCAGGCGGGCGATCGCCTTGGTGGCCTCTTCGACCTTCTCGTCGATCCCGCCGCCGCCCTTGACCGCCGCGTCCGCCACGCAGTGCCGCAGGTGTTCCTCCAGGAGCTGCAGCGCGAAGGACTGGAGAGCCTTCGTGGATGCTGAGACCTGGGTGAGTATGTCGATGCAGTAGACGTCCTCGTCGACCAGCCGCTGCAGGCCGCGGATCTGGCCCTCGATCCGGCGCAGTCGCTTGAGGTGTTCGTCCTTCTGCTTGTGGTATCCGTGCACCCCGTGGTCGTGGTCGGTCACCACGGCTTCGGAGGCTCCGGAGGGCGCTTCGGTTGTAGTGGCGCCGGCCGCCTCGGTGGGTGTCATGGCGTCCTCCCGTTGTCCTGAAAGGGGTTGTATACCCCTCATGGGTATATGGTATCGAATTTCGCGGGTAGGGGCCCGGGGGCCCGTACTCAGCACTGTGCCTGATGGGCGACACTGAAGAACGCCGGTTAGCCGTGGCCGGATGATGCGCCTAGCATCACCCTGACCGAATCCAATGCACCCCGAGGACCCCACGTGCGCTTTCGTCTGACCCCCAGGGAGACGAGCTTCTACGACATGTTCTCCGCATCCGCGGACAACATCGTCACGGGCTCGAAGCTCCTGATGGAACTGCTCGGAGCGGACTCCTCCGCCCGAGCCGAGATCGCGGAGCGGATGAGGGCAGCGGAGCACGCGGGGGACGACGCCACCCACGCGATCTTCCACCAGCTCAACTCCTCGTTCATCACGCCGTTCGACCGCGAGGACATCTACAACCTCGCGTCGCAGCTTGACGACATCATGGATTACATGGAGGAGGCCGTCGACCTGGTCGTGCTGTACCAGATCGAGGAGCTGCCCAAGGGTGTCGAGCAGCAGATCGAGGTCCTGGCGCGAGCCGCCGAGCTGACCGCCGAGGCCATGCCGCACCTGCGGACCATGACCAATCTGACCGAGTACTGGATCGAGATCAACCGGCTCGAGAACCAGGCCGACCAGATCCACCGCAAGCTGCTCGCGCACCTCTTCAATGGCAAGTACGACGCCATGGACGTGCTCAAGCTGAAGCAGATCGTGGACGTACTGGAGGAGGCGGCCGACGCCTTCGAGCACGTCGCCAACACGGTCGAGACGATCGCCGTCAAGGAGTCCTGACCCCCGGTGGACACCTTTGCGCTCATCGTGACCATCGGGGTCGCGCTCGGATTTACGTACACCAACGGCTTTCACGACTCTGCGAACGCCATCGCGACTTCGGTTTCCACCCGGGCGCTGACCCCGCGCGCGGCCCTCGCCATGGCCGCCGTGATGAACCTCGCCGGAGCATTTCTGGGGAGTGGCGTCGCCAAGACCGTGAGTGAGGGGCTGATCGCCACTCCGCACGGTGACAAGGGGATGGGGATCCTCTTCGCCGCCTTGGTGGGGGCGATCGTCTGGAACCTTGTCACTTGGTACTACGGGCTTCCTTCGTCGTCTTCGCACGCGCTCTTCGGCGGCATGGTCGGAGCGGCGCTCGCGGGCGGCACCGAGGTCATCTGGTCCGGGGTGCTGGAGAAGGTCGTCATCCCGATGTTCATCTCACCGTTCGTCGGGCTGCTGCTCGGCTATCTGGTGATGGTCGTCATCCTGTGGATGTTCCGTAAGTCGAATCCGCACAAGGCCAAGCGGGGCTTCCGGATCGCTCAGACGGTTTCCGCGGCCGGTATGGCGCTCGGGCATGGTCTTCAGGACGCGCAGAAGACCATGGGCATCGTGGTGATGGCGCTGGTCATCGCCGATGTTGAGGGTCAGGGCGACGCGATCCCGATCTGGGTCAAGATCGCTTGCGCGGTGACGCTCTCGCTCGGTACGTACGCGGGCGGCTGGCGGATCATGCGGACGCTGGGCCGGCGCATCATTGAGCTGGACCCGCCGCAGGGGTTCGCGGCGGAGACCACCGCGGCGTCTGTGATGTACACGGCTTCGTTCATGTTCCACGCGCCGATCTCCACTACGCACGTCATTACGTCCGCGATCATGGGCGTCGGCTCCACCAAGGGGTCGCGTGCCGTGCGGTGGGGTGTCGCGAAGAACATCGTGCTGGGCTGGTTCATCACGATGCCGGCCGCCGCGCTGGTCGCGGCCACCTGTTATTGGGTGGTGCTCCTCGCCTTCGGGTGAGGTCGCACAGTCACCACGTATCACTTCGCCCCGCCTGATTCGATCCGGCGGGGCGAAGTCGTGTGCGTACGGTCAGCTGGTGCGCTCGCTTCCACACCCGGCCCTTGTAGGCGTCCTCGCCGTTGCCACCGACGTACACCTCGGCCTTGCCGTCCCTGTCCGCGTCGACGACGCCGACCGCCGCGCCGAAGTGGTCCAGGTTCTCCGAGGTGCTAGGGATGCCGGATCTCGGAACAGCTCCCGAACGTGGGTGGGCCCGCCCTCGATCGGAGGACGGGCCCATTGCCTTGCGGTGGCACCGCCATGCAGCACCGCAGGACAGGCGTGGCGGCCGGCTTCTAGCCGAAGCGGCCGGAGATGTAGTCCTCCGTCGCCTGGACGGACGGGTTGGAGAAGATGCGCTCGGTGTCGTCTATCTCGATGAGCTTGCCGGGCTGGCCGACCGCCGCGAGGTTGAAGAACGCCGTACGGTCCGAGACGCGCGCCGCCTGCTGCATGTTGTGCGTCACGATGACGATCGTGAAGCGCTCCTTCAGCTCACCGATCAGGTCCTCGATGGCGAGCGTCGAGATGGGGTCCAGGGCCGAGCACGGCTCGTCCATGAGGAGGACCTGAGGTTCGACGGCGATGGCGCGCGCGATGCACAGACGCTGCTGCTGGCCGCCGGAGAGGCCGGAGCCGGGCTTGTTCAGGCGGTCCTTGACCTCGTTCCAGAGGTTGGCGCCGCGCAGGGACTTCTCGACGACCTCGGCCAGCTTGTTCTTCTTGTACGAGCCGTTGAGGCGCAGGCCCGCCGCCACGTTGTCGAAGATCGACATGGTGGGGAAGGGGTTCGGGCGCTGGAAGACCATGCCGACCGTACGGCGTACGGCGACCGGGTCGACGTCCTTGCCGTAGAGGTTCTCGTCGTCCAGGAGGACCTTGCCCTCCACGCGGCCCCCGGGGGTGACCTCGTGCATGCGGTTGAGGGTGCGCAGGAAGGTGGACTTGCCGCAGCCGGACGGGCCGATGAAGGCCGTCACCGAGCGGGGCTCGACGGTCATCGAGATGTCGTCGATCGCCTTGTGGGTGCCGTAGTAGGCCGACAGGCCGCTGATGTCGATTCGCTTGGCCATCTTTGATCACGCTTCTTTCGTAGCCACGCTCAGCGGCCGGTGTTCGGGGCCTTCCAGCGGGCGATGCCGCGGGCCACCAGGTTGAGGATCATGACGAAGGCGATCAGGACCAGGGCGGCGGCCCAGGCGCGGTCGTACGACGCCTCACTGCCGACCCGGTACTGCTCCCAGATGTAGAAGGGGAGCGAGGACTGGGCGCCGTCGAAGGGGTTCGAGTTGATCAGCTGGGTGCCGAAGACGAGCAGCATGATCGGGGCGGTCTCGCCGGCGATACGGGCGATGGCGAGCATGACGCCCGTGGTGATGCCGCCGACCGCGGTGGGCAGGACCACCTTCAGGATCGTGCGCCACTTCGGTACGCCGAGGGCGAGGGACGCCTCGCGCAGCTCGTTCGGTACGAGCTTGAGCATCTCCTCGGTGGAGCGGACCACGACCGGGACCATCAGGATCGTCAGGGCGAGGGCGCCCATCAGGCCGGACGGCTGGAGGCCCGCGATCAGCATGATCGAGAGGATGAACAGGCCCGCGACGATCGAGGGGATGCCGGTCATGACGTCCACGAAGAACGTTACGGCCCTGGCCAGCTGGCCCGTGCCGTACTCAACGAGGTAGATCGCGGTGAGCAGTCCCAGCGGGGCGGCGATGAGGGTGGCGAGGCCCACCTGTTCGAGGGTGCCGATGAGGGCGTGGTAGACGCCGCCGCCTGCTTCGAAGCCGGGGACGCCGGCCATCGAGTGGGTCAGGAAGTAGCCGTCCATCACCTTCATGCCGCGGCTGACCGTCACCCAGATGAGGGAGAAGAGGGGCACGATCGCGAGGACGAAGCAGACCCAGACGACGCTGGTGGCGACCCGGTCCTTGGCCTGTCGCTTGCCCTCGACCACCGTCGCGGTGGTGTACGTGATGAGGACGAAGAACAGCGCGGAGAGCAGGCCCCACTGGACGCGGCTCTGCCAGCCGGCCACGAGACCGAGGCCGCAGCCGAGCGCGATCGAGACGACCGCGAAGACGGCCGGTGCCCAGCGGGGCAGGCCCTTGCGGGACAGGCTCTGGGTACGGGCGGGGGGCGCCGGACGCTTGTCCTGTATGGCTGTGTTGCTCATGCGTTGGCCCCCGAGTACTCCTTGCGGCGGGCGATGATGAGGCGTGCCGCGCCGTTGACCAGCAGGGTGAGGACGAAGAGGACCAGGCCCGAGGCGATCAGGGCGTCGCGCCCGAACTCGTTGGCCTCGTCGAACTTCGCAGCGATGTTCTGGGCGAACGTGCCGCCGCCCGGGTCGAGCAGGTGGCCGGAGATGAGGAAGCTCGGGGAGAGGACCGTCGCGACGGCCATCGTCTCGCCCAGTGCGCGGCCCAGGCCCAGCATCGAGGCGCTGATGACGCCGGAGCGGCCGAAGGGCAGCACCGACATGCGGATGACTTCCCAGCGCGTGGCGCCGAGCGCGAGTGCGGCTTCTTCGTTCATCTTCGGGACCTGGAGGAAGACCTCACGGCTGACGCTGGTGACGATCGGCAGGATCATGATCGCCAGCAGGATTCCGACGGTGAAGAGGTTCCGGGCCGCGCCCAGTTCCGTCTTGTCGAAAATGTACGTCCAGCCCATGTACTCGTCGAGCCAGGAGTTCAGGCCCCCCAGGTACGGGACGAGGAACAGGGCGCCCCAGATGCCGTAGATGATGCTCGGCACGGCTGCCAGCAGGTCCACGACGTAGGCGAGGGGCGCGGCCAGCCTGCGCGGCGCGTAGTGGGAGATGAACAGGGCGATGCCGACAGCGATCGGAACCGCGATGACCATCGCGATGATCGAGCTGACGACGGTGCCGTAGAGCAGGACCGCGATACCGAACACCGGCGGGTCGCCGGCCGGGTTCCAGTCGAAGGTCGTGAGGAAGTTGCCCTCGTCCTTCGAGATGGCCAGTACGGCGCGGTAAGTCAGGAAGGCGGCGATGGACGCCATGACCACCAGGAGCAGGATGCCGGAGCCGCGGGACAGGCCGACGAAGACCTTGTCGCCCGCGCGGCCCGTGGACGTGCCGCTCGGTTCTATGACTGGTGGTGCCTGTGGTGAGGGTGAGGACGTAATAGCCATGTCTTTCCGGTCTGTGTGGGGGAGCGGGGCTTCCGTTCCCCTGGCGGCGGTGCACCGGATGGGTGGTGGCTGCCCGGCCCGGAGAGTGCGGCGGGCCGGGCAGCCGGGGTGTGCGGCGCTTCGGTGTTACGAGAGGGAGCTGACCGTCTCGCGGACCTTGGCGTTGATCTCGGTCGGGATCGGCGCGTAGCCGGCCTCGGAGAGGACCTTCTGGCCGTCCTCACTGGCGGCGTAGGTCAGGAAGGACTTGACCGTGCCCAGGGTCTCGGCGTTGTTGCCCTTGTCGCAGACGACCTCGTAGGTCACCAGGACGATCGGGTACGCGCCTTCGGCCTTGGTGGCGTAGTCGAGCTTCAGGGCGAGGTCCTTGCCCTGGCCCTCGATCTTCGCGGCGCCGATGGCCTTCGAGGCGTTCTCGGAGGTCGCGGCGACCGGCTCGGCCGCACCCGTGTCGATCTTGACGGTGGAGATGTCCTGCGAGGTGGCGTACGAGAGCTCGAAGTAACCGATCGAGCCGTCCTCCTGCTTGACCTGGGCGGCGACACCGGCGGAGCCGGACGCGGCCTGGCCACCGGGCGCGGGCCACTTCTTCTCGGCCTCGTACGGCCAGTCCTTCTCGGCGGTGGCGCCGAGGTACTTGCCGAGGTTCTGGGTGGTGCCGGAGTCCTCGGAGCGGTGGAAGGCCTGGATCGCCTTGTCCGGGAGCTTGACGCCCGGGTTGAGCTTGGCGATCGCCTTGTCGTTCCACTTCTTGATCTTGTTGTTGAAGATCTTGGCGGTGGTGGAGGCGTCGAGGTTCAGGTTGTCGACGCCCTCCAGGTTGTAGCCGATCGCGATCGGGCCGCCGACCATCGGGAGGTTGATTCCCTGGCCGCCCTTGCAGATCTTCTTCGACTCGGTGACCTCTTCGGGCTTCAGCGCCGAGTCGGAGCCGGCGAAGCCGACGGTGCCCTGGTTGAACGCGACAATGCCCTCGCCCGAGGACGAGGACTTGTAGTTGATCTCTACGCCCGTGCAGGAGGCCATGTAGTTCTTGACCCAGAGGTCCATGGCGTTCTTCTGCGCGCTCGACCCGGACGCGAGGAGCTTGCCCTTCGCGTCGTCGCACTTGATGTTGCTGGCGGCCTTGGTGTTCTCACCGGTGCCACCGGTGGAGCCTGTGTTGTCGTCCGAGCCGCACGCCGTGAGGACCAGGGCGCCGGAGACGGCGAGGGCGCCGAGCGCTGTGGCGCGAAGCCGGTTCTTGCGCTGAAGCTTCACTTTCGGGTGTTCCTTCCAGGAGCCGCCGGGCCTGGGTGGTGGCGGCGTGCGAAGAGGTTTGTGTTCTCGGGTTCCAGCTACCCAGTGGGGCGGTCATCTCGCGATGTGCCTCGCACTGTGTACGTCCGAAATTAGGCAGAACAGGTGAAGCCGCCGACGGGAGAGAGTGAACGGGAGGTGAACCGTGCTGAACGGTGTGGTGTGCGGGGGCGCCTCGCGGCTGGCGATGGGGTGCGGATGGGGTGGCTGGGGTGGGGGTCGGTGGCCGCCGGGATGCTCCCCTTGTCGGCGGTGCCCGAAACGGGTGATGTGTCCCGCCCTTTTTACCCTTGGGGTGTAACTCAGTGCTGCTGCATGGCTACTTACGGTGGGCTACGGTTGCGAGGGTGCTCGACACCCGTAACCAGGCTCGCCGGTCCAAGACGTTCTCGCGTTCGTACGTCGCCCCACCGCTCCAGGCGTGGCTGGACGAGGGCGGAACGGTCGAGGACTGGCTCCGCGGCCGCACGCCTTTGATCTCCTACGCTCGCGTCTCTGCCGACCGGCTGAATGGTGACGCCATCGCCGTTGGACGCCAGCACAAGAACAACACCAGGAACGCGGAGCTACATGGGTGCGTTGTTGTCCTGCACTACGAGGACAACAACCTCACGGCCGCGAGGCGTGAAGTCATGCGCCCAGCATTCCGGCAGATGTGCACTGACATCGCTCATGGGCAGGAGGAGGTTTCAGGCGTGCCTGTTCGTGGCTGCGTAGCCGTCGAGAAGGAACGCGTGTACCGACTCCCACGCGACTTCGTCGCCTTGCAAGACGCACTCGTCATGATCGGCAATGGCATCTTCATCGACGGCAAGGCCCCCCTGAATCTGGTCGACGACGGAACCGCCATCGTCGGCCTTGTCTCCTCGGGCGCCGAAGAGGCCGAGGTGAAGAAGGTGCGTGAGCGCACGGCGCGGAACGCTGCGGACAGGGCAGAGGAAGGGAGGAGTTACGGTGCGCCACGCCGTTTCGGCTGGCTTGGGGCGTCCAAGGACCCGTTCCGGGTCGGTAACAAGCACCAGAACGCAGAGGAGTGGCCGCACCTGATCGACATGATCAAGATGCGGCATGCGGGGAAGTCGTGGCGAGGCATCACGGCAGAGATGAACAGGCGCAAGGTCAAGACCGCCAGAGGTGGAGCCTGGTCGGAACAAGGAGTCAAGGGTCTCGTAACCAATCCGGCGTGGTGGGGCGGCAGAGTCCTCAACGGCGAAATGGTGAGGGATGCCAAGACCAGTGAGCCCACGATTGGGGACTGGGATCACGCCGACGAAAAATCTGACGAAGTCACCTACGAGACGTGGCAGAGCATCATGACCGGGGTCCAGGCGAATCGTCTGCACAGAGGAATGAGGAACAAGGAGGACGCCGAGCGGCCGGACCAGGAAATGCGGACACGTGTTTACCTCTTCTCCGGTCATCTCCGATGCGGGCGCATCAATGATCTCGAAGAAGTCTGTTACTCGAAACTTACGGGGAACAAAGCGTCTGGGAAGAATGCCAAATACGGTGACTACTACCGATGCGGAGACGCCAATTGCAGGGGTGTCGGTCGTCGCGTTGCGCCCGTGGACGAGCACTTGGAGGGCCTTGTCTTGGCCTTCCTGGATCAGTACTTCTCCGGGAGTGAAGCCACCACGAGCCCTTGGCGCGGCAAGGACAAGCTCGCACATTTGCGTAAGAAGCGGAGAGACATCAGGGACTCGGTGGCTTCGGGGACTGGCGATTGGAGCGACCTCAGCGACCTGCTGATGCGCCTGGACCGGAACATCAAGACGCTTGAGTGCGAAGAGAAGGGCCATTTGAAGGCGGAGGCGAAAAGAAATCTACTCAGGGGCTGGAGTCGCGCCAAATGGGATGACATGGAGCTGTCGGAGAAGCGGGAAGTAATTGGGCAAGCCGTCACATCCGTTGTCGTCATGCCGATCCCCGAAGGCGTCAGTGACAAGGCCCCATTTGACCCGACTCTGCTCAAAGTGTCATGGGCCCCTCCATGGTCGTACGAAGGATGCTGAGAAGAGCGGTGACCAGCTCTTTGTCCCTGTTCTGAGTGAGACGGCCGAGCGCCGCATTGGGACGCAGCCACACCATCCGGTCCACCTCGCTGTTGGGTTGGAAGGAGCCGCTGGTGGCTTCGGCTGCCCAATAGCGGACCTCTTTGAGGCGGTCGTCGACCACGTAGCGGACCGTGGGCAGCTCCGGACCCGGGACGCAGGTCATGCCGGTCTCTTCCAGCACTTCGCGGAGGGCCGCATCTCGAGCTGCCTCTCGAGGCTTGAGCTTGCCTTTCGGATGAGACCAATCTGCCCACTTGGGTCGATGAATCAGGGCGAGTTCGATCCCATTGCCGGAGGGCGACCGGCGCCACAGCACGCAGCCGGCGGCGAGCACTGTCATGGGGTTGTCGCCGCCTCCGGCTGCCATGCCTGCTGGAAGGCGAAGCGTGCCGCCTCGACCTCGTGCCGCTGGTCGGCGTGCAGGACGCCCAGGGCGTACGCCGTCGCCGGGGCGATGCGCGGGGTACGGGCCGCCGAAGCCGCCGCGGTCGCCGCCTCGGCCGCGTCGCGGTGCCGGTCCAGGGCCTGCGCCGCCGGGAGCGTGTCGGCGGGGGCCGCGACGACCTCCTGCGCGTAGCGGTGGAGGCGCAGGAGCAGGCGTACGTGGTGCCAGGGGGCGTCCTGCGTCTCGCCGCCGGGCGCCGGGGCGAGGCCGTGGACCAGTGCCTCGGCGTTGTACGGGTGGGAGGCGCGCCCCAGCGGCAGCGCGGCCACCGCTTCCTTGAGCCGCTGCTCGGCGCCGGTCGCCAGCGGCGCCAGCACTTCGGCGGCGGGCGCGGCGGCGGCAGGGCCGAGCGGCACGTCCGAGGCCAGTAAAGCCACGGCGTCGGCGACCGCGTGGAACCGCGAGGAGCCCAGCGCCTGAAGCGCCGCCGAGTGTGCCCGCGTCCTGGCCAGCGTCAGCTGCCGCTCCAGCAGCGCCCCGGCCCGCGCGGCCCCCACGGTCAGCGAGCCCGCGTGCTCGGCCCCGCCACCGCGCGCCGCAGGCACCGAGGCGGGTCCGGCGTCGGCGCCGCCCGCCCCGGAGAGCCGGTTCAGCGCCCCCAGCAGCCGGGTCAGGCGGGCGGCGTAGGCGTGCTCGCGGGCCAGGGTGCCGGAGAGCCAGGCCAGCTCGGCGCGCAGGGTGTCCGCCCAGCCGGTGTCGGTCAGGGGCCGGAACGTATGCAGCGTCCCGCTGATCCGACGCGCCGAGCCGCGCAGCGCATGGACCGCCTCGGCCGCGTCCGCCGCGCCCTGCGGGTCCTGGCCACTCTCGCGGTGCAGGCGCAGGCTGCGCAGGAAGTCGGCGGCCTGGGCGTGGAGGTACGGCGCCAGGAGCTCCCGGGAGAGCACGTCCGGCACGCCCTCCGCGGGCGGGAAGGCCGGGGCCGCGGCCGAGTCCGGGCCGGTGCCCGGCCGGGACTGCGGCCGGTGGCGGGGTCGGGATGCGGTGTCACGGTTTCGCACGCCGGCGCCTCCGGGCGTCAATGAGCAGTTCCTGTACGTGCCGCAGCGGCTGGCCCTCGGCGTCCGTCGCGCGGCGCGTCCAGTTGCCGTCGGGGCCGAGGTGCCAGGAGGCTGTGGAATCGGACATTCCGGTTTCCAGCAGCCGGGTCAGGGACGCACGGTGGGCCGGGTCGGTGACCCGGACCAGTGCCTCGATGCGGCGGTCGAGGTTGCGGTGCATCATGTCGGCGCTGCCGAACCAGACTTCGGGCTCGCCGCCGTTGCCGAAGGCGAAGATCCGCGAGTGTTCGAGGAAGCGGCCCAGTATCGAGCGGACCCGGACGTTCTCGGAGAGGCCGGCGACTCCGGGGCGTATCGCGCAGATGCCGCGTACCCAGATGTCGACCGGTACGCCCACCTTCGCCGCCCGGTAGCACGCGTCGATGATCGCTTCGTCGACCATCGAGTTGACCTTGAACCGGACGTACGCGGGACGGCCCGCCTGGTGGTTCGCGGCCTCTTTGTTGATACGGGCTATCAGGCCGTCACGCAGGGACTTCGGTGCCACGAGCAGCCGGCGGTAGGTCTCGCGACGCGAGTAGCCGGACAGCCGGTTGAAGAGGTCGGAGAGGTCCGCGCCGACCTGCGGGTTGGCGGTCAGCAGCCCGAGGTCCTCGTAGAGCCGGGCCGTCTTGGGGTGGTAGTTGCCCGTACCGACGTGCGAGTAGCGGACCAGCTGGTCGCCCTCCTGGCGGACCACGAGCGACAGCTTGCAGTGGGTCTTGAGGCCCACCAGGCCGTATACGACGTGGCAGCCGGACTCCTCCAGCTTGCGCGCCCACTTGATGTTGGCCTGCTCGTCGAAGCGGGCCTTGATCTCGACGAGTACGAGGACCTGCTTGCCGGATTCGGCGGCGTCGATCAGCGCGTCCACTATCGGGGAATCGCCCGACGTCCGGTACAGCGTCTGCTTGATCGCCAGGACGTCCGGGTCGGCCGCCGCCTGCTCCAGGAACGCCTGCACGGAGGTGGAGAAGGAGTCGTACGGGTGGTGCAGGAGCACGTCGCGCTCGCGCAGCGCGCCGAAGACGTCCGGCGCGGACGCCGACTCGACCTCGGCCAGCTCGCGGTGCGTGCCCGCGATGTACTTCGGGAACTTCAGCTCCGGCCGGTCCAGCGCCGCGATCCCGAACAGCCCGGTCAGGTCCAGCGGGCCCGGCAGCGGGTACACCTCGGCGTCCGACATCTTCAGCTCGCGAACGAGGAGGTCGAGGACGTACGGGTCGATCGACTCCTCCACCTCCAGCCGCACCGGCGGGCCGAAGCGGCGCCGCATGAGCTCCTTCTCCAGCGCCTGGAGGAGGTTCTCGGTGTCGTCCTCCTCGACTTCGAGGTCCTCGTTGCGCGTGACCCGGAACATGTGGTGCGCGAGGACCTCCATCCCCGGGAAGAGCTCTTCGAGGTGCGCGGCGATGACGTCCTCAAGGGGTACGTACCGCTGCGGCGAGGCCTCCAGGAAGCGGGACAGCAGCGGCGGGACCTTGACGCGCGCGAAGTGGCGGTGGCCGCTGACCGGGTTGCGGACGACCACGGCGAGGTTGAGGGAGAGACCCGAGATGTACGGGAAGGGGTGCGCGGGGTCGACGGCCAGCGGGGTCAGGACCGGGAAGATCTGCTGGCGGAAGAGCGTGAAGAGGCGCGCCTGCTCCTTCTCGGTCAGCTCGGGCCAGCGGATCAGGTGGACGCCCTCGTCGGCGAGGGCCGGGGCGATGTCCTGCTGGTAGCAGGCGGCGTGCCGGGCCATGAGCTCGCGCGAGCGGGTCCAGATCAGCTCCAGGACCTCACGGGGCTGGAGGCCGGACGCGGAACGGGTGGCGACACCGGTCGCGATACGGCGCTTCAGTCCGGCCACCCGGACCATGAAGAACTCGTCCAGGTTCGAGGCGAAGATCGCGAGGAAGTTCGCTCGTTCGAGGAGGGGCGTGGCGGGGTCCTCGGCGAGTTCGAGCACCCGCTCGTTGAAGGCGAGCCAGCTGCGTTCGCGGTCGAGGAATCGGCCCTGGGGCAGCTCGGTGTCCGCCTCGGCATCCTCGACGTACGCATCAAGATCGGCGTCGATGTCGGGGTCCAGGTTGGTCACCGGGGACCCCGCCAGGGTGTGCGGGCGGTGCGCGGCGATGGAACCGACGGACGGCTGAGCATGCTGGACGGGGACATCGGCGCTCGGCTGCTGGCTCATGACCCCATTGTTCCGCGCCCGGGGGTCGCCGGGCGCGCCGAGAAGGGGTGATGTGCGGGAGGCTCTCCCGTTCGGGGAGGGTGGCACAGCGGGCTGCATTCCGAGAGGTTCGCAAGCGTGTCTGAATGCGCGGTAACGGAGACATGACGTGCAGGATGCGGGGCCGGGGCCGCCGGGGCCGCCGGGATGCGTTCCCCGGAGCCCGGCGGCCGTCGATCGCTCCCCCGTCAGGCGCTCCGGCGGCGCAGTACGTAGAACGCGGCGGCCGTCAGCAGGGCCGCCAGGGCCAGCACGATGCCGGTCTCCACGAGCTGCAGTGGCCAGAAGTGCGACACCGGGTGGTACTCGCGGAAGCCGGTGATGCCGTGGTGGACGTAGCACTGATTGATGTCGGTGTCGTTCCAGCACTGCGCGCCGGAGATGCGCCCTCCCTCGGCGTTGGTCATCCACTCCGCGACGGTAAAGGCGCCTTCGGGGGTGTCCAGCATGTTCATATTGGGCCCGCTGATCGTTCTGGTGGTCCAGAACCCGCCCCGCGCGTTGGCCAGCGCCACCATGACTGCGCCGGTGACGAGCGCGGTGACGGCCATGGCGGGAACGGTGCGGCGCACCAGCAACCCGACGAGGGCGCCGACGGCCACGGCGAGCAGGGCGTACGCGACGGTGACCGGGCCGATCGCCGCATACACGTGCGGTTCGTACCAGCTGTGGTTGAACGCGTCCTTCGCCAGGTACGTCCACCCCCAGCGGTAGACCGCGGTCAGCACGGCCACGCCGGCGAGCACGGTGATGGCGGGCACGGCGACCTTCGCCGCGAGCCAGCGGCGGGGCGTCACCGCCTGGGTCCACAGCATCTTGTATGTGCCGCTCTCCAGGTCGCGTGCGACCATCGGCCCCGCCACGAACGCCCCGACTAGCAGCGGGATCAGCAGCATCCCCAGAGCGCCGTACTCCATGACCCACATGGCGGCGCTTTGGACCTCGCTGTACTGGAAGATGTCGTCGCCGCAGATCGTGATGTCGCCGTCCGGGCACTTCGCCTGCGCGGACGCCATCCAGACGCGCAGTGCGACGACGGTCCCGGCGGACGCCACGAGCAGGGCCAGGGTCACCCACACCGCGCGGCGGTGCTGTCGGACCGTGACCCAGGCCGGGCCGCGGAGTGTGATCGCGCTCATTCGCCCGCCACCGTCCCTGCCGCTGCGGCGCTGGGGGTGAGCAGGGCGGGCGCTCCGGGGGAGCGGAGGTGGGCGAGCAACAGTTCCTCCAGTGACGGTTCCATGGTCTGCCAGTCTTCGCGGACCGGGCCCTCGCGGCGGACCAGCGCCGTGAGCTGACGGCCGGTCGTACGGGACTCGACGACCGTGTGGGGGGCCAGGTCCCGTACCGGGCCGGTGAGCAGGGTGTGCGCCGCGAGGATGTCTTCCGTCTCGCCGCCGAGCCGGACCCGGCCGCCGTCGACGAGCAGCAAGTAGTCGCAGGAGCCCTCCAGTTCGGCGAGGACGTGCGAGGACATCACGATGGTCGTGCCGCGTTCGGCGGACTCCGCCATGAGCGCGCCCATCAGCTGGTGGCGGGCCAGCGGGTCCAGGTCGGCCATCGGCTCGTCCAGCAGCATCAGCTCCGGCCGCTTGCCGAAGGCGAGGGCGAGCGCGAGGCGGGTGCGCTGGCCGCCGGAGAGGGCGCGGACGCGGGTGTGCGGGGCCAGATTTCCCTCCCGTACGATCCGGTCGGCCGCTGCCGCGTCCCAGTGGGCGGGGTTGAGCTCGCGGCCCATGCGCAGGGTGTCCTGGACGCTCAACTGCGGCAGCAGCGGCTTGTCCTGGGCGACGTAAGCCATCCGGGAGCGGGCCTCGGCCGGTGAGACGCCGAGGATGCGTACCGTGCCCTCGGTGGGGCGCAGGAGGCCGGCCGCGTGGGCCAGGAGTGTCGACTTGCCGGCGCCGTTGGGTCCGACGAGTGCGCAGATACGCCCCGTGGGCACCCGGAAGGAACACTCGCGCAGGGCCCAGCCGCCGCCGCGCCGTCTGCCGTAGGTCTTGCCGAGGCCGGTCGCCTCGATCGCCGGTGTCATGCGTCGTCCCCCATGTCGTTCAAGTCGTCCAGGTCGTCCAGTACGGAAGTGAAGAGCGCGGCCATGTCGTCCCTTTCCAGCCCGGCCTCGCGGGCCCGCGCGACCCACTCGGTGAGCTCGGCGCGCAGCGGAGTGTCCGCGGTGGCCTGCCCGCCCCCGAGGGAGCGGGTGACGAACGTGCCCAGTCCCCTGCGCGCCTCGACCAGCCCCTCGCGCTCCAGCTCGCGGTACGCCTTGAGCACGGTGTTGGGGTTGATCGCGGTCGCTTCGACGACCTCGCGGGCGGTCGGGAGTTTGTCGCCGGGCTCCAGGAGGCCCAGGCGGAGGGCGTGTTTGGTCTGCTGCACGATCTGGACGTAGGTGGCGACGCCGGTGCGCCGGTCGATGCGGAACTCGACCACGTGCTGCACCACCCTTTCACTAGTTAAGTAGTGGAAGAGTGGTGCAAGGAAGGGGGCGGTGTCAACAGACGCCGCCCCCTTCGGTGTTGGCTACGACTCGGTTCGGTACATCAAGTCCGTCTCGTGCGTGGTGAAGCCGAGCCGCTCGTACACCGTCACGGCCGCCGTGTTGTCCGCGTCGACGTACAGCATCGCGGTCAGCAGCCCCTGCGCCGCCAGGTACCGAAGGCCCGTCGCCGTCAGGGCCTTGCCGAGGCCGCCGCCCTGCGCGTCGGGGCGGATGCCGATGACGTACACCTCGCCGAGCTGCTCCTCGGCGTGCGTCTTCGTCCAGTGGAAGCCGATGAGTTCGCCCGCGCGCTCCGCCAGGAAGAACCCCTTGGGGTCGAACCACGGCTCTGCCTTGCGGTCGTCCAGGTCACGCTGCGTGATAGCGCCCTGCTCGGGGTGGTGGGCGAACGCGGCGGCGTTCACGGCCAGCCAGGCGGCGTCGTCCTGCCCCGGCACGAAGGTCCGCAGGCTCACGCCGGCCGGGTAGACCGGCTCGGGGATGTCCAGCGGGCTCAACGGGCGCCGCATCTGGCGCAGTTCGCGGAAGAGGGTGAGCCCGAGGACCTGCGCGAGGTGCCGCGCGGCCGACTTTCCGCCGTGCGCCCAGACCCGCAACCGCTTGCCCGACGCGTCCAGCACGGTCATGCCGAGCGTGCGGCCGTGCCCCTGACCGCGATGCGAGGGGTGTACGACGAGCTCGGCGGCCGGTGCCTCTACGGGGTCGGTGTCCTCCAGCTGCGCGTATCCGAGGAGGGGCCCGTCGCCGACGTACAGCAGGAAGTGCCGGATCCCTTCCCGGCGTCCGCCACGCAACTGAAGCCGGCCCTGCTCGGAGACGGCCTGCATGCCGTCCACGCGGGTGGCCTCTTCGAGGAGCGCCAGGACTTCCTGGGCCTGCTGCTCGTCGAGCGCGTCGAGGGTCTGGATCTTCCTGAGGGAGCCGGGGGCGGTGGGGTCAGTCGTCATGAGTACGAGCGTACGGCGGCAATTGGGCAGCAGGCCGCTGCCCAAATCGTTGGGGTGGCGTCCCGGCCCTCATTGGCCGTCTCCGGCAGGGTGAAGAATCCGGTCCGCCAGGCGGGCCAGGTCTTCGCCGCTGGGCAGCTGCTTCCGTACCGGCTCGGGAAGAGCCGCATAGGTGCCGACGGCCAGCGGGTTGCGCTGGCTGCGGAGGGCGTATTCCACAACTGGCTGGTTCTTGCTCGCCGCGATGAGGATTCCGAGGGTGGGCCCGTCGACGGCTTTGTCGCGGACCAGGTCATCGACCACTTCGACGTAGAAACCGAGCTGGCCGAGGTGCTGGGGCGCGGCCGCACGCGTTTCGAGTTCGACGACGACGAAGCAGTGCAGCTTGTAGTGGTAGAAGAGCAGATCGATGCGGAACTCCTCACCACCGACCTGGACCGGGTACTGGCGGCCGACGAAGGCGAATCCCATGCCGAGCTCGATGAGGAACGGGACCAGGTTGGCGACGAGGGCGTCTTCGAGGTCTCGTTCGGCGGGCTTGCCGGTCAGCCGGGTGAAGTCGAGCCGGTACGGATCTTTGACGATCTCCTTGGCGGCCTCGGACTGCTCGGGGATGACCGCGTCGAAGTTGTTGGTGGCAGCGGCGTGCGAAAGGTGCAGGGCGCGGTGCACCGCTGATGCCAGGTCGTCTCGTGACCAGCCGTTACGGACCGCGTGGTGGGCGTAGAAGTCCAGCTCAGGGCGGGTCTTGCACTTGCCCATGAGGGTGACGATGTGGCCCCAGGGCAATTGTCCAACAGGTTGCTGGACAATTGGCTCCGGCCAGGTGCGAGCCATCTGCTGCATGTAGTGGAGGTTGGCGCGGCTGAAGCCGCGCTGGTTCGGGAATTCCGTGCGCAGCTCTGCCGAGATGCGGTCGATGACCTTGGTCCCCCACCTCTCCTTGCGCTGCCGCTCCAGGATCGTCCGCCCGATGTCCCAGTACATCTGGAGCATCTCGGTGTTGACCTTGAGCTGTGCCCGTACATGCGCCCCGCGCACGAGGTTCTTCAGTTCGGCCACCAGCTCGAAGAAGCCCGGGGGCAGCTCCGAGGACTGGGCGGGGACGACCGGCTTGGCGGTGATCTCGTCGTTCATGCGCACAGAGTTTCGTGATCTCCCCTGTCGTCGCGCTCAGTTACGGACAACATCCGCCGTACGAGTGACGGGCGTCCAGGGGCTGAGATACCGCCGAAGGCAATCAGCTTGTAACCGTCACCCCCTGTTGCTCTACGCGCGTTGACTTTAGGCTGCGGTTCGTCCGTCACGCTGAACTCACAAGGGGACAGATGTCAGCGAACCCTCGTACCAACCGCAAGCACCGCGCGACCCGGCGCATACTCGCCTCCGCCGCCGGACTCGCCACCCTCGGCGCCCTCGTCGCCGTGATGCCGACCGCCGGGGCGTCGCAGCCCGAGGCTGCGTCCTCGGCGCACCCGCGGACCGTTGACGTACAGCTGCTGTCCTTCAACGACCTGCACGGGAACCTGGAGCCCCCGGCGGGCTCGGCCGGCACGGTCAATGAGACGCAGCCCGACGGGACCACGAAGGCGATCCCGGCCGGCGGCGTCGAGCACCTGGCGACCTCGCTGCGCAAGGCGCGCCAAGGGGAGCGGTACTCCGTCACCGCGGCCGGCGGCGACATGATCGGCGCCAGCCCGCTCTTGTCCGGGCTCTTCCACGACGAGCCGACGATCGAGGCGCTGAACAAGCTCGACCTCGACGTGTCCGCCGTCGGCAACCACGAGTTCGACGAGGGCGCCACCGAGCTGGCCCGCATCCAGAACGGCGGCTGTCACCCGGTCGAGGGCTGCTTCGAGAAGGGCAAGGAGTTCGAGGGCGCGGACTTCCCGTACCTCGCCGCGAACGTCACCAACGAGAAGACCGGCAGGCCGGTCCTCAAGCCGTACACGGTGTGGAAGAAGGACGGCGTCAAGATCGGCTTCATCGGCGTGACGCTCGAAGGCACGCCGGAGATCGTCAACGCCAACGGCATCAAGGGCCTGAAGTTCCACGACGAGATCGAGACGGTCAACAAGTACGCCAGGGAACTGGACCGCCAGGGCGTCAAGTCGATCGTCGCGCTCATCCACGAGGGCGGCTCGCCGGCCTCCTCCTCGTACAACTACGACTGCGACTCGCCGGGCGCCGGTGACGGCATCTCCGGCCCGATCGTCGACATCGCGAAGGGCATCACCCCGAAGGTCGACGCGCTCGTGACCGGACACACGCACCAGGCGTACGTGTGCACGGTCCCCGACCCGGCGGGCAAGCCGCGCATGGTGACCTCGGCGTCCTCGTACGGCAAGCTCTACACGGACACCACGCTCACCTACGACCGCCGCACCAAGGACATCGTGCGTACGGGCGTCAAGAGCGCGAACCACATCGTCGTGCGCGACCAGGAGCAGGCCAAGATCTGGGCGAAGGACATGACCTCGCTCATCGGCCGCTGGAACGAGCTGGCGGCCCCCATCGCGAACAGGCCGCAGGGCTTCATCTCCGCCGACATCAACGGGCGCGGCTCGACGGCCCCCGAGCGGCCGCTCGGCGACCTGATCGCGGACGCGCAGCTGGAGGGCATGGCCCCGGCCGACAAGGGCGGCGCGCAGCTCGCCCTCATGAACCCCGGCGGGATCCGCTCCGACCTTGTCTTCAAGGCGAGCGGCAGTGAGGGCGACGGTGTCGTGACGTACGGCGAGGCGTTCACCGTCCAGCCGTTCACCAACATGATGAACGTCGTCGACCTGACCGGCGCCCAGCTGATCACCGCGCTCCAGCAGCAGGTCAGCGGCGGCAACGAGGCCTCGCCGAAGATCCTTCAGGTGTCGAAGGGCTTCACGTACACCCTCGACATGACGAAGACGGGCGCCGCCCGCATCGACGTCGCCTCGGTGAAGCTGAACGGGGTCGCGCTCGACCCGGCGAAGACGTACCGCGTCGCGATGAACGAGTTCCTCGCGGGCGGCGGCGACGGCTTCCCGGTCTTCAAGGAGCACAAGAACAAGCTGGTCGGCGCCTCCGACTTGGACGTCTTCAACGCCTACCTGGCGAAGAACTCCAGCGCGGCGAGCCCGATCGCTCCGCCGGCCGCCGATCGGATCACGATCGTTAAGTAGGCGCGCTGCGGCGCGGCGAGTTCACCGAGGGGCGGCACCCAGGACGCCGGGTGCCGCCCCTCGGTGCGTTGGCTTTTCCCCGCAGGGCAACCGCGTCAGTCCGTCGTGGCCGGCGGTGGGGTCGGGGCGCCCGGGAGGCGGATCAGGGCCTCCGTGCCCCCGGCTCCATCCGCCGGGCGGCGCAGGGTTACCGTGCCGCCCGCCTGCTGGATCGTGCGGGCCACGATGGACAGGCCCAGGCCCGAACCCGGCAGGGCGCGGGCGGACGGCGAGCGCCAGAAGCGTTCGAAGACGTGCGGGAGTTCGCCGTCCGGGATGCCGGGGCCGTGGTCGCGCACCGTCAGTTCGCCGTGGCGGTTCAGGGCCACGTCGACCGCGCCGCCCGGCGGGCTGAACTTCACCGCGTTGTCGAGGACGTTGACCAGCGCCCGCTCCAGCGCGGCCGGCTCGGCCCGTACGTACCAGGGGGAGAGGTCCGCGTTGATCGTCAGCTCCGGGCCGCGCAGCCGGGCGCGCTCCAGGGCGGCGGCCGCGATCTCGTGCAGGGCGACAACGCGCAGCGGGCTTCCCTGGTCGGCCGTGTCGGGGCGCGCCAGCTCCTGCAAGTCGCCGATGAGGGCGGCCAGTTCCGTCATCTGGGCCTTGACTGACGCCATCAGCGCGGCCCGGTCGTCGGGCGGGATCGCCCGCCCCGTTTCGTCGCTGCGGGCGAGGAGTTCCACGTTCGTACGCAGAGACGTCAGCGGGGTGCGCAGCTCGTGGCCCGCGTCGGCGATCAGCTGCGCCTGGCGGTCCCGGGAGGAGGCCAGGGCACTGGTCATCGCGTTGAAGGAGCGCGACAGGCGGGCGATCTCGTCCTCGCCCTCGACCGGGATGCGTACGGTCAGGTCCTCCGTACGCGCGACGTGTTCGACGGTGTCGGTCAGCTTGTCCACCGGGCGCAACCCGGCACGGGCGACCCACAGTCCGGTGGCGCCCGCCCCCAGCACCCCGATGCCGGACAGGGTGAGGAGAACCCAGGCGAGGGAGCTCAGGGGACCGTCGACCTCGCTCATGGGCCGGGCCACGGAGACCGCGAACGGCGGGCCGGGGATCAGATTCTGCCGCGCGTCCCTGAACAGGTAGGTGTAGACCCGCATCTCCCTGCCGTCGGCCGCCTCCGTCGTGTGCAGCGCGTCCTCCCGCTCGCCGGAGGCCACGGCGGTGTCGGCTGCCTGCGGGGGGATCGGCGAGACACCGGGGGAGGTGCAGGGCGGGCCGGAGGCCATGACGAGCTGGATGGTGTACGTCTGCGGCGCCGTCACGGCGGCGTCGCTGCCCGCGCAGGACAGCCGCAGCGCCTGCACATACCCGGCGTCGACCTTGACGCGCAGCGACGCGTCCAGCTGCTTCTCCAACTGCGCCCGCGTCACGAACCAGCACGCCGCCGCCACCGCCGCCACCGCGATCGCCACCGCCGTCGCCGTCAGCAGCGCCAGCCGCGAACGCAGCGGCAGCGCCCGGAATCTGCTCAGCGCACCGCTCACGCCTCACCGCCCCGCAGCGCGTACCCGACACCCCGCACCGTGTGCACCAGGCGCGGCTCGCCGCCGGCCTCTGTCTTGCGGCGCAGGTACATGACGTACACGTCGAGGGAGTTCGAGCTGGGCTCGAAGTCGAAGCCCCACACCGCCTTGAGGATCTGCTCGCGCGTCAGCACCTGGCGCGGGTGCGCGAGGAACATCTCAAGCAGCGTGAACTCGGTGCGCGTCAGCTCCACCGGCCGCCCGCCCCGCATCACCTCGCGCGTCGCCAGATCCATCCGCAGGTCGGCGAAGGACAGGACCTGGCCGGGCCCGCCCGGCGCCTCCTCGCCGACCGCTGCCCCGGCGGCGTACGAACTGCGCCGCAGCAGCGCCCTGATGCGGGCGAACAGTTCGTCCAGCTCGAACGGTTTCACCAGGTAGTCGTCGGCGCCCGCGTCGAGCCCGGTCACGCGGTCGCCGACCGTGTCGCGGGCGGTGAGCATGAGGATGGGAAGGGTGTCGCCGGACGAGCGGATGCGGCGGGCCGCCGTCAGGCCGTCCATGCGCGGCATCTGGATGTCGAGGATGATCAGGTCCGGGTCGTACGACGCCGCCTTCGCGAGCGCGTCGAGGCCGTCGACGGCGACCTCCGTCCCGTACCCCTCGAAGGCGAGACTGCGCTGAAGCGCTTCGCGCACAGCGGGCTCGTCGTCGACGATCAGGATGCGCTCGGCGGGGGTGTTCATCGGTCTTCGGTCTTCCTCGGGCTCGGTCGCTGCGTGGGCGCGTACGTCGCCTTCAGCCTCGCACGGTACGGATGTCAGCCGGCGTCCCCGGCGCGGAGCTTGCCCAGGTCGGCCTTCACCGTGTCGATGGGGATGGCGAAGCCGAGACCGACGCTGCCCGCCGTGGAACCGCTCGCTCCGCTCGGCGCGTACATCGCGGAGTTGATCCCGATGATCTCGCCGTCCATGTTGATGAGGGCGCCGCCCGAGTTGCCGGGGTTGAGCGAGGCGTCGGTCTGGATCGCCTTGTACGTCGTCTTCGAGGAGCCCGTGTCGCCGTTGAACTGCTGCCCCCCGAACTCGAACGGCCACTGACCGCTGTCCTGACCTTGCTGACCTTGCTGACCCTGGCCCGGGTTCTCGTCCTTCGACACGGCCACGTCCCGGTCGAGCGCGGAGACGATTCCGCTGGTCACCGTCCCCGTCAGGCCCTCCGGGGAGCCGATCGCCACCACCTCGTCGCCGACCTTCACGTCCTCGGAGTCCCCGAGCGTCGCCGCCTTCAGGCCGCTCGCGCCCCGGAGCTTGATCAGGGCGAGGTCCTTGTCCGGGTCGGTGCCGACGACCTCGGCGGTGTACGTCTTGCCGTCGCTCAGCTTGACCTTGACCGTGTCGGCGCCGGACACGACGTGGTTGTTCGTGATGATCTCGCCGTCGGCGGTGATGATCACCCCGGAGCCGGTGGAGTCGCCCGAGGCGGACGTGGCGCTGATCTCGACGATGCTGGGGCTCACGGCCTGCGCGACCCCGGAGACGGTGCCCTTGCTGCTCTGCGAGACGTTCGTACCGCTGACCGAGTTGCCGCCGGTGGCGGGCTCCGTGCCGGTCAGGCGCTCCGCGAAGGCCGCCGTTCCGCCGCCGATCATGGCCGCGACGATGGCGACGGCGGCGAGGAGTGCGACCGGCCGCCGGGCTCGCGGGGGTGCGGCCACCGGAGGTGCGTACGCGGGCGGCGGCGGATACGCGGCACCGTGCGAGGAGGAGGAAGGCTGCTGCTCGGGCTCCGGGTACTGGGTCATGTCTCAGAGCTTGGCCAGCGATTGTGAGAACCGTCTGAGGAGCCGCTGAGAAGCCCGACAGAAGCGCGTATGCCCTGAATAAAGAGGGGTTACGTCGCCGGGCAGCCGCAGGAGCGGCGTACCACCAGCGCCGAAGGGAACTGCTTCAGCCGCTCGCGCCGCGACCCCGCCACCCGCAGCGAGTCGTCCAGCACCAGGTCCACCGCCGCCCGCGCCATCGCCGGCCGGTCGGAGTACACCGTCGTCAGCGGCGGATCGGTGAGCGCCGCTTCCTTCACGTCGTCGAACGCCGCGACCGCCAGCTCGCCCGGTACGTCGATCCGCAGCTCACGCGCGGCCCGCAGCACGCCGATCGCCTGGTCGTCCGTCGAGCAGAAGATCGCCGGCGGCCGGTCCGGTCCCGCGAGCAGCCCCAGGGCCACCTTGTAGGCGTCGTACCGGTTGTACGGAGCGTGGAAAAGCCGGCCGTCGGTCGAGCGCCCCGACTCCCGCATCGCCCGGCGCCAGCCCACCACGTGGTCGGCCACCGGGTCGCCCACCATCGGCGTCGACTCCATGCCGCCCAGGCAGGCGACGTACGGATGACCGTGCTCCAGGAGGTGGCGGGTCGCGAGCTGCGCGCCGCCGATGTTGTCCGTGACGACCGCCACGTCGTCGATCGTCTCCGGCCGCTCGTGCAGCAGCACCACCCGGGCGTCCCACGCCTCGATCTCGGCGGCCGCCCACTCGCTCGGGCCCTGGCTGACCAGGATCAGGCCGGAGACCCGCATGCCGAGGAAGGCCCGCAGATAGTGGACCTCGCGCTCGTCGCGGTAGTCGGAGTTGCCGACGAGGACCATTTTTCCGCGGTCGGCGGCGGCCTGTTCGACCGCGTGCGCCATCTCGGCGAAGAACGGCTGCCGCGCATCGGGGACGATCATGCCTATGAGGTCGGTGCGGCGGGACGCCATGGCCTGCGCGACCCGGTCCGGCCGGTAGCCGAGCTCCTTGATCGCCGCGAGGACACGCTCGCGCGTGGCCGGGGCGACCGGCCGGGGTCCGTTGTTGATGACGTAACTGACGACAGCGGTCGAAGTCCCCGCAAGTCGTGCCACATCGTCCCGCGTCACCTTGGCCACGCGCGGCAGTCTACGCGGGGGGACCTACCGCTGGGCAGGCCGTACTGCCTGTTCCTCCCGCTGGGTCACCTCTGAGCCCGTGTCCGCCGTATGGGTGACGGCCGCGGGCGTCGCATTCTGCGCGGCCTTGGCGGCCCTGGCTTCCTCGGCCGCGGCCGCCCGCTCGACCTTCTCCGGAGTCACGAAGCGGTAGCCCACATTGCGTACGGTCCCGATCAGCGACTCGTGCTCCGGGCCGAGCTTCGCGCGCAGCCGCCGTACGTGCACATCGACCGTCCGCGTACCGCCGAAGTAGTCGTAGCCCCACACCTCCTGGAGGAGCTGGGCGCGCGTGAAGACCCGCCCGGGGTGCTGCGCCAGATACTTCAGCAGCTCGAACTCCTTGAAGGTCAGGTCCAGGACCCGCCCCTTCAGCTTCGCGCTGTACGTCGCCTCGTCGACCGACAGGTCGCCGCTGCGGATCTCCATCGGGCTGTCGTCCGAGGTGATCTGCTGGCGGCCCGTCGCGAGGCGCAGCCGCGCCTCGACCTCGGCCGGACCTGCCGTGTCGAGCAGTACGTCGTCGATGCCCCAGTCGGCGGTGACGGCCGCGAGGCCGCCTTCCGTGACGACGAGTATCAGCGGACAGCCGGGTCCGGTGGACCGCAGCAGCTGGCACAGCGACCTGACCTGCGGAAGGTCACGGCGGCCGTCGATCAGGATCACGTCGGCACCTGGGGTGTCGACGAGGGCCGGGCCCTCGGCGGGGGCCACCCGCACACTGTGCAGCAGCAGGCCGAGGGCGGGAAGCACCTCCGTCGACGGCTGAAGGGCATTGGTCAGGAGCAGCAGAGAACTCATCGTCGGCCACCTGCCCGGGTCGTCCGGTCGTGCACGTTTCGCTTGCCCATTACGTCGGTTCCTCCTCGGTCCCTGCGAGGACGTATGCGGCACTGCTTTCGTACGGTTCGGCCCCGCGCCCTGAGACCTCACCGCGTCATCTGTCCGTAACAACGGTCAGAAAACACAAAAGGACCCGGGGGCAACGTTGCCCAGGTCCTATGCCCAGCACAATAGCCCACATGAGTTCCGAACCGGAGGGTCAAGTCGGCAGATCGCGTGTTCCCTCGGTCACGCACGGCTCCCGGCGCACGGTTTTGCGGGCGGACGACGGGGTCCGGATCGAGGCGCTGTACGAGCCGTCGCAAGGGGGCCGCGCCGACCTGGCGATCGTCGTCGCGCACGGTTTCACGGGGTCGGTCGACCGGCCCGCCGTGCGGCGGGCGGCGCGGGTATTCAGGCAGTACGCCGCCGTGATCACGTTCTCATTCCGTGGACACGGCGGCTCAGGGGGCCGCTCCACGGTCGGCGACCGCGAGGTCCTCGACGTGGCGGCGGCGGTCCGCTGGGCACGCTCGCTGGGGCACGAGCGGGTGGTCACCGTCGGCTTCTCGATGGGCGGCTCGGTGGTCGTCAGACACGCGGCGCTGTACCGGGACGGCACCGGTTCCCCGCATGGGGGGCGCACGGAAGCGCACCCGCCGGGGCACGTGTCCGCGCGCGCCGACGCCGTGGTGGCGGTCAGCGCCCCCGCCCGCTGGTACTACCGGGGTACGGCGCCGATGCGGCGGCTGCACTGGGTGATCACCCGGCCCGCCGGGCGCCTCGTCGGGCGCTTCGGGCTGCGTACCCGGATCCACGCCCGGGACTGGGACCCGGTGCCGCTCTCGCCGGTCGAGGCGGCGGCCAGGCTCGGCCCGACGCCGCTGCTGGTCGTGCACGGCGACCGCGACCCGTACTTCCCGTTGGACCACCCGCGCGCACTCGCCGCAGCCGCTGACCACGGCGAACTGTGGATCGTGCCCGGCATGGGCCACGCCGAGAACGCGGCCGAGGAGACACTCCTCACCCGCATCGGCGCCTGGCTGACAGCGGCATAGCTCATCATGGAACCCGACGAAAGGAGCCGCCGCTATGGCAGTAGGCACCATCCGCTTCTGGGCCGCGGCCAAGGCCGCCGCCGGCACCGCAGAGGAGCCGTACGCGGCCGGGACGCTCGCCGAGGCGCTCGACGCGGTGCGCGAACGGCACCCCGGGGAGCTGACGCGCGTACTCCAGCGGTGTTCGTTCCTCATCGACGGCGACCCCGTCGGGACCCGCGGTCATGAGACCGTACGGCTGGCCGAGGGCGGCACGGTCGAGGTGCTCCCGCCGTTCGCAGGAGGATGACCCCCACACCATGAGCAACCAGCAGCCCTACCCGTCGTCGTACGACGGACACGACCCTCATGAGGGTCAGCAGGCGTCGCCGTCCGCGCAGGAGCCCTTCACCCAGACCTGGGAGGGGCAGACCTGGGACACGCAGTTCCAGCCCGTGCAGCAGCCGTACCGGCCGCAGGACTCCGCCCCGTCCGCCGCCGACACGGCGTACGGAGAGCCCGGGACCGGCGGGTACCCGCTGCCCCCGGAGGCCCCGGCGTCGTACGCCCAGTACCCGGCCGGCCCGACGGCGTACGAGCCCGCCCCAGGGGCGTACCAGTCCCAGCCGACGCAGGCACCGGCAACCGCCGGGTACGAACCGGCCCCGGCCGCCTACCAGTCCTCATCGGCTCAGGCACCCGCGTCCTCGGGCGCATACGAGCCGGGCCCGCAGGCGGACGCGTCCGCAGCGGCCGCGTACGAACCCGCACCGGCGGCCACCGGGGCTCCCGCGCCGCACCCCCATCCCGCAGCAGGCACCGGCTCCGCGTCGTACACCTCGCCCACCACCGGCGGCAACGCGCGCATCACCGACGCCCAGCGCGCCCGCGCCGAGGGCCGCTCGCCGATCATCGCGCCCGGCATGCAGCCCGCCGCCCTGACCGCCGTGCTCGCGCTGCTGCTCGCCGGCGCCGCTGCCGTCGGCCAGTACGCGCTCGTCGTGCCGCTCGTGCTCCTCCAGGCCGTCACCGCCGCCGGCTGGTTCCGGCTCAACGGCATGTGGCCCGCCAGGCAAGGCATCGCGCTCGCGTTCCTCGGCGGCGTCACCGCCGACATCGCGCTGCTGGCTGTCGACGCCGAGCACGCGCCCGCCGCGATCATCGGCACGCTCGGCGTGTGGGTGCTGCTCACGCTCGTACTCCAGCTGCGCAACCGCGCCCCCGCCGACGAGCGGATGTACGGCCTGACGGCCACCGTCACCTCGGCCGCCCTGGCCGTAATCGCCGCAGGTCACCTCGCGGCGGCCGCCGAGGCCGTGACGGTCGGCGGCGTGGCCGTCGCCGTGGCCGTACTGGCCCGCGCGCTGCCGCTGCCCGGCGTCGCCTCCGTGATCGTCGCGCTGCTCGCCGCGGCGGGCGCCGGGGTCGCGGCCGGCGGGATGACGGACGTGGGTGGCGACGGCGCACTGCTCGGGCTCGCGGCCGGGGTCTGCGCGCTGATCGGTCTGCGCGTGGCCAGCTACGACTACCCCTCCCGGTTCGTCCACATGACGGCCGGAGTGGCCCTGCCGCTGACCGCCGCCGCACCCGCTGTCTACCTGATCGGCCGGGTCATCTCCTGACGCCTGTGGTTACCTGGCAGTAGTCGACGATCGTCAAGGGGGCTTGGACGATCGCGACCCGAGACCGACGACTGTGGGGGATCCGTAAGAAATGCGTGCGCTGCGAATACTGCTGATCGTCGCTGTGATCCTCGGCGGCATCTTCGTCGCCGTGGACCGCCTCGCGGTCAACTTCGCCGAGTCCGAGGTCGCGAAGCGCCTCCAGAGCCAACAGGGTCTGGCCGGCGGAACCGACGTATCGATCAAGGGATTTCCCTTCCTGACCCAGGTCGCCGCGAAGCATCTCGACCAGGTCGACGTCACCGTCGAGGGCGTCGAGGCGAGCGCGGAGGGCCGCAAGGTCCGGATCAGTGAGATGACCGCCGAACTCCACGACGTGCGGGTGCGCGGCAGCCTGGGCGGTTTCTCGGACGCGACGGCGGAGCTCGCCACGGGCAAGGCGCGCATCTCGTACGAGGACCTGTCCAAGGCCTCCGAGAGCGGCTTTCCCGTCGCCTACGGCGGCAACGGCAAGGTGAAGGTCACGGGTTCCGTCCAGCTCCTCGGCCGCGAGATCACCCGCAGCGTGCTGTCCAGCGTGACCGTCGTCGACGGTGACACGCTCAGGGTGCGGGCGGACGAGGTTCCGGGGGAGGGGCTGCCCGGCATCGAGGAAAAGGTCCGCGAGAAGACCGACTTCGACCGGCAGATCAGCGGGCTGCCCGGCGGCCTGAAGCTCGAAAAGGCCGAGGCGACGAAGGACGGGCTGGAGATCTCCGTCACCGGTAGGAATGTGGGCCTCGCCGGATAGTGAGACGCCTGCGTCCGCCCCTCAAGCAGCGGGTGGACGCGGGCGGCGCGCCGCCCCGTGAGGAAGGCCTTGCGCCGGCACCGCATCCCACATCCCGGACGATCGCGTCTCAACATGCGACACGCCGGTGACATGCCGGTCGTGACATCCCTACGATCGGTCCCATGCAGCAGCGACAGGCGGACCTCACGAAGCGGCGGGCAGTAGACCTGTGCCGCGTCGCCGCCATGCTCTGTCGAACTGCCTGAGCGGGTTCTGACCGGAACAGTCCGGTACCCGCCTTCCCGGCCCTCCGACCGACCGAACTGGTGCAGTCGAAGTCAGGGCCGACCCCCCGTGCGGTCGTACGCCGTCCCGATTCCGTTCCGTGGACCGGCGTACCCGCACACCCGCACCTCGCGCATAACCGCCGCACACTGCCCCGGAGGAGAACAGCATGAGCCGCAGCGACGTCCTGGTAGACGCAGACTGGGTCGAGGCCCACATCGAGGACCCGAAGGTCGCCATCGTCGAGGTCGACGAAGACACCTCGGCGTACGAGAAGAACCACATCCGCAACGCGATCCGGATCGACTGGACCAAGGACCTCCAGGACCCGGTCCGCCGCGACTTCGTCGACCAGGCCGGCTTCGAGAAGCTCCTGTCCGAGAAGGGCATCGCGAACGACACGACGGTCGTCCTCTACGGCGGCAACAACAACTGGTTCGCCTCGTACGCCTTCTGGTACTTCAAGCTCTACGGTCACAGCGACGTCCGCCTGCTGGACGGCGGCCGCAAGAAGTGGGAGCTCGACTCCCGCGACCTGGTCGCCGAGGTCCCCGAGCGCCCGGCCACGCAGTACAAGGCCCAGCCGCAGGACACCTCGATCCGCGCCTTCCGCGACGACGTGGTCTCCGCGATCAACAACCAGAACCTCGTCGACGTGCGTTCCCCCGACGAGTTCAGCGGCAAGCTCCTCGCCCCGGCCCACCTCCCGCAGGAGCAGTCGCAGCGCCCGGGTCACGTCCCGTCCGCCCGCAACATCCCGTGGTCGAAGAACGCCAACGACGACGGCACCTTCAAGTCGGACGACGAGCTCAAGGCCCTCTACGAGGCCGAGCAGGTCGACCTGGCCAAGGACACCATCGCTTACTGCCGCATCGGTGAGCGCTCGGCCCTGACCTGGTTCGTCCTGCACGAGCTGCTCGGTGTCGACAACGTCAAGAACTACGACGGCTCGTGGACCGAGTACGGCTCCCTGGTCGGCGTGCCGATCGAGCTCGGCGCCAACAAGTAACCCCTCATCGCCTGCGACTTGAAGGACGGATTCAACATGTGTGGAGCAAAGGCCGGCGGCCCCGACGCCTCGACGATCAAGCCCGGTGAGACCACCATCCAGGGCAGCGTGACCCGCGACGGCGAGCCCGTCACCGGTTACGTCCGCCTCCTGGACTCGACCGGCGAGTTCACCGCCGAGGTCCCGACCTCGGCCACGGGCCAGTTCCGCTTCTACGCGGCCGAGGGCACGTGGACCGTCCGCGCACTCGTCCCGGGCGGCACGGCCGACCGTACGGTCGTCGCCCAGACGGGCGGCCTCGCGGAGGTCGCGATCGCCGTCTGACGACGCGCTTTCTACTGGCCGAAGGGCCGCACCCCCGGGAGGTTGGACGCTGTCCCGGACCAGGTGCGGTCCTTCGGTCGTACCGTGGAGGTATGTACGAGCGGCGGCGGCACGCCTACTTCCTGCTGATGGGCGGATGCATCGTTCTCTTCGTCTCCGCCTGGGCCCTCGTGCGGCTGTGGTCGGTGCCGGTGGCCGTGGGGATGTGCTTCGTCGCGATGGTCATTCCGCCGATCGCGGCAATGGTCGCCAACCGGCGGGGGCCGGACGACCGCTGGTGGGACGATCCGTCCGGGGACCCGAAGTCCGACGACTGGTGGGACGAGCTGGACGGCAAGAAGCCCCGTCAGTGAGGGCTCAGTAGACGCTCAGTAGACACGCTCAGTAGACAAGGGACTGGACGTCGTCCGCCATGATCTCGCTGACGAAGACCTGGGCGCCCGCGATCCGCACGCCCTCGATCACGTCCTTCTCGGTGATCTCGCGGCGCGCCGCGCACTGCGTGCACAGGGTGATCTGTCCGGCCGCCGTGATCGACTCGATCAGGTCCGGCAGCGGCGCCGCGTGCGGCAGCTCGAACTCCGCCGCGCGCCCCGGCAGCGCGAACCACGAGGACTCGCCGGTCAGCCAGAGCGAGACCTCGACCCCGCTGGCGACGGCCACCGCCGCCACCGTGAACGCCTGCGAACACCGCTCGGGGGAGTCTGCCCCGGCGGTCACCTTGATCACGAGCTTCTTCGCCATGTCCGAACTGTAATCCGCCGCCGTACAACCGCGGCCGCCCCTCGCAGGTCTGTAGTGCGCCGCAGGTGAATGGAACCTGCGCTTCAGGTCTCGTGGGGGGACCCTTTGGAACCGCAAGAAGTACCGATACCCGAGCACGAGCCGACACCGCCGCCGCGCCGTCGCGGGCGTACGGCCACGCTCATCGCATCCGCCGCCGCGCTCGGCGTACTCGGCGGAGTCTGCACCGGTTACGTCGTCCAGGCCGGGGGTGCTCCGACGCCGCTGCCGGCGCTGGCTCAGCCAGTGGTCGCCCAGGCGGAGGGCAAGGCGCCCGATCCGCTGTCCGCCGCTCAGGACCGCCTGGTCAAGACGGACGGCGACCTACGCAAGCTGCTGCTCAAGAAGCCGGCGGGCGCGAAGGACTGGCCCTCGCCGCCCGGCAACGACGGCTGGATGAGCCTGATGACGTACGCCGACGGGCACGGCCATCCCGGGGACGCCTTCAGGAACCTGCTGGACTCCGGTTTCCGGCGGATCGCGGTCAGAAGCTGGACCGAGAGCAACGGTCTGGACGTAGAAATACGGCTGGTCCAGTTCCGTGAGGAGTCCCAGGTCGCCTCGCTCGGCCGGCTGAAGGACCAGCTCGGCTTCGCGCGGCTGGAACTTGCCCCGGGGGACGTGGTCACACCGGTCCACGGCGCCCTGGACGGCGGACTCGCCATGTACGGGGAGCCGGAGCGCGAGGCCGGGTACGTCCCGCGGTACAAGGCCCGCGCGCTGATGCGCCGCGGTGACATCCATCTGGAGATGTGGTTCGTGCGCAACGGGCGGCCGGTCAGCGAGAAGCAGGCTCTGTCCCTCGCCGAGAAGCAACTGGAGCGACTGTGACTGTGCCTGAGCCCGAGCCCGTATCCATGCCCGCGCCCGCGCCCGCGCCTGTGACTGCCCCTACGCCCCGGTCTCCCAAGCGGCGCCAGGCAGTCGTGGCCGTCATCTCTGTCCTGGCACTCGGCACAATCGGCGCCGGTGTCAGTTTCACGGTGGCCGAAGTCAGCGCCGCCGACCGCACCGCGCCCACCCGTGAGTGGGCGTCGTCCGGGAATCCGGCGGATGATTCGGCGAAGTCCCCCAAGGCGCCGCGCAAGACCGGGGGCAAGCTTGCTCAGCGGTTGCTTCCCGTGCCGGACGGATACACCCCGGGCCCGGACATCGGCGAGTACGGCAACGATGCCGAGCTGGGGGAGCGCCAAGCTGTGGCTCTCATGCAGGAGAGCGCCGCCGCCCTGCCCCGCGACCTCCGTAAGGAGCGGTTGCGCAGCATCGACAGAATGCGGGTCCAGGGTTTCGCCATGCGCTCGTACGCCTCGGACGACAGCGAGCTCGTCGTCGAGGCGCAGCTCGTCCAGATGAAGCCGGGCGCTGCCCGTGATCGCATCCGCGGCTTCACAGCGATGGTCGACGCCTTCGACGTACTCCGCAAGGGCCCGAAGATCAAGGGCCACAAGAACGCCAGGTGTTACGTCGCCCCCAAGCCGCCCGCAGGGGAAAGCGGAGGCGAGCGGCTCGGCGCGATGTTCTGCCTGGCGTACGAGGACGATCTGTTCATCAGCACCACGTCGTACGGCAAGCAGCCGCTGTACGCCGAATCCGCCGCGGAACTGCTGCGGAAGCAGCTCGACCTCGTGGCCTCGCCCGGGGAGTACGTGTGAGCGACTTGAACACCAGGGAACCGGCACCCGCCGACCCCCTCGACCCCCTTGCGCCCCTCACACCGGGGGCCGAAGCTCCGAAGCTCATGCCCCCGGTATCCCCGAAGAACGACCGCCGCCGCCTGCGTGCCGTACTGCGCTGGACAGTCGCCGTCCTGGTCCTCGGCTCGCTCGGTGCCGCAACCGCGTTCGCCGTCGCCGCGCAGGAGCGTGGCGACCTGCCGGGTCTCGCGACCCGGGACGACGGCCGCTGGGCGTATCCGGAGATCAAGCGGCCGGTGTTGCCGGCGGGCGCGTCGGCCTTCGCCGACGAGAACAACGTCGCCGAGGCGCACCACGCCGACCTGCGTGCCCTGGTCCTGCCCGCCCCCAAGGGCGCGAGGCCGGACAAGGCACTGGCCGGCCGGGACGGCTGGCTCTCCACGGCGACGTACCTCCGGGCGTACCCGAAGGCGGACCGGCGGGAGCTCGGCGAGCAGCTGGTGGAGGACGGCCTCCGGCACATCGCCGCACGCGGCTGGACCACACCCGACGGCACGCACACGCGCATCTACCTGCTGCAGTTCAACACCGGCACGCTCGCCAGGAGCTTCTACGACGAGGCGCTGGGCGGTGCGCTGACGCCGCGCACCCCGGTGTCGGGTGCCCCGGATTCCGAGCTGATCGACAAGTGGTTCCCGTCCGGCGAGGGCGTGGAGGGCACGCAGCTGACCGCCTACGACGAGACCGAGCCGCGTGGTGCGGCCCACGTCCGGCAGGGCTACATCAACGCTGGGGATACTCTCGCCGTCATCGTGCAGTCCAGGAAGGGCACCGCCCCCGCGGTCCCGTTCCGGCAGACGGTCGTCCTCCAGGCGCAGCTGCTCGGCTGAACCCCCGACGGCCGTACCGGCCCCCGCCGACTAAGCTGGGGCCCGGCCCCGTACTGCCCACCGCTCGTGCAAGGAGCAACCCCGTGCTGACGATTTTCTTCGAAGCCCTGCTGGTTCTGGTCTGCGTCGGCGTTCTCGCCTTCACCGGCCTGGCCGTGAAGAAGCTCTACCAGGGTCAGCGCTGATCCACCCCGCCACCCCTCCCCTCACAGATCGTCTGAGCAGCTCATGATCGAGATCCCGTCCGACCTCCACCCGGACCTCGTCCCCCTCGTCTTCCTCCTCGGAAACTGGGAGGGTGCGGGCGTTTCTGACTTCCCCGGCGCCGAGAAGTGCAACTTCGGCCAGGAAGTCACCTTCACCCACGACGGCCGGGACTTCCTTGAGTACGTCTCCCACACGTGGGTGCTCGACAACGACGGCAAGAAGGTCCGGCCGCTGGAGAGCGAGTCCGGCTACTGGCGCGTCGACAAGGACCGCAAGGTCGAGGTCGTCATGATCCGCGACCAGGGCGTCGTCGAGATCTGGTACGGCGAGCTGGCCGACCAGAAGCCGCAGATCGACCTGGTGACCGACGCGGTCGCGCGCACCGGCGCCTCCGGGCCGTACACCGGTGGCAAGCGTCTCTACGGCTACGTCAAGAGCGACCTGATGTGGGTCGGCGAGAAGGCCACCCCGGACGTCGAGCTCCGCCCCTACATGTCGGCGCACCTGAAGAAGGTCGTCGACCCGAGCGAGTGGGCGAAGGACCTCAAGGACCTGCCCGACGACGGCATCGCGTTCTTCAAGTAAGCCTTCAAGTAAGCCCTCAAGTAGGCCGACACCACGTGGGTTGCTTGCCGCGCTGCCTACACTGGGCACGTGGTGAGCACCGACTGGAAAAGCGACCTGCGGCAGCGCGGCTATCGGCTGACGCCCCAGCGTCAGCTTGTCCTGGAAGCCGTGGACGCCCTGGAACACGCGACGCCCGACGACATCCTCGTCGAGGTGCGCAGGACCGCGTCCGGCGTGAACATCTCCACCGTGTACCGGACCCTGGAGCTCCTGGAGGAGCTGGGTCTGGTCAGTCACGCGCACCTGGGGCACGGGGCCCCGACGTACCACCTGGCGGACCGCCACCACCACATCCACCTGGTCTGCCGCGACTGTACGAACGTGATCGAGGCGGACATCGCGATCGCCGCGGACTTCACGGCCAAGCTGCGCGAGACGTTCGGCTTCGAGACGGACATGAAGCACTTCGCGATCTTCGGGCGCTGTGAGAAGTGCGCCGCGGAGACTTCCGCGGAGACTTCAACTACCGAGTCGTAGGCTTGCCGGTATGAAGAGCCCCCTGCTGTCCCTGCCCGGTGCCGTCCCCGCCGAAGGGCGCGACGAAGGCGTCGCCGCGCACTACGGCGACCTGTTCCGCGAGCAGCGCGCGCTCGCCGACGGCGCCGGCTTCGTCGACCTCTCGCATCGCGGGGTCGTCACGGTCACCGGTGACGACCGGCTGACCTGGCTGCACCTGCTGCTCACGCAGCACGTCAGCGACCTTCCGGCCGGCCGGGCCACCGAGGCGCTGATCCTGACCGCGCACGGCCACGTCGAGCACGCGATGTACCTGGTCGACGACGGCGAGACGGTGTGGATGCACGTCGAGCCGGGTACGCAGGGCGATCTCATCGCGTACCTGGAGTCGATGAAGTTCTTCTACCGGGTGCAGACGGCTGATCGGACGGAGGACTTCGCGGTCGTCCACCTCCCGGCCGGTTCGATCGCCTCCGTACCGGAGGGTGTGGCGGTACGGGAGACCTCGCACGGCCGTGATCTCTTCCTGCCGCGCGGTCAGCTGGAGGCGTACGCCGAGGCCCATGGCCCCGCGGCCGGCATTCTGGCCTACGAGGCCCTGCGCGTCGAAGCGCACCGGCCCCGCCTCGGCTTCGAGACCGACCACCGCACCATCCCGCACGAGCTGGGCTGGATCGGCAGCGCCGTACACCTCCAGAAGGGCTGCTACCGGGGCCAGGAGACCGTCGCCCGCGTCCAGAACCTGGGGAAGCCGCCGCGGCGGCTCGTCTTCCTGCACCTGGACGGCAGCGATGTGCTGCTGCCGGGGCCGGGGACGCCGGTGCGGCTGGCGGCGGACGGCGAGGAGGGGCGCCAGCTCGGGTTCGTCACGACGTCGGCCCGCCACCACGAGCTGGGGCCGATCGCTCTCGCGCTGGTCAAGCGCAATGTGCCGGTGGACGCGGAGCTGCTGGCGGGGAACACGGCCGCGGCGCAGGAAGTCGTCGTAGAGCCGTAGTCCTCAGATTTCGGTCCTCAGATTTCGATCAGGATCGTGAACGGGCCGTCGTTCGTGAGGGAGACCCTCATCTCCGCTCCGAAGCGGCCCGTCTCCACGTGCGCGCCCAGCGCGCGCAGCTGGGCCACGACCTCCTCGACCAGCGGCTCGGCACTCTCGCCGGGGGCCGCGGCGTTCCAGGTGGGGCGGCGGCCCTTGCGGGCGTCCCCGTAGAGAGTGAACTGTGAAATGACCAGAAGTGGCGCATTCACATCGGAGCAGGACTTCTCGCCCGCAAGGATCCGAACCGACCACAGCTTCCGGGCGAGCTGTGCGGCCTTGTCCGTTGTGTCCCCGTGGGTGACTCCCACCAGCACACACAGGCCTTCGCCCACGATTTCGCCGACCGTTTGTCCGGCCACGACGACGCTCGCGCCGTCGACCCTCTGCACCACTGCACGCATGCGGCCCAATCTATCCGGGGCTGAACGGGCGTAGAGCGCCTGCGTAGCCGCCGTCAGGAGTGGCACGATGCACGGAGGCGGTGCGCGCCCCGCACCGGTCGAGGGGACGGAACAATCCATGAGCACATCTGGCGCCGGGCAGCCGCTCGGTCCCGTACCTATGCCAATGATTCAGCTGACGTCTTCCGCTCCCGCCGCACGACCACCCGCGCAGCGGACCGGCGAGAGCGCGGATCGTCAGCAGAAGACCGATCTCGGTGCGCTGGGGCTGCCGGAGCTGCGCGGTCTGCGCCGTGACTCGCAACGGGACGAGGCGGACCTCAGTTATGTGCGGCGTCTGCTGCACGGGCGGATCGACATTCTGCGGGCCGAGCTGGCGCGGCGTACGGGGCCGGAGTCCCCTGTCGTCGACCGGCTGTCGGAGATCCTCGCGGACGCCCCTTCGCGGCACCGTTCCTCCGCCCGTCACGTGACGCTTTCCACACCGCACAGCGAGGAGTTCCGGCTGCTGGCGGCCGAGATGCTGGCCGAGGTCGAGCTGTCGGATCTCGCCGCCCGTACGGACGAGGAGCTGCACGCGGCCATGGGGCGGCTGGTCCGTTACGAACAGCAGGTCTCGCGGCGCCGGCAGCATCTGCAGCGGACGGCGGACGATTGCAGTGCGGAGATCGCCCGCAGGTACCGTGATGGGGAAGCCCAAGTAGACGACCTGCTGACCTGACGCCGCGATCCGGCCGTACGGGAGCCTGGTCCTGTTCCCGCCCCCGGAAGGTCGAGATGTCCTCCAGCACCGCCGCCGTAACCGCCATATCCCCGGTCCTCGCGGAAGTCGTCCGTTCCGGCTTCGTCGAGGGCCATCACCGGGGGTCGCTGGTCGTTCTGGCGGCGGACGGGAGTGTGGAGCTGGCGGTCGGGGACCCGTACGCCCCGGTCTTCCCGCGCTCCAGCAACAAGCCGATGCAGGCCGCCGCGATCCTGCGGGCCGGGCTCGACCTCTCGGGGGAGCGGCTGGCGCTGGCGGCCGCGAGCCACTCGGGGGAGCGGTTCCAGCTGGATCTCGTACGCAAGATGCTGGCGGAGTACGGGCTCACTGAGGCGGACCTGCAGACTCCGCCGGACCTGCCGCTGGACCCGGTGGAGGCGGAGGCGTACCTCGCCGGGGGCGGGGTGCGCGAGCGGGTCATCATGAACTGCTCCGGCAAGCACGCGGCGATGCTGGCGGCCTGCGGCCTGAACGGGTGGGACACGGGCTCCTACCTGGACCCCGCTCATCCGCTGCAGCGGCTCGTGCTGCGGGTGGTCGAGGAAGCGAGCGGCGAGCGCGTCACGGCGGTGGGTACGGACGGCTGCGGCGCGCCGCTGATGGGCATCAGCCTGGTCGGGCTGGCGACGGCTTTCCGCGGCTTCGTGCTCGCCGAGCCGGGTACGGCCGAGCGGCGCGTCGCGGACGCGATGCGCGCGCACCCGGAGTTCGTCGCGGGTACGCGCCGCCCCGACACCTGGCTGATGCGCGAGGTGCCGGGCGCGCTGTCGAAGATGGGCGCCGAGGCGGTCCAGGCGGTGGCGCTGCCGGACGGCCGCGCCGTCGCGTTCAAGGTCGACGACGGTGCGACGCGGGCGCTGGGGCCGGTGCTGGCGCGGGCGCTGCGGCGGCTCGGTGTGGAAGGGCCGGTGGTGGACCGGATCGGGCGGGCGCCGCTGATGGGCGGGGCGGCCGAGGTCGGGGAGATACGCGCGGCGTTCTGAGCGGCGCCTGGCTGGATGTCGCGGCGCCCGGGTGCCGGAAAAATACGGGCGACAGGCGGTGGCCGGTGTGCATAGCGTGGGCGCATGAGCGTCGACGTCCGTACGATCACCGCGTCCGAGTTCCGCGACTGGCTGCGGGCCCTGGCCACCGGATTCCTCCGGGCGCCCCTCGCCTCGGAAGAGGAAGCGGCGGAACGCCTGGCACACATGGACCTGTCGCGCGTGCAGGGCGCGTTCGACGACGGGCGCTGTGTCGCGACGTACCGCTCCTTCGCGCAGGAGCTCACGGTGCCGGGCGGCGCGGCGGTCCCGGCGAGTGCCGTGTCGAACGTGACCGTGTCGCCGACGCACCGCCGCCGCGGTCTGCTCAGCCGGATGATGGACGCGGATCTCGCGGCGGCGAAGGAGCGCGGCGATGTGCTGTCGACGCTGATCGCCGCTGAGTATCCGATCTACGGGCGGTACGGGTTCGGGCCTGCCGCGTCGGTCAGCGAGTGGGAGATCGACGTACCCCGGGCGGGGCTCGACGCGCGCTGGGCGGGGCCCGACGACGGTGGCGGCCGGGTCGATCTGGTCGACGGGGCCGACGTACGCAAGATCGGGCCCGAGCTGTATGAGCGCTTCCGTGCGATGCGGCACGGCGCGATCACCCGCGACGAGCGGTGGTGGCAGCTCAACACGGGGCAAGTGGTCATGGCGCACGATCCCTGGCGCGAGCCGTTCTACGCCGTTTACCGCTCGGCGCACGGCGAGGTCGAGGGCCTGCTGGTCTACCGGGCCGAGGAGAAGTGGGGCGACGCGAAGCAGCCGCTCAACATAGCGAACGTACGCGACATGATCGCGGTGTCGCCGGCGGCGGAGCGCGCGCTGTGGCACTTCGTCTGCGCCATCGACTGGATCTCGACGGTACGGTCCGGATACCGCGCCAGTGACGATCTGCTTCCCCTCCTGCTCCCGGATCCCCGGGCTGCCAGGATCGTCACTCAGGCGGATTTCCTGTGGGTGCGGCTGCTCGACGTCGTACGGGCCCTGGAGGCTCGTACGTACGCGGTGCCCGCATCACTCGTGCTGGAGGTGCACGATGCGGCGGGGCTGGCCGGCGGACGGTTCCGGCTGGATGCCTCGGCGGACGGGGCGGTGTGTGCCCCTTCGGCCGAGTCGCCCGATCTGACGCTGGATGTACGGGAGCTGGGGGCGCTGTACCTGGGCGAGGAGTCCGCGGTGCGGCTCGTGGCGCTGGGCCGGGTCGTGGAGGAGGCGGCGGGCGCCGCCGCCGTTGCCGACGCCCTGTTCCGTACACCCAGGCGACCGTGGTGCCCGGACATCTTCTGATCCGCGGCCCTCTGGGCCCTGCTCTCAGCCGAAGGTGGGCACCGTATCGAAGCCGCCTCCTCGGCCCCGCACGTGGTGATCGACGCGCTCTGCCTCACCTCGACCTCGCTTTGGCAACTCATTGGTTATAGCGTCGGGTTGTGACTCGGGAGAGCGTGGGAGTGGACGGTGGAAGGCCTTCGTGCCGAGACGTCGCCGACGCCCTGCGCGAGCGGATCCGCGCAGGGGGTCTCAAGGCCGGGGACCCCATGCCGACCCAGTCGCGGCTGGCCGTCGAGTTCGGCGTCGAGCGGGGCACGGTCCGACAGGCCCTGCGGGTACTCCAGGACGAGGGCCTGCTCACCGACGTCACCCGGGGCGCGCCGGCCCGCATCGCCCTCCCGGCACAGGCGGCCCCTGCGGAGCCCGAGGCGCCTCAGCCCACGATGATCGGGCTGGGGCCACGGATCGTGGAGGCGTTCTCGGCCCCCGAGGTTCGTATCGACGTCCTCAGTCTGACCACGGAGACCCTCCAGCCGGCCCTCGGTGAACCGCTGCGCCTGATCCATGAGGGCCGGATCAAGCCCGAGAAGGTGGAGGTGCGCGTTCTGCTGCCGAGCCGGAACATCGAGCTCGCCTTCCCCACACCGGTCGGCGGAGCCGCCACAGACAACTCGGTCCACGACTACTGGCTGCGGCTGCGCAACACCCACGGGCAGGTGCTGCGCCACAACCTGCTCGCTCTGCGCCGCTCGCACGGCATTGATGTCACGGTGGAGTTCCGGGCGTTGCCCTTCACGCCGCTGGTCAAGTTGTACCTGCTCAACGGCTCCGAAGCGCTGATCGGCTTCTACACCCTGACCAAGCGGGAGGAGGATATCGAGGACACCACGGTCGAGCTTTTCGACGCGCTCGGCACTCAGGCGCTGCTCTTTCCCTTCGATATCGGCACCGGCTCCAGGGACGGTGTATTTGTGAGTGAGGCGCAGAAGTGGTTCGACGCGCTCTGGAACACCATCTCGTCGGAACTGACACTCTTCCCATAGGGACTTCTGATGCGACAGATCGAACAGGCGGCGTCGGTGATAGAGAAGCTGCGGGATCTGATCACGGGTGCGGAATGCGTGCTCTTCGACTTCGACGGCCCTGTCTGCCGGCTCTTCGCCGGCCACCAGGCGCACAACGTGGCGGACAGCCTGGTCAACTGGCTGGAGAAGCGCGGCCAGCATGTGTTGCTGACGGATGACGAACTCGCTTCGGACAACCCGCACGCCGTACTGCGCGCCGTTGCCCGGATCCGTCCCGGCAGCGAGCTGGTCGAGGCCCTGGAGGACGAACTCACCCGCGAGGAACTCCGGGCCGCTGCCACGGCCAGGCCCACCCCCTACGCCGACCCGCTGATACGCACCTGGAGCGCGGTCGGCAGCCGCCTCGCGATCACGACGAACAACTCCGCGCTGGTTGCGGAGCAGTACCTGACAGGCCGGGGCCTCGCCGACTGCTTCGTACCGCACATCTATGGCCGTACGACCGACCTGAGCCGGCTCAAGCCGAACCCGGACAGCCTCAACCGCGCCCTGACCGGCTTGGACGCCCGCCCGGACGTGACGCTGATGATCGGCGACACCCCGTCGGACCTGGCCGCGGCTCAGGAGGCGGGCGTACGGTTCCTCGGCTACGCGCGCGACGAGATGCGGGTGCAGCGGCTACGCAGGGCGGGTGCGGAGGTGGTCGTCGACGGCCTGGAGCCGGTTCTAGCGATGGTGCGGGCGACGGCTCAGGCCTGAAGCATCAGCAGTACGAAGATGACGGCACCCAGGGTGGTGCAGTTGGTGCTGCACGCCTTGAAGCCCACTCCCAGCAGGGAGAGAGCGACAGCCCCCGGGAGGCCGTACTTCCACTGGACGAACTGCTCGATGCCTGCCACGAAGACTGTGCCCAGAACTATCAGTACGGCCATGGTGGTCGCCCCCTCAGTCAGATGCAGTCATCTGATCAACTCTCAGCCCAATTGGACTGGTTGACTTGGATTGGTCGTCCCCGGACATGGAGATCCCCTAACCGGGCAGCGGGCAAGCCGACCAATGTGACTGAAAGTGGTGTGGCCGTATGCCGAAAGCAGTAGGTTCGCGATGTGGTGAGCGGACAGGCGGACGGCGGCGGCAAGGAGTTCCAGCGCGTGGCGGACGCGCTGCACACCCAGCTGACTGATGGCACCTATCGTGTCGGGGACCTCCTGCCGGTTCAGCGGGTCCTCGCCGAACGGTTCGGCGTATCCAGAGACACCGTGCAGCGCGTTCTGCGGGAGCTGGCCGACGAGGGCTGGATCCACTCCCGGCAAGGCAGCGGCACGCGCGTCGTCAAGACGCAGCGCATCCACTCGCCCGACGCCCAGTCGGCCCGCGCCGGCAAGGTCACGCTCGGACCGCTCATCGCCGGCGCCTTCGAGGCGCCAGTGGTCACTCTCGACGTCTTCACGCTGACCTCGCAGTCCCTGGACGCACACATTCACCTGCAGGCCGTGCGCGTACGGGCGGGAGAGATCGCGCCGCAGCGCATCACTGTCCGCCTGCTGGTCCCGAGCGAAGAGGTGCGGCTGGCCTACCCCCGCCACATCACCGACGACGCCGACCCGCGGCCCCTGCAGCGGCTGCACGCGATCAGCCGCCGCCACCTCGCTTCGCTGGGCTCGGCGCTCTTCGACCTTCGTACGGAGGGCCTGGTCCCGCAGGTCGACGTGGAGGTGAAGCACACACCCCTCACCCCCTCCTTCAAGCTCTACCTGCTCAACGGCACGGCCGCGCTGCACGGCCTGTACGAAGTCGTCGAGCGGCCCATCGCGCTCGACGACGGCGAGGTGATCGACGCCCTCGACGTACTGGGGCTCGGAGCAACGCTCTTCCACTATGTGAAGGATCAAGAGGCGGGATCGCAAGGCTCGCTCTTTGTCGACGCGGCTCGCAGTTGGTTCGACTCGCACTGGAACCTGCTCAGCACTTAGCAGGACACGTGACCGGCGCGAAAGGACGGGCAAAGGTGGCAGCCGGCGTGCGCATCATCGACGATGTCGCCCCGCGAGCACCCAGGATCAGCCCGTGGATGGCCCCTTGGCGAGCGCGTTTCACGCGTCGACACCTGTCGGCATCAGGACCTGGCAGTACGAGTACGGGATCGTCGGCGCCGTCCATCGCGTGCTGCCCCACGTTCCCGGGGACGTGGAAGGTGTGCTCACCGACCAGCGGGTTCGCCAGGACAGTTGGGCCGAGTTCGGTGGGTTGTTCGCAGCGCTCGGTGTTCAGGAGGACGCGATGGCGAGGTTCGCCGCACGGGTGCCTCCCGTGGGGGGACGTCGGCACCCCTGATGACCCTGAGTGTGGCTATGGCGAATCGATACCTTGCGCAGGGGCTACCGCCGGGTCACCATGTGACGCCACGGTAGGTCAGCGTTCCGGGCGGTGCAACGACCCATGCTTGACCGCGAGTTGGGGGGACATGGGTGGCTGGGGGAGGGGACGGGGGCGGACCGGGCGGGTTGGGCAGGCGCCTGCACGATTACCGGGAGCGGATCGAATCGGGCGTCACACGTGTGCTGCTCCTGGGGATCTTCGCCACGGGGCTGGTGGCGCAATTCGTCAAACCCGTCGGGGACGCACTCCAGGACAAGGCATTCCTGGGCGGCGCTCTGCTCAGCCTGGTCGGCTATGTGCTGTACGACGCGGTGAGAGAGCTCTCGGGAACCCTGCAGACAGCACCGGTGGCCGTGGCCGTCAACTCCAGCGATCTGGGACGCCATGTGCGAGAGGCCTTCTCCGGTCGTGAGGAGGTCGGCATCTGCTTCCTCGGTTACACGGGGGAGACCCTATTCCTCGAGCTGAAGCATCGGCTGGAGCGGCTGCTGCGAGAGCCGGGGCCTACGCGGAAGGTCACCATCAGCATCCTGGTGCCAGACTTTTCCGTCCCGATGGCGGTACCTGCCCGCGTCGGCCCGGCCGGTGTTCCCGTCGACGACCCGGAGTTTCGCAGACGTCTCGAGTTGAAGTGTCAAGACTTCGAGCAGCAGCTCTCAGGCCTCCAGGCCAGGCTCGGGGCCGCGGGCCGGGTGCACGTGCTGTGCCAGTACAGGCAGTACCAGGGGATTCCGCGGGACAAGATATGCATCTTCAACGGTGAGTTGGTGTTCCACGGTCTGTACGACGTCACAGCCAGGCAGCGGCACCAGGGCCAGGACCGGCAGGACCGGGAGCTCTACGACCCCGAGGGCTACGGCACGGATCTGACCGTGTGGTCCCGCAAGGACGGGACGGAGACCACGAGGGTTGCCATTGACACCTGGGTCAAGCACTTCCAGGGGCTGTGGCTGCTGGCTGCTCAGCCTTCCTGGCGTGTTCCGCCGCCCCCGGCCTGAGTCTCACGCCGTCCGCCGCCTGAAGAGGGCCTCCGACAGGGCGATGGAGACCATCAGGATTCCCGCGCACCACGCCAGCGCGATCCATGGTGTGTTTCCCACCGGCTGGTTCATGAGCAGGCCGCGCAGGGATTCGATGACCGGGGTGATCGGCTGGTGGTCGGCGAAGCCGTGGAGCCAGGTGGGCATCGTTTCGGTGCGGACGAAGGCGCTGCTCGGGTAGGGGAGGAACGAGACGAAGAAGGTGAACCCGCCCGCCGCCTCGGGGGACTTGGCGAGGAGCCCCACCGCTGCCGACAGCCAGGAGAGCGCGGTGATGTACGCGAGGAGGACGGCGGCCGCCGCCAGCCAGTCGGTGGGGGTGGCCGAGGGGCGGAAGCCGATGGCGTGGGCGACGCCGAGGACCAGGGTGGTCGAGACGAGGTTACGGGCGGTGCTGGCCAGCACGTGGCCGGTGAGGATGGGGATGCCGCCGATGTCCAGGGTGCGGAAGCGGTCGATGATGCCGGTCTTCATGTCCTCGGTCACGCCTACGGCGGTGGTCGCCGAGCCGAAGCCGGCGCAGAGCACGAGGACACCCGGGACGACGTAATTCACGTACGCCGTGCCGGTGTTGATCGCTCCGCCGAAGAGATAGACGAAGATCAGCATCATCATGACCGGCAGCATCATCGAGGTGATGACCGCGTCCACGTTGCGGCGGCTCAGGCGGAGCGCGCGGCCTGTCATGGTGGGGAGCGGCGCTGTGGCTTCAGACATGGGTCGGCTCCTCGGTCGGCTCCTCGGCGGGCCGGTGCTTGGTCAGGGTCATGAAGACGTCGTCCAGCGTTGCCGTGTGGACGCGGAAGTGGCTTACCGCCGTGCGTGACGGGTCGATTTCGTCGAGCAGGGCCCGTACGTGGGCTGCCGTGCCGTCGGTCGGGGCCGAGAGCGTGAGGGTCTCGGGTGTGTGGTGGGTGGCGCGGGTGCCGAGCTGGGACGTCGTACGCAGGTAATCGGCCCTGGTGGTGAGGGTCAGGTCCAGGCGGTGGCCCGCGACGCGTGACTTCAGTTCCGCCGCCGTGCCCTGCGCCACCAGCAGGCCCCGGTCCAGGACCGCGATGCGGTCGGCCAGTTGGTCGGCCTCCTCCAGGTACTGGGTGGTGAGGAAGACCGTGACGCCCCGGTCGGAGAGTTCGCGTACGGCCGCCCACAACTCGCGTCGGCTGCGCGGGTCCAGGCCGGTCGTCGGCTCGTCGAGGAAGATCACCTCGGGCTCGCCCACCAGGCCCGCCGCGAGGTCGAGCCTGCGCCGCATGCCTCCGGAGTACGTCGCGACCAGGCGGTCCCCGGCGTCGGCGAGCCCGAAGCGGTCGAGGAGGGCGGCGGCGCGGGCGCGGGCCTCGGGGCGGGGGAGGCGGGCCAGCCTCGCCATCATGCGGAGATTCTCGGCGCCGGTCTGGCGTTCGTCGACCGCCGCGAACTGGCCGGTCAGGCTGATCGCCCGACGCACCCGGCTCCGCTCGGCCCGTACGTCGTAACCGGCGACGCGTGCGGCGCCGGCGTCGGCGGTGGTGAGGGTGGCGAGGATGCGTACGGCGGTGGTCTTGCCCGCGCCGTTGGGGCCGAGGAGGGCGAAGACGCTGCCCGGGGCGACGTACAGGTCGATGCCCGAGAGGACGGTGAGCTTTCCGTACGACTTGGTGAGGCCGGTCGCTTCGACCGCTGGAGGTTGATGTCCTGGCATGAGTCCGCTCCCCGTTCGCCGTTCTGCGTATGGCATACGCACTACTGCGTAAGGGTTACGCATAACTAGGATGGCGGTCAAGAGCGGCAAGGGGAGCAGAGGGAGCAAGGGAGCGTGGATGGCCGGCGACAGTGATCGCGGCACAGGTCTGCCCGCGAGCCTCGAACTCGCGTGGGGGTTGCGGGAGCGCCCGGCGAAGGGGCCGAGGCCCGGGCTGAGCCTGGAGCGGATCGTCGACGCGGCAGTCGGGGTCGCGGCGGCCGAGGGGCTGGCGGCGGTGTCCATGGGGCGGGTCGCCAAGGAACTCGGCGCCTCGACGATGTCCCTCTACCGGTACGTCGGTGCGAAGGACGAGTTGTACGTCCTCATGATGGAAGCCGCCCTCGGGGGCCCGCCCGCCCCGCCGGAGCCCGGCATCGGCTGGCGGGAGGCACTCAGCCGGTGGGCGTGGGCCCAGCGCGAGGTGCTGGGCCGCAATCTCTGGGCGCTGCACATCCCGACCTCCGGGCCGCCGATCACCCCCAACTCCGTGGCCTGGATGGACCAGGGGCTGGGCGCACTGGCCGGCACGGGCCTCGACGAGGGCGAGAAGCTCTCGGTGCTTCTGCTGGTCAACGGCTTCGTGCGGCACGAGGCGGGGCTCATGGCGGATCTCGCGGCGGCGAACGCGCGTACGGATGCGACGCCGGAGGAAGTGCTCAGTCGGTACGGGCGGACCCTGGCGAAGCTGGCGGATCCGACGCGCTATCCGGCCGTGGCGCGGCTGCTGGAGTCGGGGGTGATGGAGCTGCCGGACGAGCCCGACTTCGAGTTTGTTTTTGGGCTTGAGCGGTTGCTGGACGGGGTCGAGGTGCTGGTGGGGAAGCGGTCGGGGGGTTAGGCCGCGCCTGCGGCGGGCTTCTTCCCCACCCCGCCCCTTCCCGAACTGGGGGCAGGCCCCCAGGCCCCCGGGCCCCGGGACGCCCTGCGGGTGTGGTCCTCAAACGCCGGACGGGCTTGATTCGGCCGCACTTTCAGCACCTACGACGTTTGAGGGGCGGAGCCCCGTACGTCGTGTGGGCCTCCACGTGGTGGGCCTCCGCGTGGCGGAGCCCCCCGCGTGGCGGAGCCCCCCGCGTGGCGGAGCCCCCCGCGCGGCGGAGTCGCCCAATGTCACACCGGGAAGGGGTTGGTCGGGAAAGCCCCGCAGGGCCCGCCCCCGCCCCACTCAGCTCGCCCCCGGCCGCCCGCGCCACTCAGCTCACACCGCCCCCGCCACCATCAGCAGTGCTTTGCCCGCCACCGACCGCGCCTCGATCGCCGTATGCGCCTGTGCCGCCCGCGCCAGCGGGAACGTCGCCGCGATCACCGGGCGCAGGCGGCCCGCCGCCGCCTCTGCCAGGGCCTTCGCCGCCAGCCGCGTGATGTCGGCCGCCGCGAACTGGACCTCCGCGATCCCCCGCAGTGTGATCCCGCGCCTCCCGGCCTCGTCGGCGTCGATCCCCGAGAAGCCGCCGCTGGACGCGCCGTGCGCCGATACGCGGCCGCCGTCGGCCACCAACGTGAAGGCGGCCAGGCCCAGTTCGCCGCCCACGCCGTCCAGCAGCACATCCGCCCCGGCGCCCCCGAGCGCCTCCCGGGCGCGCTCGGTCCAGCCTTCCTCGGAGTAGTCCACCACCGCGTCGGCGCCCAGTTCCCGTACGAGATCCAGCTTCCGCTTGCCGCGCGCCGCCCCCACGACGTGCGCCCCGGCCGCCTTCGCCATCTGTACCAACAGCGTTCCCATGCCGCCCGAAGCACCCAGGATCAACACCCGCTCGCCGGGCCGGATGCCGACCGCCTCCGCTATGCCGGTGCCGGTGACGCCGTCGTGCGCCAGCGCGGCCGCCTCGCGCAGGCCGAGGCCGTCGGGGACCGGGATCAGGCGGTCGACCGTGGTGACGACCCGCTCGGCGTACGTGCCCGCAGTGCCCGGGCCCGCCACCACCCGGCGGCCGGTCCACGCCGGGTCCACGCCCGCGCCCACCGCCAGCACCGTGCCCGCGGCCGCGCCGCCCGGAACGTACGGCGGCTCGATGCCGAACTGCGGGCCCCAGCCGCCCCGGATCTGCGTCTCGACGTAGATCGTGTCGGCCACGGCGACCTCCACGACCACTTCTCCGGGACCGGCCACCGGGTCCGGCAGCTCGGTCGCCACCAGTACCTCCGGACCGCCGAACTCCGTCACCTGTATCGCGCGCATGACGCTCACTCCCCACTCCGACGCCGTATCTGTCCGTGCGTCTGTGAGTCTGTGACCTCAAGTTCTGTTGAGGTCAAGCGCGTACGCTTCGTCCTCATGAGTGGTTTGCGCGAGCGGAAGAAGCAGCGGACGTACCGGGTCATCTCCGATGCCGCGATCGCCCTCTTCCTGGAGAAGGGCTTCGACAAGGTCTCCGTGGCCGAGGTGGCGGCCGCGGCCGAGATCTCCAAGCCGACCCTCTTCCGGTACTTCCCCGCCAAGGAAGACCTCGCGCTGCACCGGTTCGCCGACCACGAGGACGAGGCGGCCCGGGTGGTCGCCGAGGGGCGCGCGGACGGGCTCACGCCGCTGGACGCCCTGCGGCGGCACTTCCTCGCCGGCCTCGACCGGCGCGATCCCGTGACCGGGCTCAGCGACGACGCCGACGTGCTCGCCTTCCACCGGCTGCTGTACGGGACGCCGAGCCTGGTGGCCCGGCTCCACGCGTACGTGAAGCGCTCCGAGGAAGCGCTCGCCGCCGCCCTCGACGGGCCCGATCCCCTGGCGGCGCGGCTCGCGGCCGGGCAGATCGTGGCCGTACAGCGGATCCTCGCCGAGGAGAACTGGCGCCGGATCGCGGCGGGCGAGAGCGCGCAGGCCGTACTTCCGGGGGCTGTGGCGGCGGCCGAGCTCGCCTTCGACCAGCTGAGGAACGGCCTCCCCGTGCGATTCTAGGCCTCGGTTAAATTCGTTACTCGGTTACGTTATCTTGGGTGGATGACGTCACTCGACCATGCCCTCAGCCAGGAGCGGACCTTCCACGACCTCTGCCGCGCAGCCCTGACCCGCATGACCGAAGGCGCCGGTGAACAGGTCGTCACCGGCGCGGACGTCTCCGCCTCCGGCGCGGACGCCGAAGCCCTCGGCTTCCATCTGCGCTCGTACGCCAAGGAGTTGAGGGAGGAGCCGGAAGGTCCGCTCTTCTTCGGGCGGCTCGATCTGGCCGACGGGCAGAGCCACCACATCGGCCGGCGCCGCATCGCCGAGCACCCCGCCGATCCGCCGCTGGTCATCGACTGGCGCGCCCCCGTCTCCCGCACCTTCTACCAGGCGAGCGCGCAGGACCCGCAGGGCGTTCTGGTACGCCGGCGGTTCGGCTGGGCGCCGTGGAGCAAGGGGGCGTCCGAGGACCTGACCGGGCTGGAGGACGAGCGGCTCGCGGCCGGGGAGGAAAGCGGCGGCGCGGCGAAAAGCGGCATCCTCGCCGACGAGATCGAGCGGCCCCGCGTCGGCCCGATGCGCGACATCGCCGCCACCATCCAGCCCGAGCAGGACGATCTCGTACGCTCCGGACTCACCGAATCCGTCTGCGTGCAGGGCGCCCCCGGCACCGGCAAGACCGCCGTCGGCCTGCACCGCGCGGCGTACCTCCTCTATACGTATCCGCAGCGCCTCCAGCGCAGCGGCCTGCTCATCCTCGGGCCCAACCGGACCTTCCTCTCGTACATCGCAGAGGTGCTGCCCGCGCTGGGGGAGAGCGGCATCCGACAGTCGACCGTCGACGACGAGATCGGGCGTCATCCCGTCCGCGCCGAGGACAGCCCCGCGGCCGCCGTCGTCAAGCACGACGCCCGGATGGGCGAGGTGCTCCACCGGGCGCTGTACGGGCGGGTGTCGGCGCCGACCGAGACCGTCGCCGTGCCGGACGGCTCGTACCGCTGGCGGATTGCGCGCGGTGAGCTGGAGCGGATCGTGGAGGAGGTGCGGGCCGAGGCGCCCCCGTACGCCGTCGGCCGTGAGCGCGTGCGCACGCGCGCGGTGCGGGCGCTCCAGCTCCAGGCCGAACGCCGGGCCGGTCCGCCGGGCAATGAGTGGCTGCGCCGGATGGGGCGGTCGCGGGCGATCGGGGCGTTCGTCGACTCCGTGTGGCCGAAGGTCCAGCCGGAGGAGATCGTGGCCGCGGTGCTCACCGACCCCTGCGATCCGCTCCTGACCCCGGACGAGCGGCGGGCGATCCGCTGGGTGAAGCCGCCGCGCTCCTGGAAGAGCGCCAGGTGGTCGGCCGCGGACCTGGTGCTGATCGACGAGGTCGCCGGGCTCGTCGAGCGCCCCGAAAGCTACGGCCACGTCGTCATCGACGAGGCGCAGGACCTCTCCCCGATGCAGTGCCGGGCGATCGCGCGACGCGTCGCGTTCGGTTCGGTGACGGTGCTGGGCGATCTCGCGCAGGGCACGACGCCGTGGGCCGCCCGCACCTGGCCCGAACTCCTCGCCCACCTCGGCAAGGAAGCGGCCGCCGTCGTGCCGCTGACCACCGGTTTCCGGGTCCCGGCCGCGATCGTGGAGCTGGCGAACCGGTTGCTCGGGGCGCTGGACGTCGACGTACCGCCGGGCCGGTCGCTGCGCGCGGACGGCGAACTGGCGGTGCGTGAGGTGCGGGATGTGGTGGCTGCGACGGTCGATGCGGTACGGGCGGCCCTGACCCGGGAGGGCTCGGTGGGCGTCATCGCGGACGCCGGCCGGGTGCGGGAGTTGCGGGAGGCGCTGGACGCGGCGGGGCTCGGCGAGGCGCCCCGGTTGTCCGTGCTGCCCGCGACGCTCGCCAAGGGCCTGGAGTACGACCACGTCATCGCCGTCGAACCGGCCGAGATCGCCGGCGCCGAGGAGCGGGGGCCGCACCGGCTCTACGTGGTGCTGACCCGGGCGGTCAGCCGCCTCGACGTACTGCACCGCCTTCCGCTCCCGGCGCCCCTGCGGGCCTGAGGCCGCCCTGCCTGAGTGCGCCCTGCCTGAGGGCCACCAGCGCTGTGCGTGTCCTCTGGGATGCCCAGCGGGAACCGCCCGTGCCGCCGGTCGACGGGCGGCGCCGGGCGGCCCGCCGCCTCAGCCGTTCGTCGCGTCCGTGCGCCGCAGCCGCACCACCGGGATGTCACGGGTGGTCTTCTTCTGGTACGTCTCGTACGGCGCGAAGATGTCCACCAGGTGCGGCCACACGCGGGCCTTCTCCTCAGGAGAAAGCGTCTCGGCGCGGGCCGCGAACCGCTCGGTGCCGACGCGCAGTTGCACGTGCGGGTTGTCCTGGATGTTCAGGTACCACAGCGGGTGCTCGTCCGAGCCGCCCTTCGACGCCACGACCAGATAGTCGTCGCCGTCGCGCCCGTAGATCAGCACGGTGCGCCGGATGGCGCCGCTGCGCCGCCCGAGGTAGTCCATCAGCAGGCAGGGCGCCCCCTGCATGGTGGTGCCCTTGGTACCGCCGGACTCCTCGTACAGCTCGGCCTGCTCGGCCACCCAGCCGCTGGGGCTGAGCTTGACCGCACGCGTACCGATGCCGTCGCCACCGCTGTTTTCGTGTGTCACGTGTGCTGTCACGTGTGCTGCTCCTTCTCGCCGTATCGCTGGTCCCGGCGTAGTGCCGGACCTTCTCAAGAGTCACCCCTGGAGCCTGCGGTGACTCAAAATCGCTCGACAGCGGGCGTACGGGCAAAGAACATTCACCCCGATGACACGAACCGATATGCCTCCCGCGCCCGACGAGCGCGCCTCGCTCGCCACGTTCCTCGACTACGTCCGCGACACCGCGCGCGCCAAGTGCGACGACGTGTCGCAAGAAGACGCCCGCAGGGCCCCGCTGCCCGGATCTCCGCTGATGACGCTCTGCGGGCTCATCAGCCACCTCCACTGGGTCGAGTACTACTGGTTCCAGGTGGTGTTCCTCGGCGAGGAGGACGAGGGGCCGTGGACCGACGAGGACCCCGACCGCGAGATGCGCATCGCGCTCGACGTCCCGCTGGCCGACCTCCTTTCGGCGTACGACGCCCAGTGCGCCCGGTACCGGAAGCTGGTCGCCGACCACGACCTGGACACCGAGGCGCAGCGCGCCAGGGACAACGGGAAGCGCGTCAATCTGCGCTGGATCATGCTGCACCTGATCGAGGAGACCGCCCGGCACAACGGTCACCTCGACATCCTGCGGGAGCTGGCCGACGGCCGTACGGGCCGCTAGTCGGGGGACTGCGGCTGCGCTGCGTCAGTCCAGGCAGAACTCATTGCCCTCGGGGTCGGTCATCACGATGAAGCCGGAGCTCATCGGGGGATCGGGCTCGTAGCGACGTACCCGCGTCGCTCCCAGCGCGACGAGCCGGCCGCACTCGGCCTCCAGCGCCGCCATCCGCTCCTCTCCCCGCAGCCCGGGAGCCGCACGGACGTCGAGGTGGACGCGGTTCTTGGCGACCTTGTCCTCCGGGACCTGCTGGAAGAACACCCGTGGGCCGTGCCCGTCCGGGTCCTCGATGGCCGATCTCGTGTTGCGCTGCTCCTCCGGTACGCCGACCCGCGCGAGGAAGTCGTCCCACGCGGCCAGCCGGTCGGCGCCCTCGGGGAGGTCGACTCCGGGCGGGCCGGGGTGGACGTAGCCCAGTACGTCGCGCCAGAAGGACGACAGCGCCCGCGGGTCGTGGGCGTCGAAGGTGACCTGGATGTGGCGGCTCATCGGGTTGCTCCGTTCGTAGCGGCTTCCGTGTGCGGGCAGAGCCACCCTGACACCGCCTGCGGACAGGATGGGTCCGCAATCACGGGCAGGGTGCGAATTCGCGCGCGGCAACCCCGGTTCCAGGGCGCTGAAACCCTCGTGAAACCGCGCTGAACGCGCCCTGCCGCAACCTCTGCGGCATGACGCCAACGACATCGCACTCACTCGCCATAGCGGCCAAGGGGCTGCGCAAGGCCTACGGGGACAAGACGGTCCTCGACGGCATCGACCTGGCCGTGCCGCAGGGCACGGTCTTCTCCCTCCTGGGCCCCAACGGCGCCGGCAAGACCACCGCCGTCAAGATCCTTTCCACCCTCATCGCCGCCGACGCCGGCGACCTCCACGTCGGCGGCCACGACCTGGCCACCCACCCTCAGGCGGTACGGGCCGCGATCGGCGTCACCGGGCAGTTCTCCGCCGTCGACGGCCTGATCACCGGCGAGGAGAACATGCTCCTCATGGCGGACCTGCACCTGCTCTCCCGCAGCGCGGGCCGCCGTACCGCCGCCGAACTCCTTGAGCGCTTCGACCTGGTGGACGCCGCGAAGAAGCCTGTCTCCACCTACTCGGGCGGCATGAAGCGCCGCCTCGACATCGCCATGACGCTGGTCGGCGATCCGCGGATCATCTTCCTCGACGAGCCGACCACCGGCCTCGACCCGCGCAGCCGCCACACCATGTGGGGGATCATCCGCGAGCTGGTCTCCGGCGGCGTCACCGTCTTCCTCACCACCCAGTACCTGGAGGAGGCCGACCAGCTCGCCGACCGCATCGCGGTGCTGAGCGACGGCAAGATCGCCGCCGAAGGGAGTGCCGACGAGCTGAAGCGGCTCATCCCGGGCGGGCACGTGCGGCTGCGGTTCTCCGACCCGGCCGCGTACCAGTCCGCCGCCGTCGCCCTGCGCGAGGTCACCCGGGACGACGAGGCGCTGTCGCTGCAGATCCCCAGCGACGGCAGCCAGCGCGAGCTGCGCTCGATCCTCGACTGGCTGGACTCGGCCGGCATCGAGGCGGACGAGCTGACCGTGCACACCCCCGACCTCGACGACGTGTTCTTCGCCCTGACCGGCGGCGTGAAGGTCCCCAACCAGCCCAAGGAGACTGTCCGATGAGCGCCCTCTCCCTCGCCGTACGCAACTCGAACACGATGCTGCGCCGCAACCTGCTGCACGCGCGGCGCTACCCGTCCATGACCCTGAACCTGCTGCTCACGCCGATCATGCTGCTGCTGCTCTTCGTCTACATCTTCGGAGACGTGATGAGCGCGGGCATCGGTGGCGGCGGCGCGGACCGCTCCGACTACATCGCCTATATCGTCCCGGGCCTCCTGATGATGACCATCGGCTCCACCGTGATCGGGGCCGCGGTCTCCGTCTCCATGGACATGACCGAGGGCCTGATCGCCCGCTTCCGTACGATGGCGGTCTACCGCGGGTCGGTGCTCATCGGACACGTCGTCGGCAGCGTGCTGCAGGTGCTCGCCAGCCTGGTCCTCGTCGGTGCCGTCGCCGTGGCCATCGGCTTCCGCTCCACGGACGCCACGGCCCTGGAGTGGCTGGCGGCGTTCGGGCTGCTCGCACTGTTCTCGCTGGCGCTCACCTGGATCGCGGTCGGGATGGGCATGGCCAGCCCGAACCCCGAGGCGGCCAGCAACATGGCCATGCCGCTGATCCTCCTCCCGCTCATCTCGAGCGCCTTCATCCCGGCCGACACGATGCCGGGCTGGTTCCAGCCGATCGCCGAGTACCAGCCGTTCACGCCGGCCATCGAGACCCTGCGCGGCCTGCTGCTCGGCACCGAGATCGGCCACAACGGGTGGATCGCGATCGCCTGGTGCGTCGGCCTGACCGCGCTCGGCTACCGCTGGTCGACGGCGTCGTTCAACCGCGACCCGAAGTAACCGCCATGACAGCGCGGGCTGCCTCCCGCAGCTCGTCCCGCTCCAGGGCGGCGTACTCCGACACCGCGTCGGCGTACGCCGCCCTGGCAGCGTTCCCGGCGGCCCCGACCGCCTGCCGGGCGCGGTCCGCCGACATCGTCGGCTGGTAATCGCGCAGCACCCGCAGCCGTTCGGCCAGCGCGATCATCCGTACGGCACCGGCACCGGCACCGGCACCGGCACCGGCACCTGCGTCGCCGGAGGCGAGCCCCGCCATTCCAAGGGCATGCAGCACCGTCCCGATCACAGGGAGCTCCATGGGCGAGCGGGACGGACCGGAGAGCAGGGTCCGCAGCCCCTGCCGCAGCCGGCCGACCGGCCCCGCGACCAGCTCGAGACGGCCGGCGTGCGCGTGCGCCGTCACCGCCGCCGAATGGAGCTGCAGCACCCACCGGTCGAGGAAGGGGTCGCTACCGCGCGTCGAGGCGGCCTCGGGCATCCGCTCCGCGGCGCTGCGCCACAAGCCGAGCCCGACCTCCGTCAGGCCGCGGGCGAGCGCGATCTCGGCGCGGCCGCCGAGGTCGGCGCTGTTGGAGTCGTCCTGCTGCAAGGTGTTGACCTCCTCCGCCTGCCGCAGCCAGTACTCGGCCTCGTCGGGGTCGCCCCGCTGCAGGCAGGCGAGGACGAGGCCCCAGCGGACGCCGAAGGAGTCGCGCTCGTCGCCGAGCCGCGGCAGCGTCTCCAGCGCCGCCTTGAGGTGCCCGTACGCGGCCTCGCCCTGCTCCATCTGCAAGCACAGCTGGCTCAGCCGGGAGTGGCCGATGACTTGGAGGAAGGGGTTGTCGACCGGCGCCAGTGCGGCGATGATCCGGCGAGCTGAGGCGAGCGCGCGGTCGATGTCGTGCTCGTACTCCCAGACGTAGGTGGCGACGCACTCGGCGATGCCGGCGAGCAGCGGCTGCTCGCTGTCGCAGAGCGTGTGCAGCACTTCGTAGTCGGGAGGCAGCATCTCAGGGACCGCGCTCAGCACTGCCGCGACGGCGCGCAGCAGCGTGTCCGGCGGGGCCGGGGGCAGCCGCCGGAGGGTGACGAGCTGGCGTACGACGTGCGGGCCGTAGCCCATGAACAGGCTCGCCGTGCACAACACCGCGGCGGCGCGGGCGACTTCGACGTATTCGGGCTCGGGGTAGTAGTGCGACAGCGGCGGGCCGGTGTCCGCGGCGAGGGCGGTGAGGCGGGGGTAGTTGGAGTCGGTCGACCACAGGGCGGCGAGGACTGCGGTGAGGGCGGCGATGGTCGGGCCGTCCGTACGGGCCAGGGCGTGCCGCAGGGCCGGCACGAGGTTGTCCTGCTCGGCCCTGATCCGCTCCCAGGCGATCCGCGGTTCCGAGCCGAAGAACCAGTCGTGGTACGCGACCCCGAAGTCCCGCGCCCAGGCGAGGAACCGGCCGATGGCCTCCTCGTCCTCGCCCGCCTCCGCGCGCCGGGCCGCGCTGAACTCCCGTACGGTCTCCAGCATCCGGAACCGCACGCCGCCCGGGGTGTCGGCGACGGTGATCAGCGACTGATCGGCCAACTGCTCCAGCAGGAACAGCGCGTCCTCGCCCAGCACCCGCTCCGCCGCTTCGCCCGAGAAGCCGCCAGGGAAGACGGACAGCGTGCGCAGCGCCGCCCGGGCGTCCTCCGCGAGCAGGTTCCAGCTCCACTCCACGACCGCGTGCAGCGTGCGGTGGCGCTCCGGCACGTCCCGGGCCCCGCCGCGCAGCAGCGCGAACCGGTCGCCGAGGCGGCGGGCTATCTCCGGCACCGAGAGAACCCGCACCCGCGCCGCGGCCAACTCCACGGCGAGCGGCAGCCCGTCGAGGTGGCGGCACAGCCCGGCCACCGCGTCCGGCGGCAGCTCCACGCCGGGCCGGGCGGCCCGGGCCCGCTGCGTGAACAGCTCGACCGAGGTGTCGAGAGCGAGCTCCGGCAGCGCGTACACCGCTTCCGAGCTGAGACCGAGCGGGGCCCGGCTGGTGGCGAGCACCCGCAGGTCCTTCGAGGACGAGACCAGGGCCTGTACGAGGTCGGCGGCGCCCCCGACGACCTGCTCGCAGTTGTCGAGCACCAGCAGCGCGGGCCCGGAGCCGAGCACGCCGCGGATGCCGGACACCGGGTCGGCCGAGGCGTGGCCGTTCACGGCGCCGGGCCGCCCCTCGCCCGCGCCGAGCGCGGAGGCCACCTCCGCGGCCACGTCCGCGTCCGCGGTGACGCCGGCGAGCGGCACGAAATACACCACGCGCTGCTCGGCCCGGCGGCTGACGGCGTGCGCGAGCCGGGTCTTGCCGAGTCCGCCGGGGCCGACGACGGTGACGGCGCGGGAGGCGCGCAGCAGCCGCCGCACCGCCGCGATGTCCTCGTCCCGGCCGAGGAGCGGGTTCGGTTCGTGCGGCACGCCGTGCCTGACCACGGGCGCCTCGCCGCGCAGCAGCTCCCGCTGTACGGCCTTGAGCCCGGCGCCCGGATCCGTGCCGAGCTCGTCGCGCAGCTCACGGCGGTACGCCTCGTACCGCGTTAGCGCGGCGGACGGACCCGCCTTCGCCGCCTCGCCGCGCAGCAGCTCGGCGAGCACTTCCTCGTCGCGCGGGTACTCCGCGGCGGCCACGGCCAGCGGCCCGGCCGCCTCCGCGTGCCGTCCGAGGCGGGCGAGCGCGAGCGCCTGCGCGCGTACGAGCGTGCCGCGGACGGGGGCGCGCTCGGCGCGCAACGCGGCTACGGGGTCTGTGCTTTCGCCGGGCCCGCCGGCCCCGTCGGGCGTGCCCTCCCACAGCGCGAGCCCGGCCTCGGCCGCGGCCAGCGACCCCGCGTGGTCCCCGGCCCTGGCCCGGTCCGCGCTCGCGGCGGCGTGCAGCAGCAGGGCGGAGGTGTCGACCTGATCCTCGGCGAGGCTGAGCCGGTATCCGGTCGGCGTGCTGGCGATGACGTCGGCGCCCAGCTGCGCCCGCGCCCTGGACACGAGGACCTGCACCGCCTTCGCCGGCCGCTCCGGCAACTCGTCCGGCCACAGCCCTGCCACCAGCCGCTCGGTGCTGCAGCCCGTGCGCGAGTCGCCCGCGAGCAGCGCGAGGAGGCCGCGGAGCCGGGGCGCGGTGACCTCCTGTCCGCGATAGGCGACACGCGGCAGCAGGGTCAGGTCGGTGGTCACCCGTGCAGACTAGCCAAGGCGCCCGGGGGCCGAACTCCCGTTGCGCGAGCGGCCTTCGCCCCCCGCCCGCCCGGGCGTGCGACACGGAACACTATTGCAAGCAGTCGCTTGCAATAGTTAGCGCTGATGCCGCACAATCGGGACATGGCATCACTCAACGTCGGCAATCTCGGCGAGTATCTGCGCGAGCAGCGGCGCAACGCGCAGCTGTCGCTGCGGCAGCTCGCCGACGCCGCCGGGGTGTCCAATCCGTACCTCAGCCAGATCGAGCGCGGCCTGCGCAAGCCGAGCGCGGAGATCCTGCAGCAGCTTGCCAAGGCGCTGCGGATCTCCGCGGAGACGCTGTACGTCCAGGCCGGGATTCTCGACGAGCGGGAGCGCGAGGAGCTGGAGACGCGTGCCGTCATCCTCGCCGACCCGTCGATCAACGAGCGGCAGAAGCAAGTGCTGCTGCAGATCTACGAGTCGTTCCGCAAGGAGAACGCGACGGACGCTGAAGCGGACGTCACGACGGACGCCCCTGCTGACGGCCCCCGCACGGCCGACGGCAGTGATGCCGGTACATCACCCTCATAGTGAACTGAGATCCGGGAGGACCACAGTCATGGCCATCACCGATGACCTGCGTAAGACCCTCACCGACCCGACTCCCCTCTACTTCGCGGCCGGCACCGCGGACCTCGCCGTACAGCAGGCGAAGAAGGTTCCCGCGCTGATCGAGCAGCTGCGCGCCGAGGCACCGGCGCGTATCGACGCCGTGCGCAACACCGACCCCAAGGCCGTACAGGAGAAGGTGACGAGCCGGGCCAAGGAGGCCCAGGCCACCGTTCAGGCGAAGGTCACCGAGGTGCTCGGCACGCTCGACACCGACGTGAAGAAGCTGGGCGAGCAGGCCCAGGACCTGGCGCTGCGGAGCGTGGGCGTGGCGGCGGAGTACGCGGTCAAGGCGCGCGAGGCGTACGAGAAGGTCGCCGAGCACGGCGAGCAGAGCGTGAAGGCGTGGCGCGGCGACGCGGCCGAGGAGATCAACGAGATCGCCGTCGCCGTGGAGCCCGACCCGGAGCCGGAGAAGAAGGCGGACGCGCCGCAGGCAGCCGAGGCCAAGGCCGCTCCGGCGAAGAAGACGCCTGCCGCCCGCAAGGCGCCGGCGAAGAAGGCCACGCCGGCCACCGAGAAGTGACGTAGGACGGGCGCGCGCCGGGCACCTTTATGGGTGTCCGGCTCGTTGTCCGGGTACCTTGGCCGAGAGGCGCTCATCCACTCTCTAGGCGGTGTACAGCATGTTGCTCCAGGCATTCGGCACTCTGTTGTCGTTGCTCAACCTCGCCATGCTCATCCTCGCCGTGGTGGCGCTGTTCTTCGCCGCGACGGCCCGCGAGGACGCGTACCGCGCCACCGACAAGCAGACCAAGGTCTTCTGGCTGGTCCTTCTGGGCGTCACGGTCGCCGTGAATCTGTTCGTCCCGATGCTGTTCCTGCAGATCGCCGGTCTGGTCGCGACCATCGTCTTCATGGTCGACGTACGGCCCGCGATCAAGCAGGTCTCGGGTGGCGGCGGCGGTGGCGGTCGCAGGGGCGGCGGCAGCAGCAGCGACGGTCCGTACGGGCCGTACAACGGCGGACGTTAGACGTCACGCCGGACTCCACCGGCCGCGGCGGCGCTGCTCAGCCGCGGTCCAGGAGCAGCAGCGCCACGTCGTCGGTCAGTTCGCCGCCGTTGAGGTCCCGTGCTTCGTTGACCGCGGCCTCCAGCAGGGCCTCGCCGGTGAGCCCGGCCGTCAGCTGCCGGTTGATCATCTCGACCATCCCGTCCTGACCGAGCCGCTGCTTCGACCCGGGCGGGCCGACGCGGCCCTCGATCAGGCCGTCCGTGTACATCATCAGGCTCCAGGCGCCGCCCAGTTCTACCTGCCGGCGCGACCATCGGGCTCGCGGCAGCAGGCCGAGCGCGGGGCCCCCGTCCTCGTACGGAAGAAGCTGCGCGGCCCTGCCGTGGCGGGCTATCAGCGGTGACGGGTGGCCGGCCAGGCACAGCCCGGCCCGCCGTCCGTCCGGCGCGATGTCGACCGTGCACAGAGTCGCGAAGATCTCCTCGCTCTCCCGCTCGTGCTCCAGGACCTGCTGGAGCGTGGAGAGCAGCTCGTCGCCGCACAGTCCGGCGAACGTCAGGGCCCGCCACGCGATGCGCAGCTCGACGCCGAGGGCGGCCTCGTCCGGGCCGTGGCCGCAGACGTCGCCGATCATCGCGTGGACCGTGCCGTCGGAAGTGCGGACCGTGTCGTAGAAGTCCCCGCCGAGCAGGGCCCGCGAGCGCCCCGGCCGGTAGCGGGAGGCGAAGCGCAGGTTCGAGCCCTCCAGCAGCGGCGTGGGCAGCAGACCACGCTCCAGGCGGGCGTTCTCCTGGGCGCGCAGCCGCGACTCGGCCAGCTTGTGCTGCGCGGTGTCGGCGCGCTTGCGCTCGACCGCGTACCGGATGGCGCGGCTGAGCTGGCGCCCGTCGAGCTCGTCGCGGAAGAGGAAGTCCTGGGCGCCGACGCGCACCGCCTCGGCGGCCCGCTCGGCGTCGGCCTCGGCGGTCAGCGCCAGGACGGCGTGCCGGGGCGCGAGCCGCAGCACGTGCCGCAGCGTGGCCAGCTCGTCGCCGTCCTCGCCGGAGGGGGCGGGCAGGGCCAGGTCGAGCAGGATGCAGTGCACGTCGTCCGTGAGCAGCCGCTCCGCCTCGGTGAGGTTGCGCGCGGTGCGGATACGGACACGGGTGCCGGCGGTGTCGAGCAGCGACGGGACGGTGAACGTCCCCGCCGGATCGTCCTCGATCACCAGCAGGGTGAGGTCGGTGCTGTTCGCGGACACGACGGGGGCGGCCGGGGCGGCGGGGGCCGTGGCTGCCGGGGACGCTGTGGCTGCTGCGGACTCCATGCTGCTCCCGACCTGCTGTTTCGGCAGGACGGCGGCCTGACCGCTTTCCACGGCCGGACTCACGCGCTGCCGCGGTACGGGTACGGGCATCGGTTTCGGTTTCCTTCCCTCCCCCCGAGGGTGCGGCGGCACGACGATCGACGTTCCGCCAAACGGGGACCATAGCGTTACCCGGCGCCTCGACGGAATGCCGTTCTGAAAGCCGCCGGGGTCATATTGCCGCCTCCCGCAACGCATCCGGCGGGATCGGCGGGGTGCCGGGCCATGACGAACATCACGCCCCGGATCACCCGTACAGCCGCCTGCGACACGCTCGCGACACTGCTCGCGACACCGCTCACGACCGGATCTTGTCCGCCCCGCCGGTCCGCCCGGCCGGTCCGGATCTACTTGTCGGGACGTACGACGCCCAGAATCGGCATCGAGCCGGCCCCCGCGATCGTCACGTCCCGGCCGGGACGCGGCGCGTGCACCATCGCGCCGTCGCCCACGTACATCCCGATGTGGCTGGCGTCGTCGAAGTAGACGATCAGGTCGCCGGGCCGTATGTCCTTCATGGCGACGCGCGGCAGCTGCTTCCACTGCTCCTGCGACGTGCGCGGTATGCCGCGTCCGCCCGCGAGCCACGCCTGCGACGTCAGCCCCGAGCAGTCGAAGGAACCCGGGCCCTCGGCGCCCCAGACGTACGGCTTGCCGATCTGCGCCGTGGCGTACGCGACAGCCGCCTTGCCGCCCTTCGTCGCCTTGCTGCCGACGTCCTTGAGCGCGCCGGAGCCGAGCCAGGCGGTCTGCGCTTCGTACGCCGCGTCCTGCTCCATCTTGAGGAGCCGCTCGCGCTCCTCCTTCTCCAGCGTCGCCTCGAGCTTCTCGGCGGCGGCGAGCTGCTTCTTGATCTCCTTCTTCGCCGCTTCCTTCTTCTTGCGGCTGGACTCCAGCTTCGTCCACTGGGCGGACGCGTCCTGGGTGTACGCCTCCAAGTCCGCCTGGGTCCGCGACAGTTCGCCCAGCAGACCCTTGGCCGCCTGCTGGCCCTCGCGGAGGCGGCCGGCCCCGTCCAGGAAGAGCTGCGGGTCGCCGCTGAGCATCATCTGCGCCTCGGGAGGCAGGCCGCCGCTGCGGTACTGGGCGCGCGCCTCGGCCCCGGCCTTGCTCTTCAGCTCCTCGATCCGCTTCTGGCCCTTGACGATCTCCTTGGCCAGCGCCACGATCTCGGACGACTGCTTGTCGGCGCGCTCCTCGGCCAGGTTGTAGGCGTCCGTGGCCGCCCCCGCCTTGCGGTAGAGGGCGTCGATCTGGCCGCGCACCTCCTGGAGGCGCTGCTCACTCCTGGGAGGCGTGGGATCGGCGTACGCCAGTCCGGCTGAGCCCAGCACGGTCAAGGCAGTCGAGGCACAGATCAGCGCGATCGCGGTCGCGGCGCTGCGACGTCGGTTCACAAGCTCCCCCGGATCCCAGATCCCACATCACATGCCCCGCATGTGATTTACCGTCAGTAACTTAGGTGCGCTGCGGTGATGCTGCCATGCCGTCCGTGAAAACGACAGAGGCCCCCGCCCACAGGTTTCTGACGAACGGCCGGCCCGCCGTGTTCCCCTCGGCGGCCACTCGTTCGGGAAGATCCAAAACGGTTTCAGCCGGTGCGCGGCTGGAGAGCGGCCCAGTTCACCGTGACTTCACCCTGCCGCCACCGCCGCTCCCCGTCCGCCAGCGGCCAGTCGGCCGAGAGATCGCGTACGGCCTTGATCCAGCGCTGCCGGGCACCGAGTGAGGCGTACGGGGCGGCCGCCGCCCACGCCCGGTCGAAGTCCCGCAGGAAGGCGTGCACGGGCTCGCCCGGCACATTGCGGTGGATCAGCGCCTTCGGCAGCCGCTCCGCGAGATCGGAAGGGCGCTCCAGCGACCCCAGCCGGGTCGCGAAGGTGACCGTCCGCGGCCCCTCCGCCCCCAGCGCGACCCACACATGCCGCCGCCCGATCTCGTCGCAGGTCCCCTCCACCAGCAGCCCCCCGGGCGCCAGCCGCGCGCACAGCCGCTCCCAGACCGAGGCGACCTCCCCCTCGTCGTACTGGCGCAGCACATTCGCCGCCCGGATCAGGGCGGGGCGGCGGCTGTCGGGCAGGGGCACTTCGAAGCCGCCGTGCCGGAACGCGAGACCCGCGCGCTCGTACGGCTTCGCGGCGGCCACCCTGGCCGGTTCGATCTCGATGCCCACGACCTCGGCGGCGGGCGCGGCGGTGCGCAGCCGGCCGAGCAGCTCGACGGCGGTCCAGGGCGCGGCCCCGTACCCGAGGTCGACCGCGACGGGGTCACCGCTGCGGCGCAGCTCAGCGCCGTGCGCGGCGGCGATCCAGCGGTCCATGCGGCGCAGGCGGTTCGGATTGGTCGTCCCGCGGGTGACGGCGCCGACGGGGCGCGAGGGGGAGATGCGGGAGGCCATGAAGCGAGGGTAAGCGCCCGCTGCGGCTCGTAAAGGTTGAGTCAGTGAAGTAATGATTTGGTAAAACGGAAATTGGAGGGAGGCATTCCGCTGTTTGGGCTGAACGGAGGGCCGCACCCGCGCCCTCTGTGCGCCATGCCATGACCCCGAGCGATGAGGACCGTCGACGTGAGCCAGTACGTCTCCCGATTCGCCGGCACACTGGCGGCGCCGCCCCGCCTCCGGCTGCCCGGCGGCCACCACCGCAAGCCGCGCCGGATCGCCATGCTCAGCGTCCACACCTCCCCGCTGCACCAGCCGGGGACGGGCGACGCGGGCGGCATGAACGTCTACATCGTCGAGCTGGCCAAGCGCCTCGCCGCGATCAATATCGAGGTTGAGATCTTCACCCGGGCGTCCACCGGCGGCCTGCCGCCCAGCGTCGAGCTCGCGCCCGGCGTGCTGGTCCGCCACATCGACGCCGGCCCGTACGAAGGCCTGCCCAAGGAGGAGCTGCCCGCGCAGCTCTGCGCCTTCACACACGGCGTGATGCAGGCCTGGGCCGGTCAGCGCCCCGGCTACTACGACCTCGTCCACTCCCACTACTGGCTCTCCGGCCACGTCGGCTGGCTCGCAGCCGAACGCTGGGGCGCGCCCCTGGTCCACGCCATGCACACCATGGCGAAGGTCAAGAACGCCGCGCTGGCGGAGGGCGACACCCCCGAGCCGGCCGCGCGCGTCATCGGCGAGACGCAGATCGTACGGGCGGCGGACCGCCTCATCGCCAACACGGCGGAGGAGGCGGACGAACTGGCCCGCTTCTACGAGGCCGACCCCGGCAAGCTCGCCGTCGTACACCCCGGCGTGAACCTGGAGCGCTTCCGTCCGGCCGACGGGCGGGCGGCGGCCCGCGCCCGCCTGGACCTCCCCCAGGACGCGATCATTCCGCTCTTCGCCGGCCGCATCCAGCCGCTCAAGGCCCCGGACATCCTGCTGCGCGCGGTCGCGGTGCTCCTCGACGAGGACCCGTCGCTGCGCTCGAAGCTCGTCGTTCCGGTCGTCGGCGGACCGAGCGGCAGCGGCCTCGCGAAGCCGGAGGGCCTGCAGAAGCTGGCCGCCAGGCTGGGCATCGCCGACGTTGTACGCTTCCGGCCGCCGGTCGGCCAGGACCGCCTGGCGGACTGGTTCCGGGCGGCATCGGTCCTGGTCATGCCGTCGTACAGCGAATCCTTCGGCCTGGTCGCGATAGAGGCGCAGGCGTCGGGCACACCGGTGGTGGCGGCGGCGGTGGGCGGCCTTCCGGTCGCGGTGCGGGACGGCCGGACCGGCATCCTGGTCGAGGGCCACGATCCGGCCGGATACGCCCGTGCGCTGCGGCGCTTCATCGACGAGCCGGGCCTGGCGGACCGGATGGGCGCGGCGGCCGCCCGCCACGCGCAGTCGTTCGGCTGGGACACGGCCGCGTCCGGCACGGCCGACGTATACACGGCCGCGATGCACGAACACCGCCGTCGCGTACGCTCGCACCATGGCTGACGTACAGCATCAGGTCACCGAGACGCTCGAGCAGACGCTGAAGGACGCGGAGCTCGAGTGGGAGAGCCCTGAGCCCGGCTCGTACGTGGTGAAGCTCCCCGGCACGCGCAAGCTGTCCACGACGTGCTCCCTGATCGTCGGCAAGCACTCGCTGTCCATCAACGCCTTCGTGATCCGCCACCCGGACGAGAACGACGCGGCGGTGCACCGCTGGCTGCTGGAGCGCAATCTGCGCCTGTACGGGGTGAGTTACGCGATCGACAGCCTCGGCGACATCTACCTGGCAGGGAAGCTTCCGCTGTCGGCAGTGACTCCGGACGAGCTCGACCGTCTGTTGGGGAGCGTCCTGGAGGCGGCGGACGGCAGCTTCAACACCCTGCTGGAGCTGGGCTTCGCGAGCGCTATCCGCAGGGAGTACGCGTGGCGGGTGTCGCGCGGCGAGTCGACCAGAAACCTGGACGCGTTCACGCACCTGACCCAGCGGCCTTCCGGCTGACGAACGGCCCCGCCTCCACGAAGAGACGTGAAGGCGGGGCCGGGTTCGTAAGTGGCGACGGAGGCCGTCAGACGGCTTCGTGTCAGTCCTCGTCGTCGAAGTTGCCGTTGCCGTTGCCGTTGCCCGAGGAGTGCGAGCCTTCGATTTCGGTGATGCCCCAGGGGCCGCCGACGTTGCTGAGGTAGAAGGCCCCGCTCGAGTTCCTGTTGGTGAACCCGTTGTTGAACCCGTTGTCGAAGCCGTTGTCGAACCCGTTCCTGTCGCCGTTCATGTCCCCGCCGTTCATGCCCCCGTTGTTGTACGGGGCCGAGTCGGACGGGCCGCCGTTGTAGGGGTCGCCGTTCCCGTCGAAGTCCATGGTGGCGGCGGCAGCGGGTCCGGCTGCCATGAAGCCGGCAGCGGCGAGGCCGGCGAGGGTGATCGCGACGCGACGAATCATGATGCGCTCTCCTGTACGTATATGGCGGATGGGGGTTTGACTCCACCCCACTCGCGCACGGCTGCCGGACGTACACGCCCTGGGTTCCTCCAGAAGGAGGAGGCATATGCGTCCGGTCGGTCGCACACCGCCCCCTTCCCCACTGTCCCGCGCCATGGCATGCTCACCGCCGACACGCACCTGAACACCGTTCACATACATGGAGGCGAGCATGGGGATCGGTCAAAGCGCCATCACCAGGCGGGCGTTGATCGTCAGCGCGATAGCCGTCGCAGCATCGGGCGTCGCTCGGCCCGCCTTCGGGGCAGGGGTGGCTGGGGTGGCAGGGCAGCGGGAAAACGTCCTCCTCTGGCAGGAGTTCGCCGCCGCGCCGTACACCCACCCCCAGATCCCGTACGTCGGCCGAGCCGGAGCCCGCGCCGGGGCCACCCGCCTTCCCCGCCGCCCCGTCGTCGCCAACGTCCTCCACTACGGCGCCAAGCCCGACGGCTCGACCGACGCGGCCCCCGCCATCAACCGCGCCCTCGCGGCCGCCGGAGCCCGTGGCGGCGGCACCGTCCTCGTCCCGCCCGGCACGTACCGCATCGACGACGTCATCCGCATCGGCCACAGCGACGTCGTCCTGCGCGGCGCCGGTAGCGCTCGCACCAAGCTGCTCGCGACAAAGAGCCTCACGGAGCTGATCGGCCCGTACGGCAGCCGTTACGGCGGCGACAAATCCTCCTGGTCCTGGGCCGGCGGCCTCATCTGGCTCTGCCCGCAGGAGCGTTACGAGTCCCTCACCGCCGCCATCACGGCCAAGGCCTGGCCCTTCGAGGGCTGGACCGGCAACAAGCGCGACGAATGGCAGACCCTCGCCACCGTCGCACCCGCCGAGCGCGGCGACCGGACGATCACCGTCCACAACCCGGCCGTCCCCCTGCGCCCCGGCCAACTGGTCCTCCTGCGCCTCGCCGACGACCCCGCCCACACCCTCCTGGCGCACATCGCGGGCGACAGCCCCGGCGCCCACAGCTACACCTGGGACGACAAGCCCAAGTTGACCAGCTACGTCCCGTACGAATGGCCCGTACGCATCACCCGCGTCTCCGGCGCCCGGATCACCCTCGAACGCCCCCTGCCCCTCGACATCCGCCCCGCATGGGACCCACGCCTCACCACCCCCGTCACCCCGCTCACCGGCTCCGGCGTAGAAGGCCTGACCCTCGAAGCGGTCGAGACACCGCAGTCCCCGCACCTGCTCGACAAGGGCTACAACGGCGTCACTTTCCAGTGCGCGTACGACTGCTGGGCCGACGACATCACCGTCCGCCACGTCGACAACGGCTTCGGTCTCGTCGCCGCCTCCGCGTGTACGCTCCGCCGCACCCGCGTCGAAGGCCGCGGCTCCCACCCACCCGTACTTCTGCCGCGAGGGCTCCCACGACAACCTCGTCGAGGACTTCAGCATCGCGCAGCGCACCACGCCCGCACCCGCCGGCACCCAGCTCCACGGCATCAACGTCGAAGGGCTGTCCAGCTACAACGTCTGGTCGCGCGGCGTCATGCACATGGGCACCTTCGACACCCACCGCGGCATGCCGTTCGCCAACGTCCGCACCGAGATCACGGTCAACAACAACGGCCGCCACGGCGGCGACGCCTCCGCCGGCCCCCTCTACGGGGCCCGCTTCACCCACTGGAACGTGACCGTCACGAACGCCCGCGCCGGCCTGGTCAAGATCGACACCATCGCCCCGTACAGCGCGACCGTAGGCATCAGCGAGGTCCGCGACTTCGACCAGACCGACGTCCCCGACTTCACCGGCCCGCTGCACTCCCGCCTGGAGGCATACGGATCCCCCACTTCCGTACGCCCGTCCAACCTCTACGAGGCGCAACGAGCCCTCAGCCGCTGACCTTCTCCCCGTCCGCCTCAGGAGCCGGGACGGGGGCAACAGCCACCGCCGCCTGCGAGGCCTCCGAGTCCGCGAGCACCCGCCGCAGCAGCGTCCCGTACCCCGCCGCGGCGACCACGCCGATGACCCCGCACCCGATCCACAGCACGTCCGGCCCGGGCCCGTCCACGATCCACCCCGCCAGGAGGGGCGCGAGGAAGCCGGCCAGCGCCCAGGACATGCCCATCACGCCCTGGTACCGCCCCCGCGCGTGCTCCGGCGCCAGCCGCGCGGTGGCGGCGGCGTTGGTCGGCACGTGCACCATCTCGCCGAGCGTCCACACCACCACGGTCACCGCGAACAGCAGCGGCGTCCCGGCCAGCGCGGTCGCCCCGGTCCCGGCGGCGAACAGCAGCGCGGAGACGGTGAGCAGCGCGGCCGGCGAACGCCGGTCGGTGATCTTGTTGACGAGCAACTGGAAGCCCACTATGACGACGCCGTTGACCGCGATGACCATGCCGTACGCACTCGGCTCCAGCCCCTCGCCGGCCATGGTCAGCGGCAGGGCGACCCACGGCGCGGTGAAGATGAGGCAGATGAGCAGGTTGAGCAGCACCAGCGTCCGGAAGGGCGCGTCCCGCAGCACCTCCAGCAGGCTCAGCTTCGCCTCGGCGACCGCTTCTTCGCCCTTGACGACGGGCGGCACAACGGGCCGGGTTTCCGGCAGTCTCATGAAGACGATGACCGCGCACAGAACAGTCGCCGCCGCGTCCACCAGGAACAGCGTCCGGTAGCCGAAGACGATCGCCGCGCCGCCGCCGAGCGCGGCTATGGCGAAGCCAAGGTTGAGTGCCCAGTAGTTCAGGGCGTACGCGCGCCGCCGCTCGGGCTCCGGCACCATGTCGGCGATGGTCGCGCCGATCGCCGGGCGTACCGCCTGCATGGCGACACCCATCAGCAGCACCACCACCGCGACGCCGACCGCGCTGGTCACCACGGCGAGCGCGGCCGCGCCCGCCGCCGTACCCAGGTGCCCGGCGATCATCGTGGGCCGCCGCCCCCACCGGTCGGTGAGCATCCCGCCGAGCGGCGAACCGGCCACCCCGCCGAGCCCGTGCAGTGCGATGACGAGCCCCGCGTACCAGGCCGAGTAACCCAGCTCCTGCGTCAGATACAGCGACAGGAAGGTCAGCACGAAGGCCCCGGTGCGGTTCACCAGGGTCGAGGTCCACAGCCACCAGAAACCGTCGGGAAGCCCCGAGACCGTTTCCTTCGCGGCACGTCTGAGCGAGGCCATGGACATGAGCAATCCCCCCAGGGACTTCGGCGGCGGCGGTGGCGGACCGCCCGTGTAAGCGGCTGACGCGGTATCCGCAACTTACAAGCGGGAGTGGTCCGGAGCCACTCAATTGACGCGAGCCGTCAACCGTCCGAGGCGTCCATTAGTCTCGTACGCATGGCCGACGCACCGTACAAGCTGATCCTCCTCCGCCACGGCGAGAGCGAATGGAACGCGAAGAACCTGTTCACCGGATGGGTGGACGTCAACCTCACCGAGAAGGGCGAGAAGGAGGCGGTGCGCGGCGGTGAGCTGCTCGTCGAAGCCGGCCTGCTCCCCGACGTACTGCACACCTCGCTCCAGAAGCGCGCCATCCGCACCGCCCAGCTCTCGTTGGAGGCCGCGGACCGCCACTGGATCCCCGTCCACCGCTCCTGGCGCCTGAACGAGCGCCACTACGGCGCCCTCCAGGGCAAGGACAAGGCGCAGACGCTCGCCGAGTTCGGCGAGGAGCAGTTCATGCTCTGGCGCCGTTCGTACGACACCCCGCCGCCGGTCCTCGAGGACGGCACGACGTTCTCCCAGTCCGACGACCCGCGCTACGCGACGATCCCGAGCGAGCTGCGCCCGCGCACGGAGTGCCTCAAGGACGTCGTCGAGCGCATGCTGCCGTACTGGTACGACGGCATCGTCCCCGACCTGCTCGCCGGCCGCACCGTCCTGGTCGCCGCCCACGGCAACTCGCTGCGCGGCCTGGTGAAGCACCTCGACGGCATCTCCGACGAGGAGATCACCGGCCTGAACATCCCCACCGGCATCCCGCTCTACTACGAGCTCGACGCCGACTTCCGCCCCGTCACCAAGGGCGGCACGTACCTCGACCCGGAGGCCGCGAAGGCCGCCATCGAGGCCGTGAAGAACCAAGGTAAGAAGAAGTAACACGTACGGATCGAGCCCCCTGGCGCGGATTCTCCGCGGCAGGGGGCTCGGTGCTGCGTGACGTGTAGGTTCCGAGCGGTCCGCGAAGAGGCGAGAGCACGATATGAGCGACACCCTGCTGACCACACTGGCCACTGCCATGGCGCAGTTGGTCACAGCCATCGACCTGACGGACGAGGACGACGTCGATCCGGATCTGGCGACGACCTGGTTCGAAGACGTCGCCGACCACCTCGGCAGGCTCTCCGCCGAGGACCGCCACCGGCTCGCGGCGCTCTTCCGGGAAGCGGCCATGGACGAGACGCGGCCCGAGTTCCGGGAGGCGATGCTGGAGGTGCCGGAGAACTTCGGCCTCGAGGACGACGACGAGGACGAGTACGACGACGACGCGGCGTAAGCGGCTCACGTCAGTACGGAAAGGGCCCCGTCCTCAGCGGACGGGGCCCTTTCCGTACTCACCGGTCGCCCTAGCCGCAGCAGCCGCCGCACTGGCACGGCCCGCCCGACTGGCAGCCGCAGCCGCAGCCGGACCCGCACCCGCAGGCGCCGAGGACGGGTAGCGCGAGACGGTGGTGGACCACTTCAACCGGCGGTTCCTGCTGGGAGTTGGGCGTGGGGGAATCGACCATGGGGATCCTCCTCGAAGGCGACGCACGTGGCGTACTCCTGCTGCCCATTGGATGCCCATCCCGGCGGGCGCATCAACGGCGCACACGCGCAATGCTCCGATTGTTACTGCGGTTACTCGCCCTGGGCGGGCGGCGTCGCCGCCGCCGCGGCCGCCGCCTGGAGCTCGTCCGCGTGCTCACCCGTCACCAGGTACACCACGCGCTTCGCCACCGAGACCGCGTGGTCGGCGAACCGCTCGTAGTAACGGCCGAGCAGCGTCACGTCGACCGCCGTCTCGATGCCGTGCTTCCAGCGGTCGTCCATCAGGTGCTGGAACAGCGCGCGGTGCAGCAGGTCCATCTCGTCGTCGTCGTGCTCCAGCTGGAGCGCGAGGTCGACGTCCTTCGTGGTGATGACCTCCGCCGCCTTCGCCATCAGGCGCTGCGCGAGCTGCCCCATCTCGAGCATGGTCGCGTGCAGGTCGTGCGGTACGGCCGAGGCCGGGAAGCGCAGCCGGGCGAGCTTGGCCACGTGCTGGGCGAGGTCGCCCGAGCGCTCCAGGTCGGCGCTCATCCGCAGCGACGTGACGACGATCCGCAGGTCCGTCGCGACCGGCTGCTGGCGGGCCAGCAGGGCTATCGCGCGCGCTTCCAGCTCGTGCTGGAGATCGTCGACCTTCTGGTCGCCGGCAATCACGCTCTCGGCGAGCTTGAGGTCCGCGTCGAGCATGGCAGTGGTGGCCCGTCCGATCGCGGACCCGACGAGCCGGGCCATCTCGACCAGGGCTTCACCGATCGAGTCAAGTTCCTCGTGGTACGCGTCGCGCATGAAAGTCCCTCTCTTGTCTTTCTTGAGGCCTCTGAACCCCACGCTCCCACGTTCTGTCCGTTACGCGTCCGATTCCGGCACCCCAAGTGAACCAGCCCCATCCCCTCGGTGAACTCTGAGCGACGAGTGTTCGAGCGGCCACCCATTTGGCTGGGGGAGTGTCGTAGCCCCCGCTTAACCTGGGTGCATGGACGTGAACGCGGCAGTCGCCGCAGCAGCAGCGATCGCCGGTCTGCTGACCGGTGTGATCGCCGTGCTGACGTTCCGCTGGAGCGAGCGCGAGCAGGCCAGGCCCACCCGGTCCTCCATGCGGCCGGACGTCAACGCCGTGCTGCCGCCGGGCGTCGACACCGTGCTGTCCGTGCTCCGCTCCTCCGCCGTCGTACTGGACGAGAGCGACAGCGTCGTCAAGGCCAGCTCGGCGGCGTACGCCCTCGGGCTGGTCCGGGGCGGAAAGCTGGCCGTGGACCCGATGCTCCACATGGCTCGCGACACCCGCAGGGACGGTGAGATACGCCAGGTCGAACTGGACCTTCCGCGTCGCGGCACCGGCCGCGGCGAGGCGCTGGCGGTCTCCGCACGCGTCGCCCCGCTCGGCTCGCGTCTCGTGCTGCTCCTGGTGGAGGACCTCACCGAGGCCCGCCGCATCGAAGCGGTACGGCGCGACTTCGTCGCGAATGTCAGCCATGAGCTCAAGACTCCTACCGGCGCGCTCTCGCTGCTCTCCGAGGCCGTCATGGACGCCTCGGACGACCCCGAGGCGGTCACCCGTTTCGCGGGCCGCATGCAGATCGAGGCGACCCGTCTCACCAATCTGGTCCAAGAGCTCATTGATCTTTCCCGCGTCCAGAACGACGACCCGCTGGAGGACGCGGAGCCGGTTCGCGTGGACGAACTGGTCGCCGAGGCCATGGACCGCAGCCGCCACGCCGCGTCCACCAAGAACATCACGATGGCGTCGGGCGGAACGGAGGGCCTGCACGTCTGGGGCCACCGCGGCCAGCTCGCCGCCGCCCTCGGCAATCTCGTCGAGAACGCCGTCAACTACAGCCCGGCCCGCACCCGCGTCGGCATAGCGGGCCGCCGGATCTCCGCCCCCGGCGGGGACCTGATCGAGATAGCCGTCACCGACCAGGGAATCGGCATCTCCGAGAAGGACCGCGAGCGCGTCTTCGAGCGCTTCTACCGTGTGGACCCGGCCCGCTCCCGGGCCACCGGAGGCACTGGCCTCGGCCTGGCCATCGTCAAGCACGTGGCCGCCTCGCACGGCGGGGAGGTCACGGTGTGGAGCTCCGAGGGACAGGGCTCCACCTTCACCCTGCGACTGCCCGAGGCAGCCGCAGCACGCGACCGGTCATCGGTCGCGCGCCCGCACGGCGTCAATGAGTCCGCACACGACGCCGGCCCGTACGAGACCACTGATCGCGAACCCATTCCCCACCCGGAGGTCCTTCCGTGACCCGAGTGCTCGTCGTCGAGGATGAGGAATCCTTCAGCGACGCCCTGTCCTACATGCTGCGCAAGGAGGGCTTCGAGGTCGCCATCGCGGCCACCGGCCCCGACGGGCTCGACGAGTTCGAGCGCAACGGCGCCGACCTCGTCCTGCTGGACCTCATGCTCCCGGGCCTGCCCGGCACCGAGGTCTGCCGCCAGCTCCGCAGCCATTCCAATGTTCCGGTCATCATGGTGACCGCCAAGGACAGTGAGATCGACAAGGTCGTGGGTCTGGAGATAGGAGCCGACGACTACGTCACGAAGCCCTTCTCCTCGCGGGAGCTGGTCGCGCGCATCCGCGCTGTCCTGCGCCGCCGCGGAGAGCCGGAAGAGGTCACCCCGGCGGCCCTGGAAGCCGGCCCGGTGCGGATGGACGTAGACCGTCACGTGGTCACCGTCGGCGGCGGCAAGGTCGATCTCCCGCTGAAGGAGTTCGACCTCCTGGAGATGCTGCTGCGCAACGCGGGCAGGGTCCTCACCCGTATGCAGCTGATCGACCGTGTCTGGGGCGCGGACTACGTGGGCGACACCAAGACCCTCGACGTCCACGTGAAGCGCCTCAGAGCCAAGATCGAACCGGACCCGGGCGCACCGAGGTACCTGGTGACGGTGCGCGGTCTCGGCTACAAGTTCGAGCCGTAAGCCGTAAACCTCAGCCTGCTTGCTCAAGCAGATGGGGGCGCCCCGCCGGTACCGACCGGCGGGGCGCCCCCATCAGCATGCTGCGTGCGTACGGGCGTCAGTGCTCCGCGCCGTGCTCGTCGGCGTCGGCATCGGCGTCGGCAGGGGTAGTGGCAGTGGCGCCCGCGGCGCCGGAAGCCGACTGCGACGGGGTGCCCGCCGGGGTGCCGGACGGGCTGCCGGAAGCGGTGCCCGCGGGCGTCCCCGTCGCCGAGCCGGACGGCGCCTGGGCCGGCGGCTTCGGCAGCTCGCTCGGGCCGACGCCCTTGAAGTAGTGCGTCGCCGGAACCACGAACGCCCGCAGCTCGACCGCGCCGGTCTCGCTGAGCTCGAAGCGCACGGGCTGCGCGTCGCCGGCCTTCGCCGCCTCGCTGCCGTTCTGGATGACGGCGGAGGCGTTGCCGTCGCCACCGAGGAGGAGCGAGCCGCCGGCGGGCACGGTCAGCGGGCCCGAACCCTTGGCAGGGCTGAGCTTCACCTTGGCGCTGGTGCCGGGCAGCGTGACCGATTCGAGCGTCTCTGCCTTGGTGCCGTTGTTGAAGACCATCCCGGTGACGACCGCGGGGCCCTTGGCGTCGAGCTCGGGCTGGGTGACGATCGTCGCGTTCTGGATCTTGATGTCGTCGACGGTGGTCGCGGCGTTGTCCGGCCTGACCCCGAGCGTCTGCGCGTCGTTGCCCGCACCACACGCGGCAAGCGAAGCGATCGAGAACACGATGGCGGTGGCGGCGAGGGCACCGCGTCGAAGGCTGCGGCTCACGGTGGAGGCATCTCCTGTTAGACGGGTTCGAGCGGCGTAAAGCCGCCCTAAGGGTGTGTCAGCGCGCTTAGGTTACCGAGCCGTCCTCCGGCCCTCGCACCCGACCCGCCCCACCCGGCCCGCCCGTACCGGCCACCGCAAGCCCGGACGCTTGTTTCGTACGCCCTTCACATATCGCGGGGAGGGCGTGCGTGCGTCCCGAGTGCGGATTATCCGTAAGGAATGTATGGGGGTCCGGAGAATTGATCACCGCCGCCACTGATCAATTCCGGATTCCGGCCGAACGGGTGACCGATCACCGAACGGAGTACATCAAGTTCACCGCTTGGAACCCGGCAAACCGGGACGTTCGGCCCCTTCGGAGGGCTCTGTGGTGTGTGTAACGTACGCGTTTCTCTCCGCCCGCACAGCCGCTCCGACCTGCGAATACCCGCTTCCGGAAGGTCTGCGCAGCACGTTCCTGTTGCTGTTGTCAAGCCCCGAGATATGCCCTGACCTGCGGAAACGCCATTCAGAAGAAGCCGTTTCCGTGTTACTCTGGATAGCCACGGAAGGGGTACCTGTCACATGACGTTCAAGGTTGGCGACACCGTGGTCTATCCCCATCACGGGGCCGCACTGATCGAGGCTATCGAAACTCGCCAGATCAAAGGTGTGGACAAGACCTACTTGGTGCTCAAGGTTGCCCAGGGTGACTTGACTGTTCGTGTGCCTGCGGACAATGCGGAGTTCGTCGGTGTACGCGACGTAGTCGGTCAGGAAGGGCTCGACCGGGTCTTCGAGGTGCTGCGCGCACCGTATGCCGAAGAGCCGACGAACTGGTCCCGGCGCTACAAGGCAAATCTCGAGAAGCTCGCCTCCGGTGATGTCATCAAGGTCGCCGAGGTAGTGCGCGACCTGTGGCGCCGTGAGCGTGAGCGCGGTCTCTCCGCAGGTGAGAAGCGCATGCTCGCCAAGGCGCGCCAGATCCTGGTGAGCGAGCTCGCACTCGCGGAGAACACCAATGAAGACAAGGCCGAGGCCCTGCTCGACGAGGTCCTCGCGTCCTGACTCCGGGTCCAGGGGCTCCTTCCCTGATACCCAATCATGAGTAACGATGCCGTGGTGCCCGCTGACAAGGTCTCCAGCCCTTGTCGCCGGGCGCTGCGGCATGTTGCTTTCTCCTCCGCGCGCCCCTGATTCCAAGTGGGTCCCAGGTGTGATCCCAGGTGCTCTCTGGTGTGCCGGGCCCGGGCAGCTGGCTTGACCAGTCGTCACGGAAGGGGCCGGTCAAGGCGTCGCGCCCGGCACGCTGTGGCCATACCCACGAAGGCCGCGGACACAAACCTGGCGGGCCCAAACCCGTCCCCGAAGCTGTCGGCCCCGGAGCTACCGATGACAGACGAACCGCGCCCCACGCCCACCCCGCGCACCGCCGCCGTGATCCCCGCGGCCGGCCGCGGGGTACGGCTCGGCCCCGGCGCCCCCAAGGCGCTCCGTGCGCTGAACGGCACCCCCATGCTGATCCACGCCGTACGGGCCATGGCCAACTCCAGGGCCGTCTCGCTCGTCGTCGTGGTGGCCCCGAAGGACGGCGCCGTCGAGGTCAAGAACCTCCTCGGCGAGCACGCGCTGCCCGAGCGAACGGACTTCCTGGTCGTACCGGGCGGTGAGACCCGCCAGGAGTCGGTGCGGCTCGGGCTGGAAGCCCTCCCGGCCGACATCACCGCCGTGCTGGTGCACGACGCGGCCCGCCCGCTCGTGCCCGTCGACACCGTCGATTCGGTCATCGAGGCCGTACGGGACGGCGCGCCGGCCGTGGTGCCCGCGTTGCCGCTGGCCGACACCGTCAAGGAGGTCGAGCCCGGCGAGAAGGGCGAGCCCGAGCCGGTTGTCGCCACGCCCGTGCGGGCACGGCTGCGCGCCGTACAGACTCCGCAGGGCTTCGACCGGGCCACGCTGGTGCGCGCGCACGAGACGGTCGCGGCGAGCGGGGAAGGCGCGACGGACTGCGCCGGCATGGTGGAGCAGCTCGGGGTGCGGGTCGTGGTCGTACCCGGCCACGAAGAGGCATTCAAGGTGACCCGGCCGCTGGACCTGGTCCTGGCCGAGGCGGTACTCGCCCGCAGGAGGGCCAACGATGGCTTCTGACATGCCTTTGCTCCCGCTGGTCGGGATCGGGACCGACATCCACGCCTTCGAGGAAGGCCGCGAGCTCTGGTGCGGCGGCCTGCTCTGGGAGGGCGAGGGGCCCGGCCTGGCCGGCCACTCGGACGCCGATGTCGTCGCGCACGCCGCCTGCAACGCGCTCTTCTCCGCGGCTGGTCTCGGTGACCTCGGCGCGCACTTCGGCACGGGGCGGCCCGAGTGGGCCGGCGCGTCGGGCATCACGCTGCTGACGGAGGCGGCGCGGATCGTACGGGCCGAAGGTTTCGCGATCGGCAATGTCGCGGTCCAGGTCGTCGGCGTACGCCCGAAGATCGGGAAGCGGCGGGACGAGGCGCAGAAGGTGCTTTCGGAGGCGGTCGGTGCGCCGGTCTCGTTGTCGGCCGCGACGTCGGACGGGCTCGGCTTCACGGGCCGGGGCGAGGGTCTGGCGGCGATCGCCACGGCGCTGGTGGTCCGTACGGGTTGAGTGATCGGTGCTGGGGGGCAAGCCCCCCAGCACCCCAGACAACACGGACGCCCTGCGGGCGTGTCCTCAAACGCCGGAGGGCTGGAAGGTTGCCCCAAGCGGCAACATCCAGGGGGCTTGCCCCCAGCTTCGGCCGTACGGGGGAAACGCGACGGCGGCGAGCCCGGCGGCGTGAGCCACTGGTATGGGAAAGGGTCGCAAGGCACTGTCGTCCGCCCACTACCCTGGTGTAGTGACTATTCGGCTGTACGACACCAGCGCCCGGCAGACTCGCGACTTCTCCCCGCTCACGCCGGGCTGCGTCTCGATCTACCTCTGTGGCGCTACCGTGCAGGCCGCCCCGCACATCGGCCACATCCGGTCGGGCCTGAACTTCGACATCATGCGCCGCTGGTTCACCTACCGCGGCTACGACGTGACGTTCATCCGCAATGTCACGGACATCGACGACAAGATCATCAAGAAGTCGGCGGAGCAGGGCCGCCCCTGGTGGTCCATCGGGTACGAGAACGAGCGCGCCTTCAACGACGGTTACGCCGCCCTCGGCTGCCTCCCGCCGACGTACGAGCCCCGCGCCACCGGGCACGTCACCGAGATGGTCGAGATGATGCGCGGCCTCATCGAGCGCGGGCACGCGTACGAGGCCGACGGGAACGTCTACTTCGACGTACGGTCGTACCCGGGGTACCTCGAACTCTCCAACCAGGAGCTCGACAACCTCCTCCAGCCCTCCGGCGAGGGCGAGACGGGCAAGCGGGACCAGCGCGACTTCGCCATGTGGAAGGCCGCGAAGCCCGGCGAGCCGAGCTGGGAGACCCCGTGGGGACGCGGGCGTCCCGGCTGGCACCTGGAGTGCTCCGCGATGGCCCACAAGTACCTGGGCAAGGCGTTCGACATCCACGGCGGCGGAATCGACCTGATCTTCCCGCACCACGAGAACGAGATCGCCCAGGCCAAGGCCTTCGGCGACGACTTCGCCAAGTACTGGGTGCACAACCACTGGGTCACCATGGCCGGCGAGAAGATGTCGAAGTCGCTCGGCAACTCGGTGCTCGTGAGCGAGATGGTCAAGGCGTGGCGCCCGATCGTGTTGCGCTACTACCTCGGTACGCCGCACTACCGCTCCACCATCGAGTACAGCGAGGAAGCCCTGCGCGAGGCGGAGTCCGCCTTCGCGCGCATCGAGGGCTTCATCCAGCGAGTGATCGAGAAGGCGGGGGGCGACGTCGAGCCCGCGGCCGAGGTCCCGCCGGCCTTCGCCGAGGCGATGGACGACGACCTGGGCGTGCCGCAGGCGCTCGCGATCGTCCACACCACCGTGCGCCAGGGCAATTCGGCGCTGGCCGCCGACGACAAGGACGAGGCGGTCGCGCGGCTGGCCGAGGTACGGGCCATGCTCGGCGTCCTCGGTCTCGACCCGCTCGCCGAGCAGTGGTCGGGCGGCGGCTCGGAGCGTGGCGAAGACCTGCACGGGGTCGTCGACACGCTCGTACGCCTCGTACTCGACCAGCGGCAGTCGGCCCGTGACCGCAAGGACTGGGCCGCGGCCGATGCGATCCGGGACCAGCTCCAGCAGACCGGCCTCGTCATCGAGGACAGTCCGTCGGGCCCGCGATGGAGCCTCGGATCGCGCTGAGAGGCGCGCCGGTCATGGCACGGGGCACACTTTCACTTATACGTACGCACGTCTGAAGCAACGGAACAGGTAACAGGTCATGGCCGGGAACAGCCAGCGCAGGAACCGCCGCACGTCCAACAAGAAGGGCGCTACGGTCGGCAGCGGTGGCCAGCGACGCCGCGGCCTGGAAGGCAAGGGCCCGACGCCGCCCGCCGAAGCCCGTAAGAAGCACAAGAAGAACCGCATCGCCACCGCCAAGGCCAAGCAGGCCGCGGTCCGCCGCCCGGCTCCGCGCCGCGGTGGCGCGAAGGGCACGTCCGAGATGGTCGTCGGCCGTAACCCCGTCTTCGAGGCGCTGCGCGACGGCGTTCCGGCGACGACGCTGTACGTCCAGCAGTACATCGACAACGACGAGCGGGTGCGCGAGGCGCTCCAGCTCGCGGGCGAGCGCGGCAACATCAACCTGATGGAGGCCCCGCGTCCGGAGCTCGACCGGATGACGAACGGCCTGAACCACCAGGGCCTCGTCCTCCAGGTCCCGCCGTACGAGTACGCGCACCCGGACGACCTCACGGCGGCGGCGTACGACAAGCACGAGGACCCGCTGATCGTCGCCCTCGACGGCGTGACCGACCCGCGCAACCTCGGCGCGATCGTCCGCTCGGTCTCCGCGTTCGGCGGCCACGGCGTGGTCGTGCCGGAGCGCCGTGCGGCGGGCATGACGGCCGGCGCGTGGAAGTCCTCCGCCGGTACGGCGGCCCGTACGCCGGTCTCCCGTGTCACCAACCTGACGCGCGCCCTGGAGGGCTACCAGAAGGCCGGGATCACGGTCGTCGGCCTGGCGGCGGACGGCGAGCACACGGTCCAGGACCTTGAGCAGCTGGGCGGCCCGGTCGTGATCGTCATCGGCAGCGAGGGCAAGGGCCTCGGCCGCCTCGTCGGCGAGACGTGCGACTACCTGGTCCGCATCCCGATGCCGGGCGGCGCGGAGTCGCTGAACGCGGGTGTGGCGGCGGGCATCGTGCTGTGGGAAGCGGCGCAGCGCCGGCGTTGAGCGGGCAGGCGCGGGTGCGGCCCTGGCTCGCTGTGCGCCGACGGTCGGAGGCCGGCGCAGGCGGCCGAAGCCCGCGGAGCGGTGCGAGGGTGGCAGACGGTGCCGGCCGCCACACCCGCGAAGCGGCGCAGCGTCGGCGTTGAGCGGGGTTGCGGGCGGGGTCGGTTATGTCCCGGTAAGGGTGTCTTGACGGGTCTCGGACAGATCCGGAGCGTCAAGGCAGTGTCCTAAGCACACGTCACTCGGTTAGATGAGTGTGGACACCAGAACACCCGGGTTCGACGATCAGCCCGCCCTGAGCATGGTCAAGGTGCCCTGCGATCCAGCGCAGGTCATCGTCAACCACGCCAGCTTCCGCGTGCAGCTCGCCCCGGCCCAGAGCCGACGGCCCGTCCCGCCGTACGCGGGGGCGGGCGGTGTGGGCAGTGGGCTGGGGGACACGGCGCGCGTTCCCGCGATGGCCGGTGCGGCCGCGAGCCGACGCCGGGCGCCCGTTGTCTGGAGCGGGAAGTCCGAGCCGGGAGACCCCGGCGCGACCGGGCTGCTGCAGGCCGTACGCAACTCCTCCTCCGCCTCCTCAGTCGACGAGCGCGCCGACAGCGGCGCCACGCAGGTCATCCCCCGCATCTCCGTCGACGAGCAAGCCGGGAGCGCAGAGGACACCGCAGCGATCCCCACCGTCGTGGGGCCGCGCAGGTCCGAGCCGCCCATGACGCAGATGCTGCCCAGGATGAAGCAGGCCGTCGGTGCGTACGACGCCCCCGAGCGGGACGCCGACGATGCCTACGCCCGCCAGTTCGACGACGACGATTACGACGAGGACGAGTACGAGTACGGCGCGGACGGTGAGCGCGGCCGGCGCAGCGGCGCCGACGCGGTCCGGCACGCGTACTACCCCGGGCGGCGGATGAACCTCGGCGTGGTGCTCCTGCCGCTCCGGGTGTTCCTCGGCTTCATCTCCATCTACGCCGGCATGGGCAAGCTCTGCGACCCCGTCTACTTCGACGGCGGCGAGCGCGGCTCCATGGTCAAGTGGCTTACGTCGCTGCACCCCTGGGCCCTCGCGGAGCCGCTGCGCGACTTCGCGCTGAGCCACCCGGTGGGCGCCGGCCTGACCGTGGCGTTCCTCCAGGTCGTGGTCGGCGTGCTGACGGTGCTGGGACTGTGGCAGCGCGTCGCCGCCTGCTTCGGGACCCTGCTCTCCGCCGCGCTGCTCATGACGGTGAGCTGGAAGACCGTACCGGCGTACGACGCGCCCGACATCATCTACCTCGCCGCCTGGTCGCCGCTGATCATCGCCGGCGCGCCCGTCTACTCCATCGACGGCCGGCTCGCCGGCGAGGCCTGGCGCAAGCTCGGGCCGCGCTCGGAACTGTGGGAGCTGCGGCGGCGCGTACTGCGGCGCGGCGCCGTCGTGGCCACCCTGGTGGTCGGACTGACGCTGCTCATCGGCTCGATGCTGGGCGGGGCGGTACGTTCCTCGGACCTGGTGACGGTGCCGGGCCCGAACGACGACCCGACCAACCACCTCCCCGGGGCCCCGCTGCCCCAGGAGACCGGCAGCAGCACGGGCCGCGCCTCGCAGGCTCCGGCCAGCCGGAACCCCGCCCCGTCGGCGACCACTTCCGCCGGGCCGTCCGCCGGCACCACGACGCCCGGCACGGTCCGCGAGACCGGCACGGTCGGCCCGGACGCCCAGCGGCCGAGCCAGACGCAGGGCAGCACGGCCGGCCAGGCCCCGACGCAGCAGCAGCCCCCGCCCCCGCAGGCGCCCACCACCAGCGCGGGCCCGACGTCCAGCGGCGGCTCGGGCAGCGGCGGCACCACGGGCGGCGGCGGCACCACCGGCGGCGGCACGACGGGCGGTGGCACCGACGGCGGCACCACGGGCGGCAGCGGCACCGGCGGCAGTGGGGGCGGGAGCGGCGGCAGCGGCGGTGGCCGGGTGATCGGCGGCCTGCTCGGCTAGGCGACGGCGACGACGTTCCGTACGTACCGCGAAGGGCCCGGCGCACGCGATGTGCGCCGGGCCCTTCGCCGTACGGGGGAGGTGAACGCGGCGGGCGGGGCCGGGTCAGCCGCGTGCGGCCGCGAGCTCCTTCGCGGCCTCGCTCAGGTCCTTGGCGGTGTCGATGGCCCGCCAGTACGCCCCGTGGGGCAGCGGGAAGCCCGCCAGGCGGCGCTCTCGTGCCAGCCGGGGGAACGTCGTGCGTTCGTGGTCGCCGAGGTCCGGGAGAAGCCCTGTGAAGGCCGCGGAGAAGACGTACACGCCCGCGTTGATGAGATAGGGCGACGGCGGCGACTCGATGAAGTCCGTGATGTGGCCGAAGGTGTCCGTCTCGACGGCGCCCCACGGGATCCGGGGGCGGGCGAGGGCGAGGGTCGCGGTGGCGTCGCGCTCGGCGTGGAAGGCGGCCATCTCGCGCAGCGAGAAGCGCGTCCAGATGTCGCCATTGGTCGCGTACCAGGGGAGCCCGGGGTCGGGAAGGTGCGCGGCGGCGTACTTGAGGCCGCCGCCGCGGCCCAGCGGCTCGCTCTCCACCACGGTCGTGACACGCAGCGGGAGGTCGGCGGAGTCCAGCCACTGCTGGAGTACGCCGGCGAGATGGCCGCAGGAGATGACCGCGTCGGTCACGCCCTCGGCGGCCAGCCATTCAAGCTGATGGCCGATGATCGGGGTCCCGGTGCCCGGGATCTCGACCATCGGCTTGGGGCGGTCGTCGGTGTACGGGCGCAGTCGCGAGCCCTGGCCGCCTGCCAGGACCACGGCCTGCGTCGGAGACGTCGTCATACGGGTCATACGGGGCACGATATGCGGCAGCTCGGTTGCCCGGCCGCTGCTCAGCCCGTCTGCTGCGCCACGCCGGAGGCGTAGGAGGTGTCGCACACGGGGCGCGAGAACGACTGCGCGCGGGTCGGACCGTACTGCTTCACCGCGGCGCGGCCGAGCGAGCGGGCGATCGACATGCAGTGTTCGGCGAGCGAAGGACGGCGCTCGACTTCCCTCTGGAGATGCGTCAGCGCGACACCGGGGTCTTTCTCCTGGAGTTCGAGGAGCAGCTTGTCGCGCAGAATGTCCTGCGGGGCGCGGGACTTGGCGCGTACGTTTACTTTCTCGGAGGACGCAGCGGTCAGGACCTGCGACTCGGGTCCGCTCGTGGACCACGGGACACGGGCGACCGCAAGGGTCCCGGAGAGCACCAGGACGACGGGCAGGACGAGAGCGAGACTTCGGCCGATTCGGCGGGCTGTGTGGGTCACGCCAGTGAGCGTAGCGGGCAGTAATGATTTGGCGACATTTAGTCACTCTGGTGGGTGATGGTTCGATGTCATTTTTCGAATTGCGTGTTGACGAACAGAGTTCGAAATGACCGGTCTGCCGGGGTATTTGTCGACACCCGGGCGCGCGAGAAGGGCCCCGCACCACCTGGGTACGGGGCCCTTCACGCGACGTACGCCTGCTGACGTACGCGTGTTGAGGTCAGTCGCTGAGGCGCTCACCGGTCGACGAGGAGAAGACGTGCGTCTCGCCGGCGCGCGGCACGACGTGCAGCTCGGTGCCCTTGTCCGGTACGGCGCGGCCGTTGACGCGGACGACGAGGTCCTGGTGCTCGCCGCCGACCTGCGCGCTGCCGTACACGTAACCGTCGGCGCCGAGCTCCTCGACGACGTTGACGGTGACGGCGAGGCCGGCCGGGGCGTCGGCGGCGGTCTTGGTCAGCGCGGCCGCGGCCGCGCTGTTCTGCTCGACGATGTCGAAGTGCTCGGGGCGTACGCCGACCGTGACGGTCGTGTCGCCGCGGTCGGCCGCGGCGGAGAGCGCCTCGCGGGAGACCGGGACGACGCTGTTGCCGAACTTCACGCCGCCGTCGGTGATCGGGACCTCGACGAGGTTCATCGCGGGCGAGCCGATGAAGCCGGCGACGAAGAGGTTCGCGGGGCGGTCGTACATGTTGCGCGGCGAGTCGACCTGCTGGAGCAGACCGTCCTTCAGTACGGCGACCCGGTCGCCCATCGTCATGGCCTCGACCTGGTCGTGCGTGACGTACACGGTGGTGATGCCGAGGCGGCGCTGGAGCGAGGCGATCTGCGTGCGGGTCGAGACGCGGAGCTTGGCGTCGAGGTTCGACAGCGGCTCGTCCATGAGGAAGACCTGCGGCTCACGCACGATGGCGCGGCCCATCGCGACGCGCTGGCGCTGACCGCCGGAGAGGGCCTTCGGCTTACGGTCCAGGTACTCGGTGAGGTCGAGGATCTTCGCGGCCTCTTCGACCTTCTTGCGGATCTCGCTCTTGTTCACGCCGGCGATCTTGAGCGCGAAGCCCATGTTGTCGGCGACGGACATGTGCGGGTACAGCGCGTAGTTCTGGAACACCATGGCGATGTCCCGGTCCTTCGGCGGCAGGTGGGTGACGTCGCGCTCACCGATACGGATGGCGCCACCGTTGACGTCCTCAAGACCCGCGAGCATGCGCAGGGAGGTCGACTTGCCGCAGCCTGAGGGACCGACGAGGACGAGGAACTCGCCGTCCTCGACGTGAAGCTCGAGCTGGTCGACGGCGGGCTTGGTGGACCCCGGGTAGATCCGGGTGGCCTTGTCGAACGAGACAGTTGCCATGGTGATGTTCTCCTTCACCGGCAGGAACGTGCCGGACGATCCGAGTAAGGGAGTGATGTGGTGTGGTCTGGTCCACTAGAGCGAACCTGCCGTGACGCTACCTGGCGATGCCCGTCCTGTCAGTAGCCGGAAGGCGACGAAAATGTTGGCAGGGGTGCCGGGCGATCCGGTTAGACTGCTCTGACGCGCCTCCTTAGCTCAGTCCGGCCAGAGCAACGCACTTGTAATGCGTAGGTCGTCGGTTCGAATCCGACAGGGGGCCCCAGCAGGGAAAACGCCCCGGACTTTCACAGTCCGGGGCGTTTTTTTCTGCAAAGGGTGGTGCTCAGTGGCGGCCGGCGATGCGGTTGGCCGCCTTCGCTATGGGGTCCGTGTCGGTCGTACGGCCGGAGGCTTCGCGGCGGTCCGCCGTGCGGTAGGCGGCGTACATGGCCTGGACTCCTAGCCAGCGGAAGGGTTCCGGCTCCCACTTGCGGACCTTGTGGTTGACCCAGGGGAGGGTGGTCAGGTCGGTGGGGCCGCCCTGGCCGGAGTCCTGCTGGATGAGGTCGCGCAGGGTGCGGGCGGCGAGGTTCGTCGTGGCTACGCCGCTGCCTACGTAGCCGCCCGCCCAGCCGATGCCGGTCGAGCGGTCGAGGGCGACGGTCGAGCACCAGTCGCGGGGGACGCCGAGCACGCCCGACCAGGCGTGGGCGATGGGGATGCCCGCCGTGGTGGGGAAGAAGCGGGTCAGGATCTCGCGCAGGGCCTCGATGGTGGCGGGCTGGGTGCGGCCGTCATTGTCGGTGCGTGAGGCGTAGCGGTACGGGACGCCTCGGCCGCCGAGGGCGATGCGGTCGTCGGCGGTGCGCTGGGCGTACATGTAGGCGTGGGCCATGTCGCCGAGGGTCTCGCGGCCGTCCCAGCCGATCGTTTCCCAGGTGGACTGGGGGATGGGGTCCGTGACGATCATCGAGGAGTTCATCGGGAGCCAGGTGCGGCGCTGGCCCTTGAGGCCGGCAGTGAAGCCCTCGGTGCAGCGCAGGATGTACGGGGCGCGGACCGTGCCGTAGGGGGTTATGGCGTGTTTGGGCTTGATCTCCGTGACGGGGGTGGATTCGTGGATCGTTACGCCCAGGGATTCGACTGCCGTGGCCAGGCCCTTGAGGAGTTTGACCGGGTGCAGGCGGGCGCCGTGCGGGGTCCACGTGGAGCCGACGGCTCCCGTTACCCGGATGCGGTCGGCGGTCTCGCGGGCGCCGTGGAGGGTGCGTTCCTTCTCGCCGAAGGCGATCTCGGCGGCGTGGAAGTGCTTGAGGCGGGCGAGTTGGGCGGGGGTGTAGGCCACTTCGAGTACGCCGCCGTGGTGGATGTCGGCGTCGATGTTCTCGGCGGCGGCGGTGTTGATGACCTCGGTGACCGTGTCGTTCATCGCCTGCTGGAGGCGGACGGCGGCGTCGTGGCCGTGGAGCTTGGCGTAGCGGTCGCGGCCCGCGATGCCGTTGTAGAGCCAGCCGCCGTTGCGGCCGGAGGCGCCGTAACCGCAGAACTTGCCTTCCAGGACGGTGATGTTGAGGAAGGGGACGGCCTTCTTCAGGTAGTACGCCGTCCAGAGTCCGGTGTAGCCGCCGCCGACGATGCAGACGTCGGCCGTCGCGTCGCCGGGCAGGGGCTCGCGGGGGTCGGGTATGCCTTCGTTCGCGTACCAGTAGGAGATGCCGCCGTTGACGGTGCTCATGGTGTCTGTTGCCCCTGCGTTCGTTTCGTTTCGGTGCTGGCCAGTGGTGGTGGCGCGGAACGCTAGCGGGCGGGGGTGGGGTGCGGCAATGCGTGGTCTTAGGATCCGGGGCGTGATCGTGATTCCGGAAGCTCTGGCCGTGACGCAGGTGGAGTTCAACGGGGAGGCGGGGCGGGAGTGGATCGCCGCGCTGCCGGGGGAGGTGGCGGCGTACCTGGAGCGGTGGGGGCTGCGGCTCGCCGGGCCGTCGATGCACGGCGCCGCCTCGCTCGTGCTGCCGGTGGAGCGGGCCGACGGGACGCCGGCGGCTCTGAAGCTGCAGCTGCTGGACGAGGAGAGTGCGGGGGAGGCCGCGGCGCTGCGGGCGTGGGGCGGGGACCGCGTGGTGCGGCTGCTGGAGCACGACGAGGTGAGTGGCGCCATGCTGCTGGAGCGGCTGGACGCCGGGAGGCATCTGTCGGTGGTGCCGGACACCATGGCCGCGGTGCGGGTGCTCGCGGAGCTGCTGGTGCGGCTGAACGCGGTGGCCGCGCCCGAGGGCGTACGCCGCCTCGGGGACATCGCGGGGGCGATGCTCGACGACGTACCGCAGGCGGTGAAGGCGCTCGCGGATCCGGCGGAACGGCGGCTTCTTGAGCAGTGCGCGGGGGCGGTGCGGGAGGTCGCGGGGGAGCCGGGTGGGCAGCTTCTGCACTGGGATCTGCATTACGACAACGTGCTCGCGCCGCTGCCGGGGTCGGGGCGAACTGAGCCTTGGGTGGTGATCGACCCGAAGCCGCTGGTGGGGGATCCGGGGTTCGAGCTGCTGCCGGCGCTGGTGAACCGTTTCGACGAGGGGCAGGTGCTGAGGCGCTTCGACCTGATGACGGAGGTGCTGGGGCTGGATCGGGGGCGGGCGCGGGCTTGGACGCTCGGTCGCGTGCTTCAGAACTGTCTTTGGGAGGTGGAGGAGGAAGAGGAGGGGGAGGGGGAGTTGGTGGGGGAGCAGGTGGCTGTCGCGCGGGCGTTGCTTACGCTGCGGGGATGATTCGAAACGCGACACCTGCTGATGTGCCGGTTATTCACGAGATGGTCCGCGAGCTCGCGGAGTACGAGAAGGCGCTGCATGAGGCGCGTGCGAGTGAGGAACAGCTGCGCGAGGCCCTGTTTGGGGAGCGGCCGGCTGCGTACGCGCATGTCGCGGAGACGGAGGAGGGGGAGGTGGTCGGCTTCGCGCTGTGGTTCTTGAACTTCTCCACTTGGCGTGGGGTGCACGGGATTTACCTGGAGGACTTGTACGTGCGGCCCTCGCAGCGCGGGGGTGGGCACGGGAAGGCGCTGCTGGCGTCGCTGGCGCGGATTTGTGTGGAGCGGGGGTACGAGCGGCTTGAGTGGTCTGTCCTGGACTGGAACGAGCCGTCGATCAACTTTTACCGGGGGTTGGGCGCGGAGCCGCAGGACGAGTGGACGGTTTACCGGCTGACGGATGGGGCGTTGGCGGAGTTGGGCGGGTAGTTGGGTGGGGGTGGTGTGGGGGTGCGGGTGCGCCGTGCGGTGCGCGGTGCGGTGCGGGTGCCTGCGGCGCTTTCCCCTACCCGCCCCTTCCCGAAACTGGGGCGCTGCCCCAGACCCCGGTCCTCAAACGCCGGACGGGCTGGAGGGGCGGGGGTAGCGGGGGTGGCTGGGGCTCTGCCCCCGGCCTGGTCCTCAAGCGCCGGGCGGGCTGGAGTGGCCGGGGAAAGCTGGGGCTCCGCCCCGGGCTCCGGTCCTCAGACGCCGGGCGGGCGGGGGTGGCTGGGGCTTCGCCCCGGGCTCCGGGGCTTAAGCGGCGGAGGGGCTGGAATTGCCGCTCGGCTCGTCAAGTCGCCGCGTCCAGGAGCACCGTCGCCGCCGCGCGGGCTTGGCGGGCCGGGGCCGGAGAGCCCGTGATGCCTGCCGTCGCCATCGCGCCGTTGGCCAGGACGGCCAGCTGGGCGGAGAGGTCGGCCGCGCGCTCGCGAGGTACGCCTGCCGCCGCCACCTGCTCGGCGAAGTGGTCCTGGAGTGAGCGCTTGTTGGCGCGGGCGACGTCTGCGACGCCTTGCGAGACGCCGCCCATCTCGCCGAAGGCGTTGATGAACACGCAGCCCCTGAACGTGGGCTGGGCGAACCAGTCGTCGAGGTAGTCGAAGACCGCGAGGACGCGCTCGCGCGGGGTCTCGCGCGCGGCGGTGTACTGCTCGATTCCGCTGCGTACGCTCTCGTCCCGGCGGCGCAGCACCGCTTCCAGCAGGTCGTCCTTGGACGGGAAGACCTGGTAGAGGCGCTTGAGTGACACGCCGGACGCGGAGCGGATGGCGTCCATGCCGACGGCCTGTACGCCGCGTTCGTTGAAGAGGGTCTCGGCCGCGTCCAGCAGGCGCGCCTCCGCGGTTTCCGCGTCCATTCCTCGATCACCTCTTGCGTGGAGAACCATCGTTCTCGTACTGTACACCGCATCGGGAGAACGATCGTTCTCTGCTGTCCCACGTCCGCTGCCCGGGAGTAGTTGTGTCTGTGTTCGGTACGCGCCACCACACCATCGACATCGACGGCCTGGAGGTCTTCTACCGCGAGGCGGGCGACCCGTCCCGCCCCACGCTCGTCCTGCTGCACGGCTTTCCGTCCAGCTCGCACATGTACCGGGGCCTGATCGCCGAACTCGCCGACGAGTTCCACCTGATCGCCCCCGACCACATCGGCTTCGGACACTCCGCCGCCCCGGATGTCGGTGAATTCACGTACAGCTTCGAGAAATTGACCGAGGTCACGCTGGCGCTGCTGGAGAAGGTGGGGGTGGATCGGTTCGCGCTGTACATCCATGACTACGGCGCGCCGATCGGGCTGCGCATCGCGAGCCGCGAGCCTGAGCGCGTCACCGCGATCGTCACGCAGAGCGGCAACGCCTACATGGAGGGCTTCACGCCCTTCTGGGACGTCCTGTTCGCGCACGCCAAGGACCGCGACGCGCACGAGCCCGCGGTGCGCGAGCTGCTCACCGCCGAGGCGACCAGGTGGCAGTACGAGCACGGGGTGCCGGCGGACCGGCTCGACCGGATCGGTCCCGAGACCTGGACGCTGGACCAGGCCGGGCTCGACCGGCCGGGGAACAAGGAGATCCAGCTTCAGCTCTTCTGGGACTACCAGTTCAACGTCGGTGGCTATCCGGCCTTCCAGGAGTATTTCCGTACGCACCGGCCGCCGACGCTCGTCGCCTGGGGGCGGGGCGACGAGATCTTCCGGCCGGCGGGCGCGGAGGCGTTCGCCAAGGACCTGCCGGACGCGCGGATCCATCTGCTCGACGCCGGGCATTTCGCGCTGGAGACGCACGGCGAGGAAATTGCCGCTCTGGTACGGGACTTCCTGCGGGGCGTGCGTCGCTGACGCGGGTGGCGGTGGCGGTGGCGGCGGCGGCCCGGCCCTTGTACGGGCCGCCGTCCGTTGGGGTGCACTACGGAACGAGGACGACCTTGCCCATCGTGCCGCGCGTCTCCAGGGCGCGGTGGGCCGCCGCCGCCTCCGCGAGAGGGAAGCGCTGGACCGCCGGGACCAGGCGCCCGGCCGCCGCCTCCGCCAGGGCCCGGTTCTCCAGGGTGCGTACGGGGTTGTCGCCGCCGGCCTTGCCCAGCATCGCCGGGCCGAGTACGCCCTCGGAGGTGATGCCGCGCTCGGCGAGCTCCTCGTCGGTGAAGGTGAGCGGGGAACCGTCGTGCAGACCGTCCGACGACCAGCCGAAGACGACGTGCTTTCCGCCCTTGCCGAGGAGATCCACGGCGGCGCGGCCGGTGTCCCCGCCGACCGAGTCGAAGACGACGGTGGCGGGGCGGTCGTGGGCGTCCAGGTACGCGCGTACTCGCTCCGGCCAGTCGGGCTGCTTGTAGTCGACGGCGAGGTCGGCGCCGTTCTCCTGTACGCGGGCGACCTTGGCGGGGCCGCCGGCCAGGCCGATGACGGTGCCGCCGGCGTTCTTCACGTACTGGACGAGGAGCGTGCCGATGCCGCCGGCGGCCGCCGGGACGATGGCCACGGTGTCGGCCGTCACGTCGGTGAACTGGAGGATGCCCATGGTGGTGCGGCCGGTTCCGATCATGGCGACGGCCTGGGCCTCGTCGAGGTTCTCCGGGATTTCCTGGAGGCGCTCGGCGTCGGTGACGGCCAGCTCGGCGTAACCGCCGGGGTTCATGCCGAGGTGGACCACTACGCGCTTGCCGAGCCACGACGGGTCGGTGCCCTCGCCGAGCGCGTCGACCGTACCGGCGACCTCGCGGCCGGGGATGGTGGGCAGCTCGACGGGGGCGGGGAAAGGGCCGGGCCGGCCCTCGCGGAGAGCGGTGTCGAGCAGGTGCACGCCGGCCGCCGCTACGGTGATGCGGACCTGGCCGGGGCCGGGGGGCGGGTCTGCGGTTTCCTCGTACGTGAGGTTCTCGGCGGGGCCGTAGGCGTGAAGGCGGACTGCGTGCATGGCGGGCTCCTCGGGATCCTCGGGTTTGTTGATCTGCGACTGGGCCCAGGCTCGTGCCTCAAGCGCGGTTGAGGTCAAGCCCTTCGCGGCCTTCGCGGCCGGTGATTTTTTTGGCCCTCAGCGCGAGCGTGGCCGCCTCCAGGCCGCTGTTGAAGGCCACCTCCGCCAGCAGGCCCGGCGCGGCCACTTGGTCGCCGGCGAGGAACACGCCGTTGCCCCGGTTGATGGCGGGGCGGTCCCGCCAGGTGGTGCCGGGCCGGTCGAGTGCGCCCGTACGGCCTGCGGCAACGGCCTCGCGCCGCCAGGTGGTGCGCTCGCGCCAGCCGGGGAAGCCGAGGTCGAGCAGGCGCTCCGCGCGCGCGATGCCGTCCGCCTTGGACTCGTGGGGCGCGATCGGGAACTGGCTCTGGACGAGCTGTTCGCCTGCTGGGGCGAGGGTGGGGTCCTGGGCAGTGAACCGTTCGATCCAGCCGGGCGCCTCCAGGTCGGAGATGACGAACGGGTCGCCCTTGCGCGTCCTGACGGCCAGATCGAACAGCACCGTACGCCCGCTGTCCCAGGTGAGGGTGGCGTCGTCGTCGCCGAGGAGCCTGCGGGCCGCTTCCAGAGACGTCGCGACGATCACCGGGCCGCCGTTCTCGGGCAGGGCGGTGACGCGTTCCGTCGTCTCGATCCGTACGCCGAGATTCCAGGCCCTCGCGGCCATCCGGTCGACGACCGACGCCCAGCCGCCGCGCGGGTAGTGCGCCTCGGGCGGAAGCTTGACGACGCGCCGCAGCCGCTCCTGCACGAAGGGGGCGGAGAGGGAACCGGGGTCGTGGTGGAAGAGGGCGACCGCCATGTAGTTGGCTGCCGCGCGCGCCCCGGCCTCGCCCACCTGGCCGGTGGCCCAGGTGAGGAAGTCGGCGTCCACGGGGGCCTTCGCCGTGGAGCGCAGGCCCAGCTTCACCATCGCGAGCGGCGGGGTCCGGCGCAGGGCGCCGCCCCGGTGGAAGCGGAAGCGGGCGCCTTCGAGCGGGGGCACGGCCATGACCGGGCCGAGCAGGTCGCGCTGGTTGAGCCAGGACCAGAGCGGCCCGCCGTTGTAGAGGGCGTGCGGGCCCTCGTTGGTCTTGTACGGGCCCTCGGCGGTGCGGGCGCGCCCGCCGAGGGTGTGGTGGGCCTCGTACAGGGTCACCTTGGCGCCTGATTCGGCCGCTGTGATCGCCGCGGTGAGGCCGGCGACGCCGCCGCCGATGACGGTGATGTGGGGGCGCATCTTGCTGGTCTCCTTGCCGTCGTTGGTCGCTCTCGCTGGTGGTGACGGATGGCGGGGGCGGGGATGTGACATGGGGCTGTGACATGGGGCGGGGAGGCGGCGGGTGCTGCCGGGGGGATTGTCAGTGGGGTGGTCCAGCATGGGTGGATGGCACGGAACGCGAGCACCAACGCAAGGAAGTCCAAGGGCGTCCAGCCCGTACGGCGCCCCGAGGTGCGGCTGCCGCCGCTCGCGCCGTTCGGGCCCGGTGAGCTGGAGTCGGAGGGGGACTACGACGGGCTCGAGTTCCGGGACCTCGACCTGGGGGGCCAGGAGGGGCGCGGCGCCCGCTTCATGGACTGCGGTCTGTACGGCGTCGCGCTCGACGAGACCAGGCTGAGCCGGGCGCGCATCATCGACTCGTTGCTGGACGGGGTACGGGGTGTGGGCACGGACCTGGCCGAGGCGTCACTGCGCGACGTGGAGGTGACCGACGCCCGGCTCGGCGGGGTCCAGCTGCACGCGTCGTCCCTGGAGCGGGTGCTGGTGCGGGGAGGGAAGATCGACTATCTGAATCTGCGCAGGGCGCGTCTGAAGGACGTCGTCTTCGAGGGGTGCGTGCTGGTCGAGCCGGACTTCGGCGGGGCGCGTCTGGAACGGGTGGAGTTCCGCGACTGTGTGCTGCGGCGGGCGGATTTCAGCTCGGCGACGATGGCCGACGTAGATCTGCGTACGGTCGCGGAACTGGACATCGCGCGGGGCGTGGACCGGCTGGCGGGCTCGGTGATCAGCCCGTCCCAACTCATGGAACTGGCACCGGCGTTCGCGGCGCAGATCGGGGTGCGGGTGGAGAGCGACTAGGGCCGGCCGGACGGTCCTAGGCGGGCAGGCGGGGGAAGCGGGCCTGGAGGCCCCAGATCGCCGGGTTGTCGGCGAGGCCGTCGTGCATGTCGGTGAGGTCCGCGATCAGGTCGTGCAGGAAGTCGCGGGCCTCGCGGCGCAGCAGCCGGTGGCTGAAGGTGATCGGGGGCTCCTCGACCGGCATCCAGTCGGCCGCGATGTCGACCCAGCCGAAGCGGCGCTCGAAGAGCATCCGGTCCGTCGACTCGGTGAAGTCCAGCTCGGCGAACTGCGGCTTGGCGGAGCGGCTGCCGCGCGGGTCCTGGTCGAGCTGCTCGACGATGTCGCACAGCGCCCAGGCGAAGTCGAGCACGGGAACCCATCCCCAGGCTGTGGACACTTCCCGGTCGGCCTTGGTGTCGGCGAGATAGACGTCCCCGCAGAAGAGGTCGTGCCGCAGGTCGTGGACGCCGGCGCGCCGGTAGTCGGTCTGCGGGGGGTCCGGGAAGCGGCGGGAGAGGGAGTAGCCGATGTCGAGCACGTAGCCGATGGTGTCATGCCACCTGCAGAAACGTCACCGCTCACACGTTCGGGTGAGCGGATCCGGGTTCGGGCCGAGGGGTGGGGCATACGCTGGCAATGTCGCGCTGCGCGAAGGAGGTCCGACATGGCACTGCCTGTTCCCGAGTACGAGCCGTATGAGGCCGAGGCCGACGAGGTCGACTATCGGGACTTGGTCAAGTACAAGGACAAGGTCCCGGGCATGACGGTGGAGGAAGCCTTCGACGTGTTCAGTGCGACCGCCCCCGAGGGGTGGCGCGTGGAGTTGATCGAAGGGGAGATCCACGTGACGCCTCCCGCCAATGGCGAGCATGAAGAGATCGTGTCCGAGGTTTCGGGGCAGGTCGTCGTCCGGCGCAAGGACCCGCGGCTGCGCGTCTACACCGGGATCGGGCTGTTCCTTCCGGGAGCGTCGGTGAGCGGCAAGGTCGAACCGGACGTGGTCATCGCCCCGAAGGGAAGCTTCGCGGACCAGATGGAGTACCACGACCCCTCCCCAGTCCTGCTGGTCGCCGAGGTGACCTCGCGTTCCACCGCCGGCAACGACCGCGTCAAGAAGATCCGGGGCTATGCACGCGCCGGCATCCCCGTGTATCTGCTCATCGACCGGGAGGCCGAGAAGGCGGTCGTGTGCACGGAGCCCGCCGGTGAGGACTACACCAGCAAGGTCCCGTACAAGCTGTCGGAGACCATCCCGCTGCCCGAGCCACTGGGTTTTGACCTGGACACCAGCGAGTTCTGACCCGCGAGGCGTACCGCTACGGCAGCAGGCGTTGTTCCTTCGCCACCGCTACCGCGCCCGACCGCGTGTCCACGCCGAGCTTGGCGTAGATGCGGCCCAGGTGGGTCTTCACCGTCGCCTCGCTGATGAACAGCGCGCGGGCGATCTCGCGGTTGCCCAGGCCGTGGGCCAGCTGGCCGAGGATGTCCGTCTCGCGTTCCGTCAGGGTCGGCCGGGCCGCGCCGCGCATGCGGTCCATGACGCGGCTGGCGACCGGTGGGGAGAGTGTTGTGCGGCCCTGGGCGGCCGAGCGGATCGCGGTGAAGAGCTCCTCGGGGCGTTCGGCCTTGAGCAGGTAGCCCGTCGCGCCCGCCTCGATCGCACGCGTGATGTCCGCGTCCGTGTCGTAAGTGGTGAGGACGAGGACGTGGACGCCGGTCGGGGCGATGCGGCGGGTGGCCTCCACGCCGTCGATGCCGGTCCCCAGCTGGAGGTCCATGAGGACGACATCCGGGTTCAGCTTGGCGGCCAGCGCCACCGCCTCCTCGCCGCTGCCCGCCTCGCCGACGACCTCGATGTCCGGTTCGCTGCCCAGCAGGGCGAGCAGTCCGGCGCGTACGACCACGTGGTCGTCGCAGAGCAGGATGCGGACCGGCGTCATCGGGTTCATGGCTGGGGCTCCAGGGGGATCGCGGCGGAGAGCACGGTGCCCTCGCCGGGCGCCGACTCGATCGTCAGGGTGCCGCCGAGCTGGCGTACGCGGGCGCGCATCGCGGGCAGGCCGTGGCCGCGTACGCCGGGAGTGGCGGATGGGATCTCGTCGAAGGGGAAGCCCGTGCCGTCGTCGGCGATGTCCAGGACCACCTGGTCGCCCAGGTACGTCAGCGTCAGGGCCGCCGCCTGCGCGTGCGCGTGTTCGCGTACGTTCGCCAGCGCGCCCTGCGCGATCCGCAGCAGCGCCGACTGCACCCGGTCCGGCAGCGCGGCGACCGGCGCCCCGTCCACCCGGAACGCGGCGGACTCCCGGGCGGCGAGCATCCGCAGCGCCTCCTCCAGACTGCCGCCCTCCGCCAGGTCGGCGGGGGCCAGGTCGTGGACGAAGCGCCGCGCCTCGGCGAGGTTGCGCTCCGCGATGGACTCGGCCGTACGGACATGGCGGCGCGCCGTCGCCGGATCGGCGTCCCACTGCCGGTCCGCTGCCTGGAGCAGCATCTGCTGGCTGGACAGGCCTTGCGCGAGGGTGTCGTGGATCTCCATGGAGAGGCGCTGGCGTTCGGCCAGCGTGCCTTCGCGGCGCTCGGTCGCGGCCAGTTCGCGGCGCGTACGGATCAGGTCGTCGATCAGCGCGCGTTGGCGGGCCGCCTGCCGCTGCATGTGTACGAAGAACGCGGTCGCGACGGCCGCCACGGCGGGCGGCGCCAGCACCAGGTTCGGGTCGAAGCCGCCGCGCGACAGCTGGAGCTGGGCGGTGACGACGAACACGGTGAGCAGGCCGACCAAGACCAGTGCGGCGCGGGACGGGAGCGTACGCAGCCCGGTGTAGAAGAGCGGCACCGCACACCACGCGAAGCTCGGCGCCAGCACCACGAGCACCATCCAGACGGCGACGACCCCGCCCAGCCAGAACAGCCGGCGGGGCGTGGGGCGGGCGGCGCCGGGGGCGGCGGGGCCCAGGACGGGGCCGAGTACGTACAGCAGGGCCAGCGTGATGCTCAGCGCGATGATCCACGGCGTGCGGGCCTCGCCGGGGTGCCGCAGCAGGAACCGGGCCAGCGAGGCGCCGAGCAGCAGGAAGAACGCCACGTGCATGACGGGGGCGAGCCAGCGGGCATCGGGGTCGGGCTGCCGCGGCCGCTCCTCGGTCCTGTGCTCGTGTTCCTGCTGCACCACTCGCTCCTCGCTGACCTGCGCCTACGTCCCCATGGTGACCCGGTGGGACCAGACCCGCATCAACCGATCGGCTGACGGAGAGGTCGACCGTCCCGCACGCCGTATGCAGCCGGTACGCCGACGGTACGGGCCCGGAAGCGGCCGGAGGATCGATAGCAGAGCCGAGTGGGGCGGAAGAAGGTCCCACCAAGGCCCACCACGGTCCCACCACGGTCCCACCACGGTCCCACCACGGTCCCACCACTCAAGACCTTCCCCAGGAGTCCCGCCATGAAGAAGCTTTCGCTGCGCACCCGTGTCCTGACCGGCGCCGTCGCCGCTGCCGCCCTCAGCGCCGGCACCTTCGGTGCGATGTCCGCCAACGCCACCGAGCCCGCCGCCGCGCCGGCCGTCGCCGTACAGGCCGACACCGCCAACAAGAACCTCCAGCAGTCCACCCACCTGACGATCGCCGCCGCCACCGAGGCCGCGCAGGCCACGCTGGACGCCGCCGAGAACGAGAACCAGCGCATCACCGTCGCCGTCGTCGACCGCAACGGCAACACCATCGTCACGCTGCGCGGCGACGGTGCCGGCCCGCAGTCGTACGAGTCCGCCGAGCGCAAGGCCTTCACCGCCGTCTCGTGGAACGCGCCCACCTCCGAGCTGGCCAAGCGCCTCGCCCAGGCCCCGAACCTGAAGGACATCCCCGGCACGCTCTTCCTCGCGGGCGGTGCCCCGGTGCAGGTCAAGGGCGCGCCGATCGCGGGCATCGGTGTGGCGGGCGCGCCGAGCGGCGACCTGGACGAGAAGTTCGCGCAGGCGGGCGTCGCGGCGCTGGGCAAGTAAGGCCGGGCAAGTAAGCAAGTACGTACGCACGTAAAGGCCTCCACATGAACCTGAACCCTGCCGAGCGCCGGCTCCTCGACTCCGCCGCTCGCGGAGACGCGGCCGGTGTCCGGGCCGCCATCGACGAGGGCGCCCGCGTCGAAAGCCGTGACGAGGAGCTGCGCACCCCGCTGCTGCTCGCCTCGCTCGGCAGTCATGTGGAGGCGGCCACGCTGCTGGTCGCGGCGGGGGCGAACCCGGACGCACAGGACCGGCGCGAGGACAGCGCCTGGCTGGTCACGGGCGTGACCGGCAGCGTGCCGATGATGCGGGCCCTGCTGCCCGCCGGGCCCGACCTCAAGCTGTGCAACCGCTTCGGCGGGATCTCCCTGATCCCGGCGTGCGAGCGCGGTCACGTCGATTACGTACGGGCGGTGCTGCGTGAGAAGGACATGGTGGCCGAGGTCGACCACGTGAACCGGCTCGGCTGGACCGCACTGCTGGAGGCCGTGATCCTCGGCGACGGCGGCCGTACCCACCAGGAGATCGTCGAGCTGCTCCTCACGGCGGGCGCGACCCCGGACCTCCCCGATGCCGACGGGGTCACGCCGCTGGCCCACGCGGAACGCCGGGGCTTCGACGGCATGGCGGGCCTGCTGCGGGCGGTCACGGGACGGCTTGGGCGCGACCGTGTGGGCGGCACATTTCGCGCATAGGATCATCTGTGTGGATCAATGGACTCGCGTACGTGTACGCCGAACAGTTCCCGCCGTCGCCGGAGCTGTCGCCGCTGCCACTGCCGCTGCCACGCTGCTCGGGTCGCTCACGTCCTGCACAAGTCTCGGCGGGCTCGGCGGCGTCAGCGGTACACCGGGCGCCTCGGGCGTCCGCGACCCGTACTTCCCCAGACTCGGCAACGGCGGCTACGACGTCCAGCACTACGCCTTGACTCTGGACTACGCCCCGGAACGTGGTGACCGTGGAGGTTCCGCAGGCCGCCTCACCGGCACCGCCGAGATCACCGCCCGCGCCACCCAGGACCTGAGCGCCTTCAACCTCGACCTCCACGGCCTGGACGTCTCGTCCGCGACCGTGGAGGGTGCCGAGGCCGCCGTCAGCCGCGCGGGCAACGAGCTGACGCTGCGCCCCGACAGCGACCTGACCGAGGGCGAGACCTTCACGACCGTCGTCCGTTACTCCGGCAACCCCGCCACCATCACCGACGCCGACGACTCGCAGGAGGGATGGCTGACCACGGTGGACGGCGCGGTCGCGCTCGGTCAGCCGACCGGGTCTATGGCGTGGTTCCCCGGGAACCACCACCCCAGCGACAAGGCGTCGTACGACATCACGGTCACCGTTCCCAAGGGCCTGAAGGCCATCTCCAACGGCGAGTTGAAGAGCGAGCGAGGAGCCAAGGGCGGCCGTACGGCCTTCGCCTGGCACAGCGGCGAGCCGATGGCCAGTTACCTCGCCACCGTCGCGATCGGGGCGTACGAGACGAAGACCTCACGCACACCGTCGGGCGTGCCCGTCTACACAGCCGTCGACCCGACGGTCGCCAAGGGCAGCGCCAAGGTCCTGGCCACCGTCCCGGACGTCATGGAGTGGGGCGTCAAGAACTTCGGTCCGTACCCCTTCTCCTCCACGGGCGCGATCGTCGAGCGTGGCAACGACTCGGCGTACGCCCTGGAGACGCAGACCAAGCCGGTTTTCCCGGGCGCGCCCGACCAGGGACTGCTTGTCCACGAGCTCGCACACCAGTGGTTCGGCAACTCGGTTACGCCCGAGTCCTGGCGTGACATGTGGCTGAACGAGGGATTCGCGACGTACGCGGAATGGATGTGGGCCGAGGACTTCGACAACATCCCGGTGGGCGCCAGCTTCCGCCGGGCCTTCGGCGCGAAGGCCAACTGGGCTTTCCCGCCGGCCAATCCGCCCACTGCGGCCCACATTTCGGACGAGCCCGTCTACGGGCGCGGCGCCATGGTGATTCACAAGATCCGTGAAGCGGTGGGCGACGATGCCTTCTTCGACATCGTGCGCGGCTGGACCGCCGCCCACCGCCACGGCAATGCGTCGACGGACGACTTCACGGCGTACGTCGAGAGGAAGTCCGGCAAGGACTTGAAGGACGTGTGGGACACCTGGCTCTACGGCCAGGACAAACCGTCGGTTGGTTGACGTCAGTTGACGTCAGCTGACGTTGATGGCGGTCCAGGTGGCGGCGACCGCCTGATACTCCGCGCTGCTCGCTCCGTACAGGTCGCCGGTCGCCTTGAGGGTCGCGGTCCGGGCGCCCGCGTAGTCGGTGGACGAGGTCATGTAGGTGGAGAGGGCCTTGTACCAGATCTTGTACGCCTTGACGCGGCCGATGCCGGTGAGTGTGGAGCCGTTGGCGGTCGGCGAGTCGTACGCGACGCCGTTGATCGTCTTCGCGCCGCTGCCCTCGGAGAGAAGGTAGAAGAAGTGGTTGGCGGGGCCTGAGGAGTAGTGCACGTCGAGGCGGCCGACGTTCCGCGACCAGTAGTCGGCGGAGTTGCCGTCGCGGCTGGGCCTGTCCATGTAGCGCAGCGGCGTGCCGTTGCCGCGGATGTCGATTTCCTCGCCGATGAGGTAGTCGCCGGTGTCGTTGCTGTTGGCGGCGTAGAACTCGACGGAGGTGCCGAGGATGTCGCTGGTGGCCTCGTTGAGGCCGCCGGACTCGCGGCTGTAGCGGAGGCCGGCGGTGGCGGAGGTGAGGCCGTGGGTCATCTCGTGGCCGGCGACGTCGATGGAGGTGAGCGGCTTCTGGTTGGCGGCTCCGTCGCCGTACGTCATGCAGAAGCACTGGTCGGACCAGAAGGCGTTGACGTACGCGTCGCCGTAGTGGACGCGGGAGTACGCCGCCACACCGTCGCCGCGGATGCCGTTGCGCTGGAGTTCGGTCTTGTAGAAGTCCCAGGTGAGGGCGGCGCCGTAGTGGGCGTCGACGGCGGCGGTCTGGCGGTTGGTGGGCGTGCCGTCGCCCCAGGTGTCGTCGGCGTCGGTGAGGAGGGTGCCGGTGCCGGTGGTGCCCTGGTTGAGGTCGTACGTCTTGTGGCCGCCGCGGGTGCTGTCGGTGAGTGCGAAGCCGGAGCCGCCGGGACCGGGGGAGGTGCCGAGGGGGACGGTTCCGCTGTACTGGCCGGTGCCGGAGCCGGTCTCGATGGCTTCGAAGTCGTACAGCTTCTTGCCGGTGGCGGCGTCGGTGATGACGTGGAGTTCGCTGGGGGTGCCGTCGTGCTGGAGGCCGGTGACGACGGTCTCGTGGGCGAGGACGGGCTTCGACCCGTTCCCGGCCCACAGGACCTTGCGGGGAGCCTTGGCCTTCGTGTCCTTCTCGCCGGAGGCGGCGAGGGCGGCCTTCTTGGCGGAGGCGGTGGATATCGAGGCGCCCGTCGAGGGCACGGCTATCCGGGCCTTGTTCGCCTTGTCGACGCCCTTGTGGGCGCCGCCCTTCGCGGTGTGGACGACGAGGTCGCCGCCAAGGACGGGCAGCCCTTCGTACGTCCGCTCGTAACGGGTGTGGACGGTGCCGTCGCGGTCCTTGACGACGTCACGGACGACGAGCTTCTCCTTGGAGCCGAGCCCGAGCTGGTCTGCCGTGGCGTCGGCGCCGGCCTGCGCGTCCTTGATGGCGGCGGCCCGCTGCGGGGCAGTGAGCGGCACGGCGGTAGCGGCGGTGGCGCTGGCGCTCGCGCTGGCGCGGTCTGTCGTACGGTCCGCTGCTTCGGGGGCGGCGGTGGCGGAGCCAGCCGACCCGGCCTGGACACCGACGACGACCATGGCGGCCGACGCGGCGAGCGCGGCGGCGCGGAGCGCGGTCTTGCGGGGGGTGGAGCGCGGGGTGGCGCGGGGCGCGGGGGGAGTGGGGGACTGCAGTCTCACTCGGACTCCTTCGTCAACATCCGGCCGTGGGGGGCGGCGCGGAGAGAGAGTGTCACCGAGTAATCCGTCATTGACAGGGTCTCGACAAAGCTTGACCGGTTCTTGTCCGAAAGGTGCGTACCTCTGTCCGTTAACCGGGCACCGGCTTGTTGCGCGGGGGCGGGGCAGCTTGGCCGGGGTCGGGCTCACCCGAACCAAGGCTTGCTTCTGGGGGTTTCGGGCCGTCCCGAGCGCTCGAGTGTCGGTGGGCCGTGACGCCGCGTCAAGGGCGCTCCCTACGGTCGCGTCGCTGCGCGAGAGCCCTGCGGGCTCCCCTTGACCCGCCGCCCCGGCCCACCGCTAACGCTTATACGGGGACGGCCCAAAGAAAAACGCCCTGCACGGGGGCTGGGGGAGTGGCACGGGTCGGCTCGGTGGCCGTCGGCCGAGTGGGTGGGGCGCGGTCTGTTGAGGGGGCGGCTCGGCCCCAGGCTCAGCGACTGCAGGAACGGCCGCTGGTGCGACCTTCCCATTCCCACGCACACGACCACCCACGACGGGCGGCTGGCCGGCCTGCCGGGTCGACCTGCGGACTGTCCCGCCTGCGGGTGGGGCGCGGCAGTTGAATGGGGTGACTCGGGCGGTTCGGCGTCCGCCCCCGCCCGGTGGTCGGCTCGGCCGCAAGCACGTGGTGGGTGTGGGTGGGTGGAGGGGCGCCCAGGGGCGCGGAGTCCTGCCGATGGTCCGGCCGGACAGACAGCTAGCGCGGCCGCGCGGCCGCTGGGGTGGGCCCGACGTTCACGCTGGGGCTCGGCGGCACTCGGCGGGACTTGAGGGGGCATGAGGGGGCTCGGTGGTCCGAATCCCTCACATGACGACCTCACATGCCCATTTCGCCCCACTTTCAACGCGTAAGGGCGGGCTGAGTGGGCGTCATGTGAGGGATTCGGTCCATGCGATGCCCGGCCGGCCACGTCAGCCTCCACCGACACACGGTTGGGCCGTGGGGAAGCTTGCTTTCGTCGTTGGTGGGTTCGGCCCGGTCTGGGGTGTTGGAATGCGACGAACCCGGCACTTGGCGAGCTCTGACGCGCCTCCAGTCCCATCTGTCTCAGCTGTCTTGTTTGCGGTCATCGCGGGGGTGTTTCGACCCGCTGGCGGGGAGGGTGGTGAGTCGGTCGGCCCAATCACCCGGTTCGAGGTCTTGGAGCGCTATTGACGGGGCACTTGATGGCCGCCAACGCTCGCGTGTTGGATGGCGGGCTGGGGCGTTCGTTCCGCTGCGGGCTCGAGCGCACACCGGCCCGGCTGGGGGTGTCTCGGAACGCGACGAACTCAGCGTTTGATGAATCCCAGCACCCCTCCCGTCCCACCGGTCTCAGCCGTATCGCTTCCGGCCGTCACGGGAGCCCTTCGGTCGTGGTGGGTGGGGTTCGCTTGCTCCGACGGCCCGCTCGGGGCCTGGTGCGCAACGAACCCGGTACTTGACGAGCCGCAACGCCCCTCCAGCCCCACCCGTCTCAGCCCTGTCGTTTCCGGCTCTCACGGGAGCGTTTCGACCCACATCCTGACTCGGGCGACGGAAGGCGGCTCGTGTGATTCATTTGCGGGGATGGGCAGGCGCAGTCGGTGCCTCACCACCCATCCACATCAGCAACCCGCTTGAGGCTTCGCCGATCACCGGTCGGGGTGGACGCCGAACCGGCCCGAGTCACCCCATGCAACTCCGCGCCCCACCCGCAGGCGGGATAGTCCGCAGGTCGACCCGAACGGCCGGCCACCTGCCGACATGGGTGACTCGTGTGCGTGGGAATGGGGATGTCGCACCAGCGGCCGTTCCCGTCGGCCGCTGAGCCTGGGGCCGCACCGCCCCCTAGACGTCGTGCGCCCCAATCACCGAGCCCGTCGGTCGGCAGCGGCACAGCAGCCACTCCCCGGAGTTTCCCCGTGGGCTCCCCCCGGGGGCCGCCCCCCAGAAGCATTGCGGCGGAGGGTCGGCGGTCAAGGGAGAAGCGGAGCGGAATCGCCGTAGGCGACGCGACGTAGGAGCGCCCTTGAGGGGCGGGCCTCCGGCGCCACACTTACGTGTGGCGGCCCCCATCGCAGACGCGACCAACGCTCCGGGGCGCACGAAGCCCCGGGCAACGCAGCAGGGCCCCGGCCGAAGCCAGGGCCCTGCTCAACAGGCCTGCATCTGCACCTGCACCTGCACCTACAACGTGCCCTGCAAGCTGAGGTGCAGTTAGATGTTGACGCCGAAGTCCGACGCGATGCCCGTCAGGCCGGACGCGTAGCCCTGGCCGACCGCGCGGAACTTCCACTCCGCGCCGTTGCGGTAGAGCTCGCCGAAGACCATCGCGGTCTCGGTGGCGGCGTCCTCGCTCAGGTCGTAGCGGGCGATCTCGGTGCCACCGGCCTGGTTGACGATGCGGATGTACGCGTTGCGCACCTGGCCGAAGTTCTGGCTGCGGGTCACGGCGTCGTAGATCGAGACCGGGAAGACGATCTTGTCTACGTCGGCCGGCAGGGCCGCCAGGTTGACGTTGATCGCCTCGTCGTCGCCCGCGCCTTCGCCACTGCGGTTGTCACCGGTGTGGACGATGGTCTGGTCCGGCGTCGCCTTGTTGTTGAAGAAGACGAAGTGACCGTCGGAGTAGACCTTGCCGGTCGGGTTGACCGCGATCGCGGACGCGTCGAGGTCGAAGTCGGTACCGGTGGTCGTACGGACGTCCCAGCCGAGGCCCACCGTGACGGCGGTCAGGCCCGGGGCCTCCTTGGTGAGCGAGACGTTGCCGCCCTTGGACAGACTTACAGCCATCGAGATGTCCTCTTCCTTGGAGTCGTGCGGGCCGGTCGGACCCGTGAGGTCCGAAGCTACCCTCACCCGCTCTAACGCCAACAGGCCGCCGCAAGGTTCCAGGTCTCCACGGGAATCCGGCTCCACGGAAACGTCTCCACGGAAAAGTGGGTGACGCGGTGGGTGAGAACACGGGATCATTGGACTCATGTCCGGGCCTCATGTCATTCGCGGTGCTGTCTCCCTGCCGGAGGCAGAGCTCATGTGGCGTTTCTCCAGGTCCTCCGGACCCGGCGGCCAGCACGTCAACACCACCGACTCCCAGGTGGAACTCCGCTTCGACCTGGCGAAGACCGAAGCGCTGCCCCCCGTCTGGAAGGAGCGCGCGCTGGAGCGGCTCGCCTCCCGGCTGGTGGGCGGCGTCGTCTCCGTACGGTCGTCCGAGCACCGCTCCCAGTGGCGCAACCGCGAGACCGCTCTCGTCCGGATGGCGGCCCTGCTCGCCGAAGCGACCGCCCCGCCGCCCAAGCCGCGCCGGGCCAAGAAGATTCCACGGGGCATCAACGAGCGTCGTCTGCGGAACAAGAAGGCACGCAGTGAGACCAAGCGCGGCCGCTCGGGCGGCTGGGACTAGCAGGGACTGGCCCCGGACTGCCCGGACCGCCCCGGACCGCCCCGCGATTAGCCCAAGTGCCGGTAGCGGCCCTTGAAGTACGCCAGTGGGCCGTCGTCCCCGCTCGCCACGTCCACCTCCAGCACCCGGCCGATCACCAGCGTGTGGTCCCCCGCGACCACCCGCTGCTCCGTCCCGCACTCCACCACCGCGAGCGCTCCGCCGATCAGCGGGGCCCCGGACGCAGTGCCGCGCGTGTGTGGGATGTCCTCGAACAGCAGGCGGTCGCTCAGCCGGCCCTTCATCGCGAACCGTCCCGCGATGTGCCGCTGGCTCTCCGACAGGAGTGAGACCGCCCACAGCGGCTGCTCCGCCAGCAGATCGTCCATGCGTGAGCCGTTGCGTACGCTCACCATCACCAGCGGCGGGTCCAGCGACACCGACATGAAGGCCGTCGCCGTCATGCCGACGTCCTCACCGCGCGCCCCACTGTCCGGATCGTGTGCGGTCACGAGGGTCACGCCCGCCGTGAAGCGGGACATAGCGGCCCGGAACTCTTCGCTGCTCACCCCCTCAGGATGGGGGATGGAGGCAGCGGGCTGGGTGGAGGGCTGGGTGGAGGTCGTCGTTTGGAACACACAGGGAACGCTATGCCCGCGGCTCCCGTCGCCACCATCGGGCATTGGGACCAGTACGCTCCCCTCCCGGTCCTAGGACCGGCTCCGGCTCCGGCTCCGGCTCCGAGCCCAGGTCTCAGCGCAGCTCGTGTCCGTATTTGCGTTCAAAAAACCTTTGGAGCGCTCCCAGCCACCTCACCCAGCCATTCGCTACCCTTCACCACCTGACGTGACTTGAGTCACAGAGCCCAGTAATTGCTGACCCTGTGTACCGAGTGGGCAGCTCGCTGTGATTCAGTGGCCGTGATACTGCAACAAAGTGCGGCGATGAGAATCCTGGAGTTGCTGTCGAGGTCTCGGGGAGAGCGAACAATGGAGGCCGAGTCCGAGCCGTACGTCCGCCTGGCGACGCTGCGGCAGCTGCACCAGGTGGTCGCCGACCTCAATCGGGCCACCAGCCTGGCTGACACCCTGCAGGCCGTCGCCGACGGAATAGTCGCCGGCCTGGGATACGAGCTGGCCTGCGTAAACCTCGTCCAGCCCGACGGCGACCTGGTCATCGCCGCCTTCGCGGGCAACCCCGCAGCCGAAGCCCTGATCACCGGCCGCGTCGGCTCCCGCGCCTCCTGGGAACGCCGCCTCTCCATGGGCGAGGCATGGGGTGACCTGCACTTCATCCCGCACACCGAGGGCTGGGTCCTCCTCGAGGACGACGTACCCCAATGGCACACCGACGGCCCCGAGCCCCGCTTCGCCGACGAGTGGCACCCGCAGGACCGCCTCTACGCCCCCATGTACGCGTCAGGCGGCGGCCAGGAGCTCCTCGGCGTCATTTCCGTCGACCGCCCCCGCAACGGACGCCACCCCGGCGCCTGGGGCCAGGAGGCGCTCCAGATGTACGCGTCCCAGGCGGCCATTGCGATCAGCAACGCCCGGCTTCGTGCAAACATGCAGCGCGCCCTCGTCCGCCTGGAGCGCGAGCAGCAGGCCCTGCGCGCCAGTGAGGAATCCTTCCGCCAGGCCTTCGAGTACGCCCCCAGCGGCATGGCCATCGCCGAAATGGGCGGCGACCAGCACGGCCGGCTGCTGCGGACGAACGACGCGCTGTGCCGGCTGCTGGGCCGTCCCGCCTCCGCGATGCGCCGCTATTCGTTCGCCGACCTCGTCCATCCCGAGGACATCGGGACCCTGCTGCGTACGTCGGCCGAGGGCGGGCGCGCCGAGCTGCGCCTGGGGCGGCGCGACGGGACGTACGTCTGGGTGTCCCTGCGTAACTCCGTCGTCGCCGACACCACTGACGGCCCGCGCTTCCTCCTCACCCACGTCGAGGACATCGAGGAGCGCAAGCGCCACGAGCTGCACCTCGCTCACCGCGCCTCCCACGACTCGCTCACCGGCCTCCCCAACAGCGCCGAGCTGCGCTCGCGCCTCGCCGCCCGGCTGTGCCGCCGCCCGCACTCCGTGCGCGCCACGGCGATCGAGGCCCTGGACGCGGCGTACGGCGAGCCGGCCGCGCCCGGGAGCGCCGTGCCCGAGCACGGCTTCGACTACAACCCGCACACGGACGCGGGCTCCTACGACCACCACGTCCACATGTACGCGCCCACCTCGGACGCCGACGGAGGGGCAGGCGGAGGTGCCGTCGACGACGGCACGAAGGGTCTCGCCGTCCTCTTCTGCGACCTGGACGGCTTCAAGTCGATCAACGACCGGTTCGGGCACCACACCGGCGACGCCGTCCTGATCGAGGTGGCCCGCCGCCTGACGACGTGCGTACGCGACGGCGATACGGTCGCCCGCCTCGGGGGTGACGAATTCGTCGTTCTCGCCGACGGTCTCGGCAGCGCGGACGCCGCCGACCTGGCCGTACGCTTGCGAAACGCCATCATTCCGCCGATCCGGGTCGACGGCAGGGCGGTCCGCGTCGGAGCCAGCTTCGGCATCGGCTGGGCGAGCTGCGGGATGTCGGCGGAAGAGGTGTTGCAGTCCGCTGACCAGCGGATGTACGTGGAGAAACGCTCCCGTGCCAAGGTTCACAGGCGAGCGGGCTGACGGACGCCCTATTACCGCACTGTGTTCTACGCCAAACCTTCGGGTTGCCCATTCGGGGTAGGCTCGCCCGGTCGGCGACGGCTGGCGAACATGGTGAGGAGTGACCAGGGATGACTGCCGCGAACAACGGCACGAGCACGCCTGAGGACGACGATCCGTTCGGCTACCTCTACGAGGACGGACAGGCAGCGGGCGCGGTCTCGCCCCGCTCGGGCGGCTACGGCTACCCGGGTCCGGCCTCGCAGCCAGGGGTGCCCAGAACCTCGTACCACCAGGTGGGAACGGTCGGCCAGCGGCAGTACGGGCAGCAGCAGTACGGCCAGCAGGTGCCCCCGCAGCAGGCGTACGGCCAGCAGGCCCAGCAGGGCCAGCAGAATTACAGCCAGCCCAATGCCCACTACGCGGCCCCCGAGACGCAGCCCGGCGGCGCACCCACCCGCCAGGTCTCGTACGCGGGCGGCGGTGGTGGTGGCGGCCGCAGTGGCGGGCCCAACACCAAGGGTTTGCTGATCGGCGCGGTGGCAGTGGTCGCGGTCGTCGTCATAGGTATCGGCATCGCCCTGCTGACCAGCAACAACAAGGACAAGACGAACGCGCAGGCCGGTGACACGGGCGGCGGCGGCTCCAGCGCGGGTCAGACGGTCAAGCCGAGCGAGGAACCGAAGGACAAGCCCGACAAGCCGGCCGTCGAGCTGCCCAAGAAGGACGCGGCTCTTCTCCAGCTCTCCGGTTTCTCCACGGACACCACGATCCCCGGCGCCAGGTCGTCGAGCGGCGCGTACGTCCCGTTGAATACGCCGGGCGCCTCGGCGACCTGGACGGTGAAGGTGCCGAAGGCCGGGGCGTACACGCTGTCGATCGACTACGGCGTGCCGGGCAAGGACGCGAAGACCTCGCTGACCGTCAACGGGAAGCCGCACGGCGGTGGCCTGAACATGAAGAACTTCGCCCACGCCGAGGAAGGCGCCTGGGACAAGGGCTGGACCAACACCTTCGCCTTCGTCAACCTCACCGAGGGCGAGAACACCTTTGTGATCTCCTGCGGCACGGGCGACCAGTGCGAGGCCAACCTCGACCGACTGGAGCTCAAGGCCGGCCACATCCAGTGACCCCCCTTCTTTAGGGGCGCATCAGCCCCAGGAAGTGCTCCACCGTCCCGGTCATCGCCTCGCGAGCCGGGGCGATGTACTTCCTGGGGTCGACCGTCGTCGGGTTGGCGGCCAGGTACTCCCGTACCGCGCCCGTGAAGGCCGTGTTCAGGGCCGTGCCGACGTTGATCTTGACCATGCCCGCCGCCACCGCCCCCCGGATCTCCTCGTCCGGTACGCCCGACGAGCCGTGCAGGACCAGCGGCACCGGTACGGCGTCGCGCAGGGCGGTGATCAGTTCGTGGTCCAGGGCCGCCGTGCGGTCCGTCATCGCGTGGGACGAGCCCACGGCGACGGCCAGGGCGTCGACGCCCGTGTCGGCCACGTAGGCCTTCGCCTCCGCCGGGTCCGTGCGGACGCCCGGGGCGTGCGCGTCGAGCGGGGGCTCGCCCTCCTTGCCGCCGACCTTGCCCAGCTCCGCCTCGATCCAGATGCCGCGCTCGTGGCCCCAGCGGACCGCGTCCGCCGTGGCCTTCACGTTGTCGCCGTACGTCAGCTTCGACGCGTCGAACATCGCCGAGCTGAAGCCCGCCGGGTGCGCCGCGCGCAGCAGCTCGAGGGACTCGACGTGGTCGAGGTGGAGGGAGAGGGGCGCGGCGGAGGTGCGGGCGACGGCCGTCACCGCTGCGGCGATGGCGGTGAGGTCGCCGCCGTGGAACTTCACGGCGTTCTCGGAGATCTGGAGGACGGCGGGCGCGCCCGCCCGCTCCGCGCCGGCCGCGATCGCCTCCGCGTGCTCCAGCGTGATGACGTTGAAGGCGGCGACAGCGTGGCCCGATTCCCGGGCGGCGGTGACGAGTTCGCCGGTGCTGACGAGTGGCATGCGATCCCCTGGTGTTCGTGGCGGTGAGTGCTTGGTTACGCCGCCGTGGCGTGGGCGGTGACTTCGACCTGCGGGAGCAGGGCCTCGTACGTCGTGACGTCGAACTCGCCCGCCGCCGGGGCCACTACCGTCGCCGCCGACAGCGCCACCGCCCGCGCCAGGCGCTCCGGCCAGGGCAGTCCCTCCACCAGCCCCGAGAGCAGCCCGGCCACCGCCGAGTCGCCCGCGCCGGTCGGGTTGCCCTTCACGCGGGCGGGCGGGGCCGCTTGCCAGAGGCCCTTGGGGGTGGCGGCGAGCATGCCGTCCGCGCCGAGGGAGGCGACCACGGTGTGCGCGCCCCGGCGGCGGGCGTCGTGGGTGGCGCGCAGGGGGTCGCGGGAGCCGGTGAGCTGCGCGAGTTCGTCGGCGTTGGGCTTGACGAGGTCGGGGCGGGCGGCGATGCCCCGGCGCAGCGGTTCGCCGCTGGTGTCCAGGAGTACGGGGACGCCGGCGGTGCGGGCGCGGCGTATCAGATCGGCGTACGCGCCGACGTGGATGCCGGGGGGCAGGCTGCCGCACAGGGCCACCGCCCGGGCGCCGGGCAGGAGTTCGGCGTACGAGGAGAGGAACGCGGCCCACTCGTCGGGGGTGATGGCCGGTCCCGGTTCGTTGAGCTGGGTGGTGTCGCCGGTGGTGGCGTCGACGACGCCGATGGTGCGGCGGGTGTTGCCGCTGACGGGGACGAGCGCGTCGACGGGGGGCAGGGGCGCGAGCAGGTCGCGGAGTACGGCGCCGCAGGGGCCGCCCGCGAAACCCGTCACCACCGTGTCGTGGCCCAGGGCGGCCAGCACGCGGGCGACGTTGAGGCCCTTGCCGCCGGGGCGTTCCGCGACATCGGTCACCCGGTGGGAGGCGTGCGGTGTGAGGGCCGGCACGCGGTAGGTGATGTCGAGTGCGGTGTTCAGCGTGACCGTCAGGATCACCTGCGGAACCCCCGTAAAGACCGTAGAACCGTAGAAAGCGCTTACCATTCAACTCTGTCGGGGCGATCATGCCAAAAAGAAAGCGGTTGGCCCAGAGGTCCGGGCCAACCGCTGCTCGCTGCCTACGGCTCGATCACCCAGGCGCCCTTGCGCATCACGCCCTTGAGCGTGAAGTCCGCGTCCAGGACCACCAGGTCCGCGTCCTTGCCCGGCTCCAGCGAACCGACCCTGTCGTCGACGCCGAGCAGGCGGGCGGGGTTGGCGGAGACCGACCGTACGACGTCCTCGACCGGCAGCCGGTCGACGGTCACCGCGCGCTTGAAGGCGGTGTCGAGGGTGAGCGTGGAGCCCGCGATCGAGCCGCCCTCGGCGAGCCGCGCGACGCCGTCCTTGACCTCGACCTCCAGCGGGCCGAGCAGGTACGTGCCGTCGCCGAAGCCCGCCGCGTCCATCGCGTCCGTGATGAACGCGACCCGCGCGGAGCCCGCCCGGTGGTACGCCAGCTCAAGCGCGGCCGGGTGCAGGTGCGTGCCGTCGTTGATCAGCTCGACCGTGACCCGCTCGTCTTCGAGCAGCGCGGCGATCGGGCCGGGTGTGCGGTGGCCGAGAGCCGGCATCGCGTTGTAGAGGTGCGTGGCGACCGTCGCGCCCGCGTCGATGGCCTCGATGGTCTGCTCGTACGTCGCGTCCGTGTGGCCGATCGCGGCGATCACGCCGTGCTCGGCGAGCAGCCGCACCGAGTCGATGCCGCCGGGCAGTTCGGTCGCCAGCGTGACCATCTTCGCCGTGCCGTGCGCGGCGTCGATCAGCTTGCGGACCTCGGCCGGGTCGGGGTCGCGCAGCAGGTCCTCGCTGTGCGCGCCCTTGCGGCACGGGGAGATGAACGGACCCTCGAAGTGGATGCCGGCCAGGTCGCCCTGCTGGACCAGCTCGGAGAGCAGCGCGGCCTGCCGGGTGAGTACGTCCATCTCGCCGGTCACGGTCGACGCGGCGATGGTCGTGGTGCCGTGCTCGCGGTGCGTCTGTACGCCCTTGAGTACGTCCTCGGCGGTGCCGGAGGTGAAGGACGCGCCGCCGCCGCCGTGCACGTGCATGTCGACGAAGCCGGGCACGATCCAGTGGCCGGAGAGGTCCAGGGCCGGGGTGTCCGCCGGGGCGGCGCCGGCGATGCGGGTGCCCTCGATGATGACCCGGCCGTTCTCGACGGTCCCGGTGGGCAGCACCACCCGGGCGCCGGAAAGAACCTTGCTTGCAGCGCGTCCGGCCATCAGGCGGATACCTCCGTGGCTTCCGTGGAATCGCGTTGGACTTCGAGAAGATCCCAGGCGAGGAGCCCCGCGCCCAGGCATCCGGCGGTGTCCCCGAGGGCCGCCGGAACGATCGAGGGCAGCTTCTGGAACGTGACGCGTTCCGCGACGGCCGCCCGCAGTGGTGTGAACAAGGTTTCCCCCGCCTCGGCCAGTCCGCCACCGATGATCAGCGTGCGCGGGTCCAGGAGGGTGAGCGCGGTGACGAGCCCGTCGGCGAGCGCGCCGATGGCTTCCAGCCACACCTCCCGGGCTCTCGGGTCACCCGACTCGACGGCCTTCGCGCAGTCGGCCGCGTCGGCGTCCGGGTCGCCGGAGGCGGCGGCCCAGGCGGCGGACACGGCGGAGGCGGAGGCGAAGCGCTCCAGGCAGCCGCGCTGGCCGCAGCCGCACAGGGTGCCGCCGGGGCGTACGACGATGTGGCCGATCTCGCCGGCGCAGCCGTGGGCTCCGGACTCGATGACGCCATCGATGCCGATGGCGCCGGCGATCCCGGTGCCGAGCGGTACGAACAGGAACCGGTCGGCGCCCCTGCCCGCCCCGATCCGCCCTTCGGCGAGGCCACCGGTGCGTACGTCGTGGCCGAGCGCGACCGGCACGCCGTGCAGCTTCCCGCTGAGGAGTTCGCGCATGGGTACGTCGCGCCAGCCCAGGTTGGCGGCGTACACCGCGATCCCGTTCTCGGCGTCGACGATGCCGGGCACGGCGACGCCCGCGGCGGAGGCGGTTTCGCCGTACCGCTCCTCGCCGTACGCGCGCAGCTCGGCGGCGAAGCCGGTGATCGTCTCGACGACGGCGTCCGGTCCCCGCTCCCTGCCGGTGGCCCGGCGGGCCTCGTGCAGCAGTACGCCGTCCGCGCCGACCAGCGCGGCCTTCATCCCGGTGCCGCCCACATCGAGGGCGATGACGTGTTTCACGAGGACAGTCTCGCGCGTAGACCCTGGAAAGGTCTAGTCCACTTCGCGCGCAGGTGTTGCACAAGTGAGACCGCACTGGTGTAGACCTCATGGCACGGACTGGGAGAAAATCGCAGCTCACGCGCATGTCGGACAACGAATCAACGAATCAGTAGGTGGGAAAGAGCTGTGCACCGGCGCTTCTTGGGTTTGACCGCGACAGTGGTGGCACTGGGCATGACAGTGGCCCTGGCCGGATGCGGAAGCTCGGAAGGCGGTGATGTCACGCTCAAGCTCGTCGCGGCGGACTACGACCCCGAGGGCGGCGACAGCACCAAGCAGTACTGGGACGGCGTCGCCACCGCGTTCGAGGCCGAGCACAAGGGCATCAAGGTCGACGTCTCGGTCTACGACTGGAAGGACGTCGACCGCAAGGTCGCCGAGATGGTCGAGGCCGGCAACGCGCCCGACATCGCGCAGATCGGTGCGTACGCCGACTACGCGGCCGAGGACGAGCTCTACTCCGTCGACGAGATGCTCTCCATCCCCGTACAGGCCAACCTGCTCGCCCCGCTCGCCGAGGCGGGCGAGGTCGGCCGGGTGTCGTACGGCATCCCGTTCGTCGCCAGCACCCGCCTGCTCTTCTACAACAAGACGCTCTTCACTCAGGCCGGCCTTGAGCCCCCCAAGACGTGGGACGAGATCGAGAGCTCGGCCAAGGCGCTGAAGCAGCGCGGCGTGACGTACCCCTTCGCGCTGCCGCTGGGCAACGAGGAGGCGCAGGCCGAGACCATGATGTGGATGCTCAGCAACGGCGGCGGGTACACCGACCAGGTCGGTACCTACACGATCGACTCCCCGCAGAACATCGAGGCCTTCAGCTGGCTGAAGGACACCCTCGTCGGCGGGCGGCTGACCGGCCCCGTCGCGCCGGGCAAGCTCGACAGGAAGCCGGCCTTCACGGCGTTCGCGAACGGTGAGGTCGGCATGCTCAACGGCCACCCCTCCCTCCTCCAGCAGGCCGCGAAGAAGGGCGTCAAGGTCGGCATGGTGCCGCTGCCGGGGCCCGACGGCAAGGCGAGGTCGAGCATGGGCGTCGCCGACTGGATGATGGGCTTCAAGCAGCACGGCCACGGCAAGCAGATCGGCGAGTTCCTCGACTTCGCGTACAGCGACGAGAACGTCCTGGAGTTCGCCGACCAGTACGACCTGCTGCCGGTCACCGTCTCCGCGTCCGAGACGATGGCCGCGGACCCGGAGCACAAGGAGCTGTGGCCGTTCCTGGAGACGCTGCCCCAGTCGACGCTCTACCCGGTCGGCAAGACGTCGTGGGCGAAGGTCAGCGAGAGCATCAAGAAGCAGATCGGGTCGGTGGTCGGGCCCAATGGTGACCCGACGGGGACGCTGGGGGCGATTGGGCGGGACGCGGCGGCGACGGAGAACGCGGAGTAGGGATGAGTGAGGCGTTTTGCCCCCGCCCTAGACTGCTCATATGCCTTACGACGCAGAGCTCGGCGGTCCCGAGCCCGCTGAGCCTGCTGAGCTCTCCGAGCGGGACCGGGCCGTCCTCGCCGTCGAGCGGCGGTCGTGGTCCGGGGCCGGGGCCAAGGAGCGGGCGATGCGGGAGCAGCTCGGTATCTCGCCGACCCGGTACTACCAGCTCCTCAACGCCCTGCTCGACGACGAGCGCGCCCTCGCCCACGACCCCGTCACGGTCAACCGCCTCCGCCGGGTACGGGACGCTCGCCGCGAACGCCGCTGAGCCCGTGCCGGGCGGGGCGTGCGCCGGTAGGGTCAGAGGCCATGGGAAGCCAATCGCAACCGCAACCGCACCCGCACCCGCACTCCCTGCCGACCGACTTCACGCCCTCGACCCCGGCCGGCCGCGACGGTCTCGCCGCGCTGCTGGCGGCGCCGGAGCGGGCGCTGATCGCCCTTGACTTCGACGGCACGCTCGCCGACATCGTTCCTGACCCGGAACAGTCCCGGGCGCATCCGGGAGCGGTGGACGCGATCGCCGCACTCGCGTCGCGGGTCGGGGCCGTGGCCGTGATCACTGGTCGCCCGGCCGGCGTCGCGGTCCGTTACGGCGGCTTCGCCGGGGTACCCGGTCTCGAACGCCTCGTCGTGCTGGGCCATTACGGCGCCGAGCGCTGGGACGCCGTCACCGGCACGGTCCGCGCCCCTGCCGCGCACCCCGGCGTGCAGGCCGCCCGCGCCGAACTCCCCGGATTCCTTGAGGGCATGGGGGCCTGGCGCGGCTCGTGGATCGAGGAGAAGGGCCAGGCCGTCGCCGTGCACACGCGCCGTGCGGAGGATCCTGTGAGGGCGTTCGAGTCCCTGCGCGTCCCTCTCGCCGAACTCGCTGCCCGCCACGGGCTGATCGTCGAACCGGGCCGTCTGGTGCTGGAGTTGAGGCCGCCGGGCACGGACAAGGGTGTGGCGCTGGCGGAGTACGTGCGTGAGGTGGGGGCCGGGTGCGTGCTGTACGCGGGGGACGACCTGGGCGACGTCGCGGCGTACTCGACGGTGGAGAAGCTTCGTACGGAGGGGGTTCCTGGGCTGCTGGTGTGCAGTGGCAGCGAGGTCCCTGCGCTCGCGGACCGGGCGGACCTGGTGGTGGACGGCCCGTCGGGAGTGGTCGGGCTGCTGGCGGCCTTGTCCTCAATCGCCGGACGGGCTTGATCGGGGCCGGGCTTGGCACTGGGTGGGGGTGCGGGGGCGGGGTGCGGCTGCCTGCGGCGCTTTCCCCACCCCGCCCCTTCCCGGCTGTGACATTTGCGGCTGCCGCCGCGTGGGGGGCAAGCCCCCAGCCCCCAGACAACACAGACGCCCTTCGGGCGTGTCCTCAAACGCCGGACGGGCTGGATGGTTGCCGCAACGCGGCACCTTCTCAGCCCCTCCGGCGTTTGAGGAGCGGGGTCCGGGGCAGCGCCCCGGTTCGGGAAGGGGCGGGTAGGGGAAAAGCGCCGCAGGCACCGGGACCCCCACCGCACCGCCGCCGCGCTCGGGCGCGCACCCAAAACACGCAGCCCGGGGTCGCACCCCAATGCACGCGCGCCCGGGGTCGCACCGCAATGCACGCGCGCCCGCGGACGCACCCAAAAGCACGCGCATCCGGGGGCGGAGCCCGCGCTAATTCGCCGTCAGCGCCGACAGTTGCGCCAAAAACCACGTCGCCGGCGGCAGCGCCGTCGCCGCCGCGGCCAGGCGCTTCGTGCGCTCCGCCCGTTCGCCCGGCTCCATCACCAGCGCCGCGCGCAGCGCCTCGGCCGTCGCCATGACGTCGTACGGGTTCACGACGATCGCGTCGTCGCCGAGCTCCTCATACGCCCCCGCCTCCCGTGAAAGCACCAGCGCGCACCCCGCGTCGGAGACGACCGGCACCTCCTTCGCGACGAGGTTCATGCCGTCCCTGATCGGGTTGACCAGTGCCACGTCAGCCATCCGGTACGCCGCCAACGACCGCGCGAAGTCGTCGTCCAGCTCCATCAGCACCGGCTGCCAGTCGTCCGTCCCGTACTCCGCGTTGATCTCGTCGGCCAGCCGCCGCACGGCCGCCGTGTAGTCGCGGTACACCGCCAGGTCCTGCCGCGAGGGGTAGGCGAAGGCCACGTGAACCACCCGCCCCCGCCACTCGGGCCGGTCCGCCAGCAGCTGCCGGTACGCGAGCAGCCCGCGCACGATGTTCTTGGAGAGTTCCGTACGGTCGACGCGGACGATCGTCTTCCGCCCGGCCCCGACCCGCTCCCGCAGCCGCACCAGCCACTCGTCCACGTCCTCCTGATGCGCCCGCTCCCGCAGGAACTCCGCGTCGGCGCCGAGGCCGTGCACGCCGACCGCCGTGCCCTCCAGGGCATCGGCGCCCAGCACATCCACCGCGCACGCCACAAAGGCGTCCGCCCAGCGCCGGGTCAGGAACGCCACCCTGTCCGCCCCCAGCAGACCGCTCACCAGCTGGCGCGCGATGTCGTCCGGCAGCAGCCGGAAGTAGTCCACGGGGGCCCACGGAGTGTGTGTGAAGTGGCCGATCCGCAGGTCCGGGCGCAGCTCGCGCAGCATGCCCGGCACCAGGCACAGGTGGTAGTCCTGCACCAGCACAGCCGCACCGGGCGCCGCCTCGGCCGCGAGCGCGTCGGCGAAGGCGCGGTTGTACGTCTCGTACGCCCCCCACTGGCGCCGGAACTCGGCGTCGAAAGCGGGCTCCAGCGGCGTCTGGTACAGCATGTGGTGCACGAACCACAGCACGGAGTTCGCGATGCCGTTGTACGCGTCCGCGTGCACACCGGCGTCGATGTCGAGCATCCGTACGCCCGCCGTGCTCGTCCCGCGCCGTACCGCCTCCCGGTCGCCGTCCCCCAGCGCCGAGCACACCCACAGGGAATCGGCGTCCCGGCCGATCGCCGACAGGCCCGAGACCAGACCGCCGCCGCCGCGCTTGGCGGCGAGCGAGCCGTCCTCACGGAGGGTGTACGAAACCGGGCCGCGGTTGGAAGCGACAAGAACCTGTGCAGCGTGCTCGGAGACCATGTGCCGAAACCTAGCCCGTCCTGGAAGCCCTCAAACGTGCGTACGGCTCAACTCCGGGTTAAGCCGCCCGCCGCGCCGCGTACTCGTCGATCTCGCGCATCGGCGGCCGCTCCTCCGTGTCGACCGTATGCGTGCGCGGGACGAACCCGGATCCGTCCTCCGACCGCTCGAACTGCGTCAGCACCGGCCGTACCAGCGGGCCGCGCGAAAGCCGCAGGTGAGCGGTCCGGTAGATGCTCGCGGCCATCCGGCCGAGCGCCTGCCCGTCCTGGTGGCGGTGTCTGCGTACGCCGACATCGACCTGGGCCAGCGCGTCGAGGCCCACCGTGTGGAGCGAGTCGACGAGCAGGCCCAGTTCCACTCCGTAACCGACGGGGAAGGGCAGCTGTTCGAGCAGCGAGCGGCGTACGGCGTACTCACCGCCCAGCGGCTGGACGAAGCCGGCCAGCTGCGGCCAGTGCAGATTGAGCAGCGGGCGCGCCACCAGCTCGGTGACCCGGCCGCCCTGACCTAGGGTCTTGCCGGAGGCGAGCAAGTCGGATTCAGTGCCGGAGGCGAGCAAGCCGGACTCAGTGCCGAGGGGGCGGTCGTACATCGCCTTCACGAAGTGCACGTCGGGCTCGGTCAGCAGCGGTCCGACGATGCCCGAGACGAACGAGGCAGAGAACTCCTTCAGGTCCGCGTCTATGAAGCACACGATGTCGCCACTCGTCACCAAGAGTGACCGCCACAGCACCTCCCCCTTGCCTGGGACGGCCGGTATCCGGGGCAGTATCGCGTCGCGGTGGACGACCCGCGCCCCAGCCGCCGTCGCCACCTGGGCGGTGCGGTCCTTCGAGCCGGAGTCGATGACGACCAGCTCGTCGACGAGGGGCACGGCTCCCATCAGCTCGCGGCGTATCGCCGCGACGATGTCGCCGACCGTCTCCTCCTCGTCGAGGGCGGGCAGCACGACGCTTACGGTGAGGGCGCGCCCGGCCTTGGCCGCGATCAGCCGGTCCAGCGGCCGGTCGGCCGCGGACCAGGACCGCCGGTCCAGCCAGCGCTCCACCTCTTCCAGCACGTGCCTCTCCCTCGTCAGGTGAGCCGTCGTCCGGCTCGTCGTTGATCCATCTCGCGTTGCGGACGACAGTCTCATCCGTCCGGGGGTTCGGTTACAGTCTTGAACAACGCGGAGGTCCCTCGCATCTCGGGGGTGCCGCGGAACAAACGCGCCGGGTCCAGACCCGGCGCCATAGCGCTCATCCAGAGGGACAGAGGGAACGGCCCGTTGAAGTCCCGGCAACCATTCCGCCGACCGCGAGGTAACGGTGGGGACGGTGCCAATTCCGTCTCACGGCGAAATGCGCCGTGGGGAAGATGAGGAGAAAGGGCCTCGCCACCATGGCTGTGCAGTCTGTTGAAGCTGATGCAAGCACCACGAATCTCCCCGTAGACCTGGGACCCGCCACCGCGCTTTCCTGCCGCGAGTGCGGAGAACGATTCGAACTCGGCCCGATCTTCGCCTGTTCTTCCTGTTTCGGTCCCCTTGAGGTCGCCTACGACCTCCCGCTCGGGGACGCCGAAGCGCTGCGCAAGGAGATCGAAGCCGGACCGGACAATATCTGGCGGTACGCGCCGCTGCTGCCCGTGCCCGCCGATGTGGCGTCCAAGCCGAGCCTGAACCCGGGCTTCACCAAGCTGGTCAAGGCCGACAACCTGGCCCGCGAGCTGGGTGTCACCGGCGGTCTGTACGTCAAGGACGACTCCGGCAACCCGACGCACTCCTTCAAGGACCGCGTCGTGGCCATCGCCGTCGAAGCGGCCCGCGCGTTCGGTTTCACCACGCTCTCCTGCTCCTCCACCGGCAACCTGGCCGGCGCGGTCGGCGCCGCCGCCGCGCGGGCCGGCTTCCGCTCCTGCGTGTTCATCCCGCACGACCTGGAGCAGGGCAAGGTCGTCATGGCTGCGGTGTACGGCGGCGAGCTCGTCGGCATCGAGGGCAACTACGACGACGTGAACCGCTTCTGCTCCGAGCTCATCGGCGACCCGCTGGGCGAGGGCTGGGGCTTCGTCAACGTCAACCTGCGCCCCTACTACGGCGAGGGGTCCAAGACCCTGGCGTACGAGATCTGCGAGCAGCTCGGCTGGGAGATCCCGGACCAGCTCGTCATCCCGATCGCCTCGGGCTCGCAGCTCACGAAGATCGACAAGGGGCTCAAGGAGCTCATCGCGCTCGGTCTGGTCGAGGACAAGCCGTACAAGATCTTCGGTGCTCAGGCCGAGGGCTGCTCGCCGGTGTCGACCGCCTTCAAGGCCGGGCACGACGTCGTACGGCCGCAGAAGCCGAACACGATCGCCAAGTCGCTCGCGATCGGCAACCCGGCCGACGGCCCGTACGTCCTGGACATCGCCCGCCGCACGGGCGGCGCGGTCGAGGACGTCAACGACGAGCAGGTGGTGGAATCCATCAAGCTGCTGGCCGAGACGGAGGGCATCTTCGCGGAGACCGCGGGCGGCGTGACCGTCGGCGTAACGAAGAAGCTCATCGAGGCCGGTCTCCTTGACCCGTCCCTGACGACCGTCGTGCTCAACACGGGCGACGGCCTGAAGACCCTTGAGGCGGTGGCCCCGACCACGGGTCAGTCCGCCGTCATCCGCCCCAACCTGGACTCTTTCCGAGAGGCTGGCCTCGCATGAGCGTCAAAGTCCGTATCCCGACCATTCTCCGTACGTACACGGACAGCAAGGCCGAGGTCCCGGCCGAGGGCGCGACCCTCGCCGAGGTCATCGCCGACCTGGAGAAGAACCACCCGGGCATCGCGGCCCGCGTCCTGGACGATCAGGGCAAGCTGCGCCGCTTCGTGAACGTGTACGTGAACGACAACGACGTGCGCTTCGAGGGCGGCCTGAAGACGGCCACTCCGGACGGCGCGGGTGTCTCCATCATTCCCGCCGTCGCCGGCGGCTGATCCCACTCGCTGTTACGCCGATTGCCCTCTCCGCCACAGAAGCGGAGGGGGCAATTCTGCATGGTTGAGCGCGGTACAGTTGGGGAAGCCCCCTCCGCTGCCTGTGCCGGGCGCATATGAGAATGCGTCCCCGCGCGACAAGAAGCAGCCAAAGTGTCGGACCCAATTGCCGCTTGTGCGTGCCTTGTCCGGCCCGACTTGCCCTGAAAGCCAGGGAATTCTTCGCATTCGCGTGTTCCGTCATGCCCAGATTTCTCGTCCGATTGACCTGTTGCAGAGGGCAGTTGGGCGGATACATTCAGCCGCGGTCGACGCGTTCCGGCGCACGCCCTCTCCTGTCGGAGGGCGGAGGAGTCTGACCCAGGACGCGCGAAGTGCGGTCCTGTGCAAGGGCCAGAAATAGGGGAGTTAAGCCATGGCTCAGGGCACCGTCAAGTGGTTCAACGCGGAGAAGGGGTACGGCTTCATCGCGGTCGACGGTGGTGCGGATGTTTTCGTCCACTACAGCGCGATCCAGATGGACGGGTACCGCACCCTTGAAGAAGGTCAGCGAGTCGAATTCGAGATCTCGCAGGGCCAGAAGGGTCCGCAGGCGGACATGGTCAAGCTCGCCGTCTGATCTCGGCGCGATCGGCCACCGACGCACTCACGCATGAAGGGCCTGTACCCCACACCGGGTACAGGCCCTTCATGCGTGTGCTGTTCCCCGGGGGACGCTTGCACTCGAAGGGGTCGAGTGCTAATCATTGGCGTTAGCACTCTCCCAGTGAGAGTGACAGAAGGACTGGGTCGGCGAGGCCCGCAGGCCGGGTGGGGCAAGGAACCACACGGCGTCGCAGGCCGTCCGTCGCGGGCGCCACACAGTCCTCCGCTATCCACCCCAGTCCGGGAGGACCACTTCACATGGCTAAGATCATCGCGTTCGACGAGGAGGCACGGCGCGGTCTCGAGCGCGGGATGAACCAGCTCGCCGACGCCGTCAAGGTCACCCTCGGCCCGAAGGGCCGTAACGTCGTCCTCGAGAAGAAGTGGGGCGCCCCCACGATCACCAACGATGGTGTTTCCATCGCCAAGGAGATCGAGCTCGAGGACCCGTACGAGAAGATCGGCGCCGAGCTGGTCAAGGAAGTCGCGAAGAAGACCGACGACGTAGCCGGTGACGGCACGACGACCGCGACTGTCCTCGCCCAGGCGCTGGTCCGCGAGGGCCTGCGCAACGTCGCCGCCGGCGCCAACCCGATGGCCCTCAAGCGTGGCATCGAGAAGGCCGTCGAGGCCGTCTCCGCCGCTCTGCTGGAGCAGGCCAAGGACGTGGAGACCAAGGAGCAGATCGCTTCTACGGCCTCCATCTCCGCCGCTGACACCCAGATCGGCGAGCTCATCGCCGAGGCGATGGACAAGGTCGGCAAGGAAGGCGTCATCACCGTCGAGGAGTCGCAGACCTTCGGGCTCGAGCTTGAGCTCACCGAGGGCATGCGCTTCGACAAGGGCTACATCTCGGCGTACTTCGCCACCGACATGGAGCGCATGGAGTCGTCGCTCGACGACCCGTACATCCTGATCGTCAACTCCAAGATCTCCAACGTGAAGGACCTCCTTCCGCTGCTGGAGAAGGTCATGCAGTCGGGCAAGCCGCTGCTGATCATCGCGGAGGACGTCGAGGGCGAGGCACTGTCCACGCTCGTCGTCAACAAGATCCGTGGCACCTTCAAGTCCGTCGCCGTCAAGGCTCCGGGCTTCGGTGACCGCCGCAAGGCCATGCTCGGCGACATCGCCATCCTCACCGGTGGCACCGTCATCTCCGAGGAGGTCGGCCTCAAGCTCGAGAACGCCGGTCTCGACCTGCTCGGCCGTGCGCGCAAGGTCGTCATCACCAAGGACGAGACCACGATCGTCGACGGCGCCGGTGAGAGCGACCAGGTTCAGGGTCGCGTCAACCAGATCCGTGCCGAGATCGAGAACTCCGACTCGGACTACGACCGCGAGAAGCTCCAGGAGCGCCTGGCGAAGCTCGCGGGCGGCGTGGCCGTCATCAAGGCCGGTGCCGCCACCGAGGTGGAGCTCAAGGAGCGCAAGCACCGCATCGAGGACGCCGTTCGCAACGCGAAGGCGGCCGTCGAAGAGGGCATCGTCGCCGGTGGTGGCGTGGCGCTGCTGCAGGCCACGGCCGTCTTCGAGAAGCTCGAGCTCTCGGGCGACGAGGCGACCGGCGCCAACGCCGTGCGTCTGGCGCTGGAGGCCCCGCTCAAGCAGATCGCCGTCAACGGTGGTCTCGAGGGTGGCGTCATCGTCGAGAAGGTGCGCAACCTGCCGATCGGTCACGGCCTGAACGCCGCGACCGGCGAGTACGTCGACATGATCGCCGAAGGCATCATCGACCCGGCGAAGGTCACGCGCTCTGCCCTGCAGAACGCCGCGTCCATCGCCGCGCTGTTCCTCACCACGGAGGCGGTCATCGCCGACAAGCCCGAGAAGGCCGGTGCCCCCGCGGGCGGCGGCATGCCGGGCGGTGACATGGACTTCTGATCCGCCCAGGATCAGTAGCTCCATAGCTCCATGCTCCATCGCTGACGCGACCGAGGGCGGCACTCCCTTTGCGGGGGTGCCGCCCTCGGGCGTTTTCAGTGGCGTTGACGTTGAACGTAGACACTACTTAGTGTGTTCAAACCACCGCACAGAGTGATTGTGGGGGACCGTTTCTGCATGGTGCCATCGTGACCATGCCAAACCCGATGAGGATCGCCCTCGCGGCTGCCGTCACGGCTGTCCTGGCGACCGTAGGCCCGTTGTCCGCCTCAGCTCATTCCGCCCCGGCGGAGGGTTCCGCTCTCGCTCCGCTCCGTCTCTCGGACCAGGCCGTTCCCGGCCAGTACCTGGTCTCCATGAAGCCCGCGTCGGACGCCGCCAAAGCCGCGCAGCAGGTCGGCGTCACCCCCCTGTTCAGCTTCGAGAAGGTGATGCACGGCTTCGCGGCCAAGCTCACCGACGCCCAACTCGCCGAGGTACGGGCCGACCCGGACGTGGAGGCCGTGGAGCAGGACGCCGAGGTCACCGCGTCCGGGCCCGCCGCGTCCTGGGGCCTGGACCGCATCGACCAGCCCTTCCTGCCGCTCGACGGCCAGTTCACCACCGACGCGACCGGCGCCGGAGGCAACGCGTACATCCTCGACACCGGCATCGACTACGACCACGACGAGTTCGAGGGGCGCGCCCGGTTCGGCTTCGACGCCTTCCCGCTGGAGGGGCGTTTCGGGAAGGACTGCCAGGGCCACGGCACGCACGTAGCGGGCACGGTCGGCGGGGCGACGTACGGCGTGGCACGCCAGGCCGACCTCATCAGCGTCCGGGTCCTCGACTGCGAGGGCAAGGGCAGCAACGCCACGATCATCGCCGGACTGGAATGGACGGCGACGTACGCCGCGCTGGACCCCGACCGGCCGGCCGTGCTCAACGGTTCGCTCGGTGGCGCGCGTTCCTACCTGGTGAACAAGGCCGCCACCGCCCTCTCGGACAGCGGCGTCCTGCCGGTCATCGCGGCCGGCAATGACGCGAAGGACGCCTGCGGCGTCTCCCCGGCGTCCGCGGAACGCGTGGTCACGGTCGCGGCGTCCGACGACTCCGACGCGCAGGCGTTCTTCTCCAACCACGGTCCCTGCGTGGAGCTGTACGCACCGGGCACCGCCATCATCTCGGCCAAGCTCGGTGGCGGAAGCGTCGCTCTGAACGGCACGTCGATGGCTTCCCCGCACGTCGCCGGGACCGCCTTGCTCTACAACACGACGAACCCGGCGGCTACGTCGTACGACATCGCGGAGTGGCTCGACACCAACTCCACCAAGGACGTCCTGACCGGCGTCACCCCCGGCACACCGAACAAGCTCCTGTTCACGAACGGCATCTGAGCCTCCCACGGCGGCGCTCTGCCCTCCACGCCCCCGGTTGGGGGAGCGGAGGGCAGGCGTCGTGTGTGTGGGGGAGAGAAGGGCCCCCAGCTGGAGAAGTACAGGTACTACTCTGAGGCGGCGGAGTGCCACGTTCCGCCCGCCCGAGCATGCCGGCGTCCCTGTCTACGGAAGCAGCGTGAACGGCAGCGACCGCTTGGGGCGCACGACGCTGAAGTGGCGAGGGGTACGCCGCATCAGTGCGACGCAGCGTGCGTGGTCCTTGTCCTCCGCATCCACAGCGGCGATAAGCGGACCGGTGTCCCAGACAATCACTCGGGCGAGCGCCCCATCTCGTCGCGCAGGATCTCACTCGACCTGGAAGCCAGATCCCCCTTGCCGCTCGACAAAGCGCCCACGAAGTCGGGCAGCGGCCATTCGTCTACGCCGTCTTCAGCCAGAGTGCTCTCCCGCACGATGGCGAGTATCGGTGCCACCTGGGCCTCAGGCAGTCGGTCGATGAGTTCATGCAGTTCGTCCCGCAAAGTGCTCATGCCTCCGAGCGTACGGAGAACCGGGCAGCTCGGCGATGGCGTCGGGCTGTCACTGGATGTAGTCCTTGAGCTTCTCGGTTTCGAGGGTGATGCCGACGGGGTCGGGGAGCGTGATGGCCGCTCCGTAGGGGTACGAGGGGTGCTGTGTGTACGCCCCGTCCTTCGGCTCGCTGAATACGGTCAGCGTGTTGTCGTCCCGGTCAATGAGGAGGTAGACGGGGATGCCCGCCTCCGCGTAGCCGGCTCGCTTTTCGACGCGGTCACGGAGTTGGGTGTCGGAATCGTGGGAGGTTACTTCCACAACCATGAGTACGCCGTCGGGGTCGGCCCACATGCCGTCCTGCCCTACGAAGTGCTCGATCGGAGCGAGGGCGCAGTCCGCGATAGCCCGGCCGGCGCGGTACGTCTCAACCTTCAGGTCCTGCTCCGGATAGAGGTCCAGTTCAGGGCGCTGCTGCATGCACTGCCTCAGCAACCACATGACGATGGCCCTATGGAGCTGGTCCGGCACTGGCTTGACCTTCAGCTTTCCCTTGATGAATTCGAGTTTCACGGCTTCGGGAGCATGGCGAGCGAGGTGCTCGAAGTCCTCGACGGACATCTGGGCATGCTCGGCAGTGCTGGGGGTCATGAGATCGCCTCCTCCCCTACATCGTGCCCCGCTTCTGGCGTGGGTGTGCTGAACAGTCATGCGCGGGTCCTTTCGGGGTGGCGTGTCGCAGCTGCCGCTCGGATCTTGGCCGCGTGGGCGCGGACATCGGCCTCGGGGAGGCCGTCGCGGGGCGGGAGGGGCGGTTCGTCGCGGCAGACCCGGCACAGGCCGCCGGCCAGCGCCTCGGGGCGAGCGGGCGCCCGGCATTCGGTGCACTCCAGGATGCGGAGGGTGGGGGCGGGGCCCGGGACGCCGCCCGGGTCGGGGTGCGGTGCGCGTGCGGGTGGGAGCTTTGCCAGCCGGGCTCGGGCGATGCCGACGGGACGGTGCACCTCGGCGGGCAGCCCGGAGGTCAGCGCCTGCCGCAGCTCGGCGTCGGTGGCGCCGCGACTCAGCCACTCGGTGGCGACGGATTCGAGGGTGACGCAGTCGTCCGCCGAGAGGGACATCTGCGGCTTGGTACGGCCGACGGAGGCGAGGATCTCGTACGCGCGGGAACGCTGCGGGGGCTGCGGTCGGCTGGGCCGCTGGGTGGGGGTGGCCTTGGTCTTGCTGCCGCCCTGGCCCTGGAAGGCTGCCCACCAGGCGTCGTCCCTGGCCGTACGGGAGAAGAACGTTCGGGTCACCCAGCGCTGGCTGCCGGTCGTCGTGTCGGTGACCGTCTCGCGGCCGAGGCGGAGGTGGCCGGCTTCCGAGAGGCGGCGGAGGGACGTGCGTACGGCGCACTGGCCGTAGTCCGGGAGGACCTTGGCGAGCATCTTCACGGAGATGTCCGAGCCGTCGGGCAGCCGGTCGATGTACGCGGCGATGGATGCCTCGCGCCGGGGAAGGTGGGCGAAATCGCTTTCCCGGCGGGGCAGTTGTTCGGGTGCGCTGCGCTTTCCGTAACCCGGATTGGCGAGGGGATGTGCGGGCGCGGAGGGGGCGGCATTAAGCTGGCTTGCAGCCAAGGGATCGCTCTATTCGATCTTGATGGTTAAGCCCTCGTCGGTGTTGTCCGCACCGGCGGGGGCTGTTCTGTTCGTTATTCGGGCACGCTAGACCGTCACGACGTACTGTGGCAAGCCGGTCACGGAAAGTCATTCGCCGTGATGTGGGCGGGAGTTGGACGGGTGGTTGGGTAGTTCTTACCCGCCCAATCCAATGAAAAGGGCTCGGACTCCGGGGCTTGAGCCCCGGGCCGAGTCAGGCGGCTGCGACCTGCCCGTTCTTCACCCCGGCGACGAACGCGGACCACGCCCCGGCCCGGAACACGAGCGTCGGGCCGAGCAGGTCTTTTGAGTCCCGGACGGGGACGATGCCGGGGTGGCCGTCGGCTACTTCGAGGCAGTTGCCGCCGTCGCCGCCGCTGTGCGTGGACTTGCGCCAGGTGGCTACCTCCAGGCAGTCGCCACCGCTGCCGCCGCTGTAGCTGGACTTGTGCCAAGTCGCCGTGGACAGGTCGTACTCAGGGCTGATCTCCATGCGCGTAATCCTCCGCCACTGAATCGATCAGGGCCAGGGATTCCTTCGGTGACAGTGCCATGGCCCTGACCAGATCGTAGGTCAGTTCGTGGCGGGCGACGGTGGCCGGATCGTCCTCCAACTTCCCTGCTTCCGGCCCCTGGAGATAGGCGAGCGGGGGAGCGTCCTCGAAGGTCATGAGCTTGAGGCCGCCCTCCAGCGCGGCGTGTGCACCCGCTTCGAACGGCAGCACCTGCACGATGGCTCTGTGGCGCCGCGCCATCACCGCCACGTGGCGCAGCGCCTCCGCCATCCCCGCATGCTCGCCGACCTTCCGGCGCAGTACCGCCTCGTCCAGAACCACCCACAACAGGGGCTTTGTTGGATCGTCGAGGAGGTGGGCGCGCTCAAGCCTCGCCGCCACCAGCCCGTCGATCACGTCCTCCGTCGCCGTCGGCTGGTACGCGCGGAAGATCGCTCTCGCGTACGGCTCCGTCTGCAACAGGCCCGGGATCAGCAGCGGCGCGTACTCCTTGATGGCCGTCGCGATCGCTTCCGCCTCGGCCGCCTCCGCGAAGTGGTCCGGATACTTCGACTTGGTGGACGCCTTGCAGTTGCGCTCGAAGAACCCGCCCGTCCCCAGGATTTCGTCTATCTTCACGGCGTACTCCGGCATCATCCGGCGCGTACCGGCTTCCAGTTGGCCGATGAACGAGCCGCTCACGTAGAGCGGCTCGCCCAACTCATCCTGGGTCAGGCCTTGCTTCTCGCGCGCGTGGCGCAGTTCCGCGCCGAGCAGGGCGCGGGGAGAGGAGGAGGGGTCTAGGTCCTTTGGTCCGGGCATGGCAACTCCCTGTTGGACATGTGGGGTTGTTGGGCGCCATCGCTGTTCAGGCTAGTGCCGATTCGGCCACGCTGTGTGAGGAAAGCGAACACTCAGTGTGCGGAGGTGCATGGTCATGGTGGTGCGATCGTCGGAGCGGCTGCGGGCTGCGGAAGAGGTGGTGGCCCAGTTGCGGGAGGGGCTTGAGGTGGTGGCGGTGACGTTGCCGTCGCTGCGGGTGGACGTGGTGTCGCTGGCGAGCGAGGCGCGGTATCCGCTGGTCGAGCTGGGGCGCTGCAATCTGGACACGGCGATGCGGCTCGCCGCCGTACTCCAGGGGCTCAAGCCGTGACGGGGGAGTACGCCGTCGATGTGCGGGACGGGCGGGTGGGGCGGGTGATGGGGCGGGTGGGTACGTACGTACAGCTACGTCCGCCTGGTGGTGGCAAGGAGTGGGACTGTCCGCCGGAGGACGTGCGGCCGGCGGCGCTCGGAGAGGTGCTGAGGGCACGGGTGCGGGAGATCAACGCGGAAGGGCGGCTGCCGTGAGGCGCGGCCGGGCCGCACTCGTGGAGGAGGCGGCGGCGATACTGGGCACGACCACCAAGCGGGCGACGCTCAGCGGAGCGCTGGAAGAGTTTGTTGCTGCGGCCAAGCGTCGGCGGTTCATGGAGCTGTTGGAAGAGGGAGTGCTTGACGACCTCGGTGACCCAGGAGTGATGGCGGGCGCATGGCGGTAGCGAAGTACCTCGTAGGCAAGAGCGCCTGGGCACGGCTGAGGGAGCCTGCGGTCAAGGCGGCTCTGCTGCCGCTCGAACGAGATCGGGATTCGAGCAGTCGAGATCCAGGCGTTGCTGGCTGAGAAGGGGCTCCACCGGGCAGTTCCGGTTCCAGACTTGCTCATCGCGGCCACGGCTGAGCGGCATGGGGTGGCGGTGCTCCACTGCGACGGCGACTTCGACACCATCGCGGCGGTTACCGGACAACCCCCGGAGTGGGTCGTCCCACCTGGTGAAGCGCACTGACGGCAGGGAAGTCAGGCCGCCGGGCGGGCGGCGAAAGCGACGAGGCCCGCACGGGAGCATGGGGCGCTGGCGTCACCCGTCACCCGTCGCCCGTGCATTGGTCCCCCGTGAGCTTCCTCGCGCGGGCTCCGGCGGCTGCCGCGAGGGTGAGCAGTCAGCCCGCCCAGGTGGACGAAGGCATACGCCTGCGAGCAGGAGCGCCGCCGCAGGACCGTGCACGTCCACTCTGAGCCTGCGCGCCGAGTCGATCTTGTCCTTGATCATCGCGAAGGGGCTGGTGGCGAAAGCCCCTGCGAACAGGGTCAACGACCAGATCCAGAGGAAGGCGAAGAAGCGGCCGCCCGCCCTCTCCTGGGGCCGGACGCCGAGCTCGGGGCGGCTGGGGGCGTACACGACGCTCACCGTGTCGCCCTTGACCGGCTTGCCGACAGTCGTCGCACCGTGGCGATGGGGACTTCGGACACGCCTCCGTCGGCCGCGTACACCTCGGACACCCAACGGCCGTGCTCACCGTCCGGGCCGAGCGCTTGGACGAGTGCGGCGCCGCTGGCGAGCGGGACGGCGAAGGCGAGGAGGGCGGGCAGAAGTCGGGACGGACGACGTTCTCGCCGCTTGGTCTTGTCGAGGACGACCGTGTCCGTACGACGTGCGCGGACCGATGCGTGATCCACATCAGCACACAGCGCGAGCCGGAGATCCCGTATGCGCGTGTGCGGCTCCAGCGGCAGGATGCCCGCGATCAGAGTGGCGTAGGCGGAGTCGCTGGGGAGCCGTTTGAACGGTTGTTTCGTGGTGACACGTAGGGTGTCCAGTTTTCGACCGGCAGGACGTGAGTGTTGTGAAGGAACAAAAGGCCAGGGCGAAGGCCGAGCAGGCCAAGGGCAAGGTGAAGAAGACCACCGGCCGGAGTGTCGGCAACGAGTCCTTGGAAGGCAAGGGACGAGGCGAACAGGTCAAGGGTGACGCTCGCCAGGTGAAGGAAAAGATCAAGGACATGTTCAAGCGCTGAACGTCGGCGCAGGTCGTCTCGGGCCCGGCGGCCGTCTCCTCTGCCGGGCCCGAACCGTGGGCTCGTCGGTGTGGTGTGTTGCTGGGTTACAGCGTTGCCGGTTCCTTTTCCGGGGCGTCCGGGGCCGGCGGGGCCGCCGCAGGGGTGTCCGTATCCGCGTTGAAGTCCGTCAGCATCTGCTTGCTGAAGCCGAAGAAGTACGTGGCCAGGAAGCCTGCGACGTAACCGGCGATCAGGCCGGCGGCGTAGACCGCGATCATCGTGGCCAGGCCCTTGTTGCCGTCCAGGAGGGGGAACAGGGCCCAGCCGGACGGGCCGATCGCCGTTGAGCCCACCGAGCCGCCGAGCTGGTTGAGCAGGCCCACTACGCCGCCGCCGAAGGCGCCGCCGACGCACGCCGTGATGAACGGGCGGCCGAGGGGGAGCGAGACGCCGTAGATCAGGGGCTCGCCCACGCCCAGGAGTCCGGCCGGGAGCGCGGACTTGATGGTCCGGCGGATCGAGCCGTTGCGGGGCAGGCGGAGGTAGACGGCGGCGGCCGCGCCGACCTGGCCGGCGCCTGCCATGGCGAGGATCGGGAGCAGGACCGTGAAGCCCTGCTGCTCGATGAGGGTGGCGTGGATCGGGATCAGGGCCTGGTGCAGGCCCAGCATGACCAGGGGGAGGAACAGGCCGCCGAGGATGAAGCCCGCCGCCGCGCCGCCGGTGGACAGGAGCCAGCCGGCGAAGTCGCCGATGGCGGTGGAGATTTCACCGGCTACGAACATCAGGCCGAAGACGGTGACGAGGCCGGAGATCAGGACGGTGAGGGTGGGGGTGAGGAGGACGTCCAGGGATTGTGGGATCCACTGGCGGCACCATTTCTCGACGTACACCGCCAGGACCGCCGCGCCGAGCGCGCCGAGCACACCGCCCTGGCCGGGTGAGAGGGGCTGGCCGAAGGCGTTGATGTTGGCGACGCCGGGGAAGACGATGATCGCTGCTACCGCGCCGCCCAGGATCGGCGTACCGCCGAACTCCTTGGCCGTGTTGAGGCCTACGAAGACGGCGATCAGGGCCATGAAGCCGGTGGCGATCGCGGCCAGGGCGGGGGTGACTGCGGGGAGCAGGCCGAGGTTGACCATCAGGCCGTTGAAGCCGGCGATGATGCCGCAGCCGATCAGGGCGGGGATGAGCGGGACGAAGATGTTCGCGATTTTTCGCAGGAAGAGCTTGATGGGGGTGGCGTTCTTTGCCTTCCGCTCGGCCTTGATCGCGGCGCCTTGAGCGGCCAGGTCGTCGGCGGTGAGGGGGGTGAGGGGGGTGGGGGTGGCTGGGCGTTCTTGCTCAGTGCGTTCCGCCTCGACCAGGGCCTCGAACTCCGGGGTGACCCGGGCGACCGTACCGGGGCCGAGCACGATCTGGTACGTCGTGTCCTCGACCACGCCCATCACGGCGGGGAGGGCCTTGAGCTGCTCGTCCTGGACGAGAGTGCGGTCGCGCAGGCCGAGCCTGAGGCGGGTCATGCAGTGGGCGATCGAGGTGACGTTCCCCGCGCCTCCGACGAGCGGAAGGATCGCGGCGGCGACGGCGCGGTTGTTGTTCTCTGTCATGGAGCCAGTTCAGGCGCTGCGGACGGCGGCCGCCTGTAGCGCCACGCGCAAGTGGCCCCGCGCTTCGTCGAGCAGGGCGGCGGCGGTGGGGCCGTCGACGGATCCGAGGAGCACCAGGATGGCGTTCTTCACCTCTCCGTCGGTGGCGGCGAGCGCGGCCTCGATCTCTGGGTCCTGCGCGCCTGTGGCCAGCGCGACGATGCGGCGGGAGCGGGCCTGCAGCTTTTCGTTGGAGGCGCGGACGTCGACCATCAGGTTTCCGTACGTCTTGCCGAGCCGGATCATCGTGATGGTCGAGATCATGTTGAGGACGAGCTTCTGGGCCGTGCCGGCCTTGAGGCGGGTGGAGCCGGTGAGGAGTTCGGGGCCGACGACGACCTCCAGGGCGTGTTCGGCGGCGGCCCCCAGCGCGCTGCCCGTGTTGCAGGACAGGCCGATGGTCAGCGCTCCGAGGCCGCGGGCGTGCTCTACGGCGCCGATCGCGTACGGGGTGCGGCCGGAGGCGGAGATTCCGACGACGGTGTCGTTGGGGGTGAGGGCGAGGTCGTCGAGATCTGCCGCCGCGAGTTCCTTGGAGTCCTCCGCGCCTTCGACGGCCTTGACCATCGCGGTCGGGCCGCCCGCGATCAGGCCGATGACCTGGGTGGGGTCGGTGTTGAAGGTGGGCGGGCACTCGCTGGCGTCCAGTACGCCGAGCCGGCCTGCCGTGCCGGCGCCCGCGTAGATCAGGCGGCCGCCGCGCGCCATCCGCTCGGCGGTGGCGTCGATGGCGGCGGCGATCTGCGGGAGCCGGGCGGCGACGGCCTCGGGGACGGAGCGGTCCTCGCCGTTCATGATGCGGGCGATCTCGGCCGTCGGGAGCTGGTCGATGTCGGCGAGCTCGGGGCGGAAGGCCTCGGTGGTGAGGGTGGCGAGCTGGGCGCGCAGTTCGCCGTAGGTGCTGCCGGCCGTGTTGCCTGCGGTGCTGCCGGCCGCGTTGGCGCTGGTGGGGGTCATGAAGGTGCGGCTCTTTCTCGTCGTACGGCTGCGTCTTGTTCTCTGGGTGGGCTGGGCTAGCGGCTGCTGCTGCGGGGCGCGTGGCGGTGCGCCAGGGCCTCGTAGGAGGCGGCGAGGGCGGGGGCGGCCGTCTCGTACGTACGCTGGGCCACGCCTATGAACAGGCAGTCCACGACGAGCAGTTGGCTCGTACGGCTGGACATGGCCGCCGGGCGCAGTTCGCTCTCGCGGGCGGTCGACGTGGTCAGGATGTGGTCGGCGTACTGCGATACGGGGCCGTCCGGGCGGCCCGTGATCGCGACCGTCGTGGCTCCTCGGTCGAAGGCGACGCGGAGCGGCTCTATGGCGTCGCCGGTCGATCCCGAGTGCGTGATGGCTATGGCCACGTCGCCGGAGCGGAGTTGGACCGCGTTGGTCACGGCTAGGTGCGGGTCGGTGTGCGCGTGTGCGATCAGGCCGATGCGGAGCAGCTTCTGGGCGAGGTCCATGCCGACGAGGGAGGAGGCGCCGACACCGTAGATGTCGATGCGGCGGGCCGCGGCGAGGGCGGTGACGGCGGCGCCGAGCTGGATGGTGTCGAGTCCGGCGGCGGTGTCGGCGAGGGTCTGCTGTTCGTCGTACGCCAGCTTGGTGACGACGTCCGCGATGGGGTCGTCGACGGCGATGTCGGCGGTCACGGCGGGCGCTCGGCCGGACTGCTGCTGCGCTGCCAGGCCGGCGAGCGCGAGGCGCAGGTCGCGGTAGCCGGGGTAGCCGAGGAGGCGGGCGGTGCGGACGACGGTGGCCTCGCTGGTGCCGGTGAGTTCCGCGAGGCCGGTGACCGTGAGGGCGGCGCAGCCGGCCGGGTCGGCCGCTACGGCCTCCGCGACGCGCTGCATGGAGCGGGTCATGGACGGCGCGAGGGTTCGTACCTTGGCTGCGAGGGCGGCGGGTGCCGGTGGAGTGGGGCCGGTGAAAATTTCCTTCACTTCATTGGTCACTCCTGAAAGATATTTTCGGCTGCGGTGGGCCGTCAACCCCCGTGGTCGGCCGGCCGGGGGTGGCTGTCCGGGGCGCGCGACAATGGCTGTATGGAGCCCATCCCCTCTCCCCTGGAACAGGCCTTGCACGCTGCCCGCGCCCTGGTCATGGCCGACCTGGCGGCCCGCGACGTGGCTCAGGCGGACGTCGTGTCGCTGGTCGAGGACGCGGTCGTACACCGTCGGTGGTGGGTGGAGCAGTGGCCTCCGGGCGCGGAGTTCGTCACGGGCCTGATCGCCCAGGACGTACAGGACGCGCTGCTTGAGCGGTACGGCCGCTGGCCGCTGTGTCCCGTGTGCACGGATGTGGAACCGCACGCGCTGGACGTCGAACCGGAGCTGGGGCCGGACCCGCACTGGGTGTGCTCGAAGTCGGCCGTGATCGTGGCGCCGGTCGGATCTCTGCGGTGACGGTGTATATCGACCCGCCGACGTGGCCGGGGCACGGCCGGATGTGGTCGCACCTGGTCAGTGACGTCTCGTTCGAGGAGCTGCACGCTTTCGCGGCGGGCATCGGGTGCCCGGCGCGGGCGTTTGAACGGGACCACTACGACGTGCCGGATGTGCGGTACGCGGATGCGGTGGCCGCGGGGGCGGTGGAGGTGGGCTCGAAGGAGCTGGTACGCCGGATCACCGCCGCGGGGCTGCGGCGGCCGAAGGGGCGGCCGGCCTAGGAGGAGTGTGCTTCTCCGGGTCAGCCCGGGAAAGCTCCGGTGTCCAAAAGCCCGCCGAAGGGCTCGGGGAGGCGGACCTGCTCGCCGAACGGAATTCGCTCGCTGAGCTTGTACGCGCCGTTCTGCGGCTCGGTGAAGAGCGTGGTCGTCGGTCCGTGCTCGTCGAACCGGTCGATCAGCAGATACGCGGGTACCGGCGCGTGCGCGTACGCCCAGAGCTTCTTGGTCCGGTCGTCCTTGGCGTTGCCCTTGGACGTGATCTCGACGACCAGCAGCGCCTCTGATGCGTCCACCGGGTCGCTGGTGTCGGCGTCCATGGCCGCGATCAGCTCCCTCGGCATGACGACCAGGTCCGGTACGTAGAGTTTGTCGAGCGGCGCGATGTGGATGCCGAGGGTCTGATAGACGCCCAGTGTCCCCGGCAGGTCGCCGTAGAGCGTGCGCTGCACAGCGTCGGCGATGCCGTTGTGGTGCGCGTGTGGCGGTGGTACCAAGACGATCCGTCCTCCGTCGATCTCGGCGCGCCAGCCCTCGGGCACGTCCAGCTCGCGCCAGGCCTGCAGCAGGAAGTCCCACGGCCGACGGCGAGGCATCCGGTCGTTCTCGACCATTGCGGCGGTCATCGCGACTCCCTTCTCCAGCGGCCTGATGGGGCGAGCGTAGATCGACGGACACGCGGCGCTGAGCCGCTTTCAACAGCGTCCCACGATCGAGTGAGCAGCGCACCAACCCTGTGAAGGTGCGGGACCCGCGTGGTCAAAGCCGCTTGGCGATTACGGCTGTCGGTGCTGGTGCCGAGGACGCCACCACGCGGGAGTCTGAACGCTGGAGTCGCAGCGAGACGCCCACCGCCACCAGCGCCAGCGCCGCCATCGCCGCCCCCGCCCACGCCGTCGACGCGAAGCCGAAGCCCGCGTCGATCACCGTGCCGCCGAGCCACGGGCCGCCCGTGTTGCCCAGGTTGAACGCGGCCGTCGTCGTCGCCCCCGCCAGCGTCGGCGCCGCGCCCGCGACGTTGAACATGCGGGCGTTGAGCGCCGGCGCCGTATAGAACGCCGAGAGGCCGAGCAGGAACGACAGGGCGACCGCCACCACCGCGCTCGACGCGAACACGGCCAGGACCACCAGGAACACCGTCGATGCCGCGATACCGCTGATCAGTACGCCGAAGAGGTGCGCGTCCGCGACCCGCCCGCCCACCGTCGTGCCGACGAGCGCGCCGATCCCGAACAGCGCCAGGACCGTCGGCACCCACCCTGAGTCGAGCCCCGCCACATCCGTCAGCAGCGGCGCCAGGTAGCTGAACGCGCAGAAGATGCCGCCCGCCGCCAGCGCCGTGATCGTGATCGCCAGCCAGACCTGGCCGTCACGGTAGATCGACAGCTCCCGCTTGAGCCGCGGCTTCTCCGCCGGGAGCGGGATGCGCGGGATCAGCGTCACCACGCCCACCAGTGCGAGCGCCGAGGCCGCCCCCACCGCCCAGAACGCCGACCGCCAGCCGAGGTGCTCGCCCAGGAACGCCCCGGCGGGCACGCCCAGGACGTTCGCGATGCTCAGTCCGCCGATCATGACCGCCATCGCCCGCGCCCGTGAGTTCACCGGCACCATCGCGATGGCGACCGCCGCGCCCACGGCCCAGAACCCGGCGCACGCGAACGCGCTCACGACGCGCGAGGCGAAGAGCAGCTCGTACGACGGTGCCAGTGCTCCGGCGACCTGCCCGAGGCCGAAGACCGTGATCAGGGTGATCAGGGTCGTACGGCGCGGCAGGCGGAGAGTCGCGACGGCCAGCAAGGGGGCGCCGATCACCATGCCGATGGCGAAGGCCGAGATCAGAAGCCCCGCCTGCGGGATCGAGACGTCCATGTCGGCGGCGATCGGCGGCAGCAGCCCGGAGAGCATGAATTCGCTGGTACCGAGGGCGAAAACCGCCATCCCGAGTATGTACACGGCAAGGGGCATGCGGGTGCGTTGATCGTCAGAGGCGGGCATGACAGGTCAAAACACTGCTGGACGGCCTCGCATTCCCCCGCTGTCCGGACGTATCAGATGGTGAGCAGGTCCAGCTCCGTCGTCAGGTTCTGCCGCGCACGGGCCTCCCACTCCGCCCGTCCGTGCGGCGTACGGAACAGCGTCGGCAGCTCCAGGAGCTGCCGCAGCACCGCCGCGCGGCCCTCGCGGAACGCGGCGTCGGGCACGAAGCCGTACTCCTCGCGGACAGCTGCCGCGTAGGCGGCGTACGACGCCGGGGGCGCCGCCAGGATCGCCAGGTCCGCGTCGCACAGGGCCTCGCCGTTGGTGTCGCCCGGGGCGGGGTCGTGGGTGGCGGTGAGGCGGACCAGGCGGGCGACCTCGGACGTACGGGCGTCGTCGAGGCCGAGTTCCGGCAGCGCGCGCTCGGCGAGGGCGGCGCTGCGCTCCTCGTTCTCGGTGCGGTCGGGGCGGTAGACGGCGTCGTGGAACCAGGCGGCGAGGCGGACGGCGGCCGGGTCGTCGGCGTGGCCGGCCAGGGCGTCGAGGTCGAGGTGGCCGAGGACCGCCAGCAGGTGGTCGGTGGTGTGGTAGCGCCGCTGCGGTTCGGCCCAGCGGGCGAGGAGGTTCTCGGCGTACGGGCGAGGGTCGGCGGAGGGCGCGCATTCGGCGGGGACGGTGTCCAGCCAACGGCGGATCAGCTCGTCGTGCGCGGGATGCGGCGGCGGGGCGGCGGCCGTGGCGTTCATGCCCCTCATTGTGCCGTCGGGAGGAGGGGCACGGAGAGCGCCCCTGCACGAAGGACAGACCTTCGCGCAGGGGCGGGGGCGGGTGGAGGTGTTCCTCAGTTGGTGGCGGCCTTGAAGCCGCGCAGGCGCAGCGAGTTGCCGACGACGAAGACGGAGGAGAAGGCCATGGCGGCTCCGGCGATCATGGGGTTGAGGAGGCCGGACGCGGCCAGGGGCAGGGCGGCGACGTTGTAGGCGAAGGCCCAGAAGAGGTTGGACTTGATGGTGCCCAGCGTCTTGCGGGAGAGGCGGATGGCGTCGGCGGCGGCGAGGAGGTCGCCGCGTACGAGGGTGAGATCGCCGGCTTCGATGGCGGCGTCCGTTCCGGTGCCCATGGCCAGGCCGAGGTCGGCCTGGGCGAGTGCGGCGGCGTCGTTGACGCCGTCGCCGACCATGGCCACGCTGCGGCCCTCGGCCTGGAGCTTCTTGACGACGTCGACCTTGTCCTCCGGCATCACCTCCGCGATGACCTCGTCGATACCTACTTCGCGGGCGACCGACTCGGCGACGGCCTGGTTGTCGCCGGTGAGGAGGATCGGCGTCAGGCCCAGCGCCCGCAGTCGGCGGATGGCCTCGGCGCTGGTGTCCTTGACCGCGTCGGCGACCTCCAGGACCGCGCGTGCCTCACCGTCCCAGGCCACCGCGATCGCCGTACGCCCGGCTGCTTCGGCTTCCTGCCTGGCTCGCTCCAGCTCCTCGGGCAGGCTCATCGACCACTCGGTGAGCAGCTTGCTGCGGCCGACCAGGACGGCGTGGCCTTCGACGATGCCCTGGACACCGAGGCCGGGTACGTTCGCGAAGTCCTCGGGGGTGGGCAGGGGACCGCCGGTCCTGGCGGTGGCACCGGCGGCGACGGCCTGGGCGATGGGGTGCTCGGAGGCGTGTTCCAGGGCGCCCGCCAGGCGCAGTACCTCGGTTTCGGTGGTGCCGGGGGTGGTGTGGACGGCGAGCAGGGTCATCTTGCCGGTGGTGACGGTGCCGGTCTTGTCCAGGACGATGGTGTCGACCTTGCGGGTGGTCTCCAGGACCTCGGGGCCCTTGATGAGGATGCCGAGCTGGGCGCCGCGGCCGGTGCCGACCATGAGGGCGGTCGGGGTGGCCAGGCCGAGGGCGCAGGGGCAGGCGATGATCAGGACGGCGACGGCGGCGGTGAACGCGGCGGTCAGGCCGGCTCCGTTGCCGAGCCAGAAGCCGAGCGTGCCGAGCGCGAGGGCGATCACGACGGGGACGAAGACGGCGGAGATCTTGTCGGCCAGGCGCTGGGCGGCGGCCTTGCCGTTCTGGGCGTCTTCGACGAGCTTGGCCATGCGGGCGAGCTGGGTGTCGGCGCCGATGCGGGTGGCCTGGACGACCAGGCGGCCGCCGGCATTGAGGGTGGCCCCGGTGACGCTGTCGCCGGGGGCGACCTCGACGGGGACGGACTCGCCGGTGAGCATGGCGGCGTCGACGGCGGAGGTGCCTTCGACGACGGTGCCGTCGGTGGCGATCTTCTCGCCGGGGCGGACCAGGAAGCGGTCACCGACGGCCAGTTCGGCGGTGGGGATGGTCTCCTCGCGTCCGCCGTCGCGCAGTACGGTCACGCTCTTGGCGCCCAGTTCCAGCAGGGCCTTCAGGGCGGCGCCGGCCTTGCGCTTGGAGCGGGCCTCGAAGTAGCGCCCGGCCAGGATGAACGCGGTGACGCCGGCCGCTGCCTCCAGGTAGATGTTCCCGGCGCCGTCGCTGCGCGAGATGGTCAGCTCGAAGGCGTGCGTCATGCCGGGCGTACCGGCCGTACCGAAGAACAGCGCCCACAGCGACCACAGGAAGGCTGCGGACGTACCGACCGAGATCAGCGTGTCCATCGTCGCCGCACCGTGCCGGGCGTTGGTCCACGCGGCGCGGTGGAAGGGCCAGGCGGCGTACGTGACGACCGGGGCGGTCAGCGTCAGCGACAGCCACTGCCAGAACTCGATCTGGAGGGCGGGGACCATCGCCATCGCTATGACCGGCACCGCGAGGACGGTCGCGGTGATCAGCCGCTGGCGGAGGGGGCGGAGCTCGTCGGCCTCGGTCAGCGCCTCCTCGGCACTGGGCTCGGGGGCCGCCCGTACCGGGGGCGGCTCCTTCGCCGTGTAGCCGGTGGCCTCCACCGTCGCGATCAGATCCTGTACGGAGACGTCTTCGCCCCGGTAGGTGACCTTCGCCTTCTCGGTGGCGTAGTTGACGGTCGCCTCGACGCCGTCCATCCGGTTCAGCTTCTTCTCGATGCGTGCCGCGCACGAGGCGCAGGTCATGCCGCCGATGGCGAGTTCGACCTCGGCTCCGGTGGTGGTGGTGCCGGCTGCGGCCGTCGTGGTGGACACATCTGCTCCTTGGGTTGGGCCGACGGGTAGATACCCCAGGGGGGTATACGTTGGACTCATGTATACCCCCCGACCCCATCTTGTGCAAGCGGTTGGCGCGCCAGGGCTCTAGGGTGGACATTGGACTAGACCTGTAGTCGCCGTTTTCCTGAGGAATGGGGTCCCATGAACAACCGTGCAGTCCTGGAGGTGATCGCCCTCGACGCCGAGGACGCGGTCGCCGCCCAGTCCGGAGGCGCGGACCGGCTCGAGCTGGTCACTGACATGGCGGCCGACGGCCTGACCCCGTCCCGCGAGACCTTCGGACGGATCCGCGCGGCGGTGGACATCCCGCTGCGCGTGATGCTGCGGCTGGCGGACGGATTCCTCGCGGGGGACATCGACGCGTTGGTGCGGGCGGCGCGAGGGATGCTGGCGGAGGGGGCGGACGAGTTCGTGCTGGGCTTCCTCGATGAGTACGGGAATCCCGATCTGGTCGCGGTCGAGCGGGTCGTGGCGGAGATCGAGGGGTGCCCGTGGACGTTCCACCGGGCGATCGACCGGGCGGTGGACCGCGATGAGCTGCGCAAGCGGCTCGCGGAGCTGCCCGGCCTGGACACGTACCTGACCGCCGGTTCGGCGGAGGGCGTGGACGCGGGGATGCCGGTGCTGCTCGCGGAGGCGGCGGCGGGGCGGCGCGGTGCGCCGGGCTATCAGCCGCAGCTCCTGGTCGGCGGTGGCTTGCGTCTCGACCACCTTCCGGCGCTGCGGGCCGGGGGTATCGACGCGTTTCATATCGGGGGTGCGGCTCGGCCGGGTGGGTGGTCGGAGCCGGTGTCTGCGGACGCGGTGCGGGAGTGGCGGGCGGTGCTGGACGGGTAGTCCGCTGCGCGGGGCCTTTCCCCGACCCGCCCCTTCCCGAACTGGGGCAAGCCCCAGCCCCCAGACCACACATACGCCCTTCGGGCGTGTCCTCAATCGCCGGACGGGCTCCAATGGAGCCCCTCCGGCGATTGAGGAGCGGGGTCTGGGGCAGCGCCCCAGGTCGCCCCGCGCAGCGGTTGCGCCTAGCTCAAGGCCGGCGGCAGCGGGGCCGCGTGGATTACGGTCAGGCCCGACACCGCGCGCGTCAGCGCGACGTACAGGCGACGCAACCCGGTCCGCTCGTCCGGTTCGCCCGACACCACCGCCGCCGGCTCGTCCAGCACCACGTAGTCGTACTCCAGACCCTTCGCCAGCGACGCCGGCACCAGCGTCAGGCGGGACTCCGCCGTCGTCTCCTCTCCGGGGGAGAGATACGCGTGGCCCGCCGCCGTGAGTGCCGCCGCCAGTTCCGGGACGCGCGCGTCCGCCGCGATCAGGCCTGTCGAGCCCTCGTGACGCAGCGCCTCGGCGCACGCCGACACCACCGCCTCCGTCAAGGCGGTGACCGCATCCACCCGGCGTACCGCCAGCGCCCCCGCGCTCTCCCGTACCGACGACACCGGCGCCAGGCCCGGCGAGATCGCCGGCAGCAGCCTCGACGCGTACGCGATGACGTCGCGCGGCACGCGGAAACCCGCCGTCAGTTCCTCGACCGCCGCCTCCGGCTTGCCCAGGTGCCGCAGCGCCTCCGCCCAGCTCGCCGTCGCCCACGGCGTCGTCCCCTGCGCCAGGTCGCCCAGTACCGTCGCCGAGCCCGTCGTGCAGCGGCGCCCCACCGCGCGGTACTGCATCGGCGACAGATCCTGCGCCTCATCGAGTACGACATGGCCAAGCGAGTGCGTACGGGCGATCAGATCCGCCGCCTCGTCCAGCAGCACCACATCCGCCGCCGACCACTTCGCGGACTTCACCGACCGGGCCGGCTTCGCCCACAGGATCCGCTTCTGCTCGTCCGCCGACAGAACGCCCTCCGCGTGCTCCGCCAGGAAATCCGCGTCGGAGAGGAGCCGCAGCACCAGTTTTGCCGGGTCCACCGCCGGCCAGACCGCCTTGACGGCCGCCTTCACCGCCGGGTTACGGGCCACCGCGTCCTGCACCCGGTCGTCGGGCGCCTCGCCCGACTCCTCCATGCGCACCAGCACCGCGTGCGCGATGCGCTGCGGGAGGGCGTCGTGGGCGGCCCCGTAGCGGATGTCCCGGGCCAGCAACTCGCCGACGATCTCCTCGACTTCGTACGCCGGGATCCGCCAGCGGCGCGAGCCGCGCACCACCACGACGGGCTCGGCCGGGACGGTGACGTGCGAGCGCAGTGCGCGCCGCAGCACCTGCACCATCCGCGCGTCGCCCTTGATCACGGCGGTGTCCGCCTCGTCGGTGCCCCGCACCTCGCCGTGCACCGCCACCAGGTCGTCGACCGTCGCCTGCTTGACCTCCAGTTCGCCCAGCGCGGGCAGGACCTGCTCGATGTAGTGGAGGAAGGACTTGTTCGGGCCGATGACCAGCGTGCCGGTCCTGGCCAGCCGGTCGCGGTGTGCGTAGAGGAGGTACGCGACCCGGTGCAGGCCCACCGCCGTCTTTCCGGTTCCCGGGCCGCCCTGCACGCAGACGCTGCCGGACAGGCCCGACCGTACGATCTCGTCCTGCTCGGGCTGGATCGTCGCCACGATGTCCCGCATCGGGCCTACGCGCGGGCGCTCGATCTCCGACTGGAGCAGCTTGCTGGTCCGGGCGGACTCGGTCGGGTCGGAGAGGTGTTCGTCCTCGTACGCCGTGAGCTCGCCGCCCGTGTAACCGAATCGGCGCCGCAGCCCGACGTCCAGCGGGTCCTTCCTGGACGCGCGGTAGAAGGGCTGGGAGACGGGCGCGCGCCAGTCGATGACCATCGGGTCGCCGTCGGTGTCGTGGACGTGCCGCCGGCCGATATAGAAGCGCTCGCCCTCCGCGCCCTCGGCCCGGTCCGCGCCGACCTCGTGGAGGTAGTCGAGGCGGCCGAAGAAGAGCGGGGTGTGGGAGAGGTCGGCCAGCGACTTGATGCGTTCCTCGATCTGGGCGCCGAGGACGACGGCGTTCACCCAGTTCGCGGTCACGTCGCGGATGTCGAGGGCCTGTGCGTCCTCGCGCATGGCGCGCAGTGCGGAGCGCGAGGCAGTGAGGTGGGCGCGCTCGTGGGCCAAGGGGTCGGGCTCGGGGGCGTCGCTGGGGCTGGGGTCGGGCGCGGGCACGGTGTTGCCTCCGGAGGGGATCACGGCGTGGACCGGCCGGTTTCCGTCCGGGCGGCGGCGCTCCACGGAGGGAGGCGGGAAGACGGGGGAGTGTAGTCGGGGTGGCTTGGTGCGGGCCAATGGTTTTTGGGTCCCCGTAGGTGGACTGAGGGTTGGGGTCAGACTCCGGGAGGAGGCGGGCGGCGGGGAGTTCAGCCCACAGGCCGTTGTGCATGAAATGCCCGAAATTCATCATGGAGTTATGACTTCAGCCACCTTCACGCACCGCAACCACCCCAGCCGCCGGGTCGGCGCAGCTCTGCGCGCCGTCAAGGTCTTCGTCGGCGCCGCGTTCAGCGTGGCCGTGCTGGGGGAGTACGCGAAGGAGGCGGGCGTATCACGCCACCGCCACTGAGCGTTCACGTGGGGCTCGGCAGGCCCACCCGCTGATCCACTAGGGTCGCGGCCGTGGATACCCGGAGTGTGACCCCTCGTACGCCGGCCGAGTCGGCCCCCCGGACGCAGGCCGAGACCGCGCCCGCCGGCACCGCGCCCGCCGAGACCGCGCCCGCCGGCACCGCGCCCGCCAAAACTCTGCGCCTCGGCTCGCGCCGCTTCGGGATCGTGCCCGCCGGCATTCTGCTCGCCGTGTCGATGGCCGCGCTCGCCGCGCTCTGCGTACTCCTGAAGATCCAGATGGTCGACACCCTCGTCTACCGGGCGGAAGGCGAGGCTGTCGCGAACGGCACCGACCTGTACGGATTCACCGTCACCCAGTGGAAACTGCCCGCCACCTACCCGCCGTTCGCCGCGATCCTCTTCGTACCGACGACCTGGCTGCCCGTCGCCGCACTCAAGATCGCCTTCGGCCTCGGCAACGCCGCGCTCCTCGCGCTGCTCGTGCATCTCTCCTGCCGGTTCGCCCGGCTCCCGGCCAAGCCCGCGATCGTTCTGGCGGCCACCGCCGTCGGGCTGTGGCTGGAGCCGGTCTTCCAGACGATCCTTTTCGGACAGATCAACCTCGTCCTCGCCTGCCTCGTCCTGTGGGACCTGTCCCGCAAGGACGACGCCATCGGCAAGGGCTTCGCGCTCGGAATCGCGGCGGGCGTCAAGCTCACGCCCGCGATCTTCATCGTCTATCTGCTGATTACCGGCCGCGTACGGGCCGGGCTCACCGCCCTCGCGTCCCTGACCGGCACGGTGCTGCTCGGCGCGCTCGTACTGCCGCACGCGAGCGTCGACTTCTGGACCCGCCGGCTCTTCGAGACCGGGCGCGTCGGCCGGGTGTGGATCGTCGACAACCAGTCGCTGCAGGGCATGTTCGCCCGCGTCCTGCACACCCCCGAGCCCGGCGCCGTGTGGACGGTGGCGGCGGTACTTGCGGCGGTGGGCGGCCTGTGGGCGGCGCGGCGGGCGGCGGTAGGGGCGGGGGCGTGGGCCGGGCGCGAGACGTGGGGCGTACTGGCCACCGCCGGGACGGCGCTGCTGGTGTCGCCGATCAGCTGGTCCCACCACTGGGTGTGGTGCGTGCCGCTGATCGCGGTGCTCGTAGCGGAGCGGCGGGTACGGATGGCCTGGGCGGTGGGGCTGCTCTTCATGGCGCGAAGCATGTGGATCGTGCCGCACGACGGCCCCCAGGACCTGCACATCCCCTGGTGGCAGCAGCCCTTCGCCTCCCCCTACCCCCTGCTCACCCTCGCCCTGCTGGTGTACGCGGCCCGGCGGCCGGCCCTGGCTCCTCCGGCACAGGCGGCGGCAGTTCCGATGCCGCGCACGGAGCTCACCGAGCGCACGGAGCGGCAGGAAGGCCCGCTGAGCCGACCTTCCAAGACGGGTGCCAGCGACGACTGACGCCCTTCCGAGGGGGAGGAGCCTTCAGCTGTCGGCCAGCAGGATGTCGGCGTCGTCGAAGATCCGCAGGACGACGAGGAGCAGGCGGCCGCGCGACACCACGTACTCCGCCATGATCTGCGAGGTGAGCCTGATCTCCCGGTCCTGCTCGCCCGGGCCGACCGGTCGCGAGAGCTCCGTGTACGGATCGCGCGCCAGGATCTCGATCGCCTTGTCGAACGACGCCCTGCGCGTGGGGTCCAGACGGTCGCGGTGATAGGCCGCAGGCTCGGTGTAAAGCACCTGGTACACGTCCTGGTGAGCCATGGCGCTCTCCTCCGTGGGTTGTTCTCGCAGCCTACCGAGCGGGCCAGGGGGCCACGGGGTTATGCCGTGCCGTCCTCCGCCATCAGTTCGTCCGCGTCCACGATGCGGTACGCGTAACCCTGTTCGGCCAGGAAGCGCTGGCGGTGGGCCGCGAAGTCCTGGTCGATCGTGTCGCGCGCGACCACCGAGTAGAAGTGCGCCTGGTGGCCGTCCGCCTTCGGGCGGAGCACCCGGCCGAGGCGCTGTGCCTCCTCCTGGCGGGAGCCGAACGTACCCGACACCTGGATGGCGACCGTCGCCTCGGGCAGGTCGATCGAGAAGTTCGCGACCTTCGAGACGACGAGGACACTGATCTCGCCCTGCCGGAACGCCTCAAAAAGCTTCTCGCGCTGCGCGTTCGACGTCTCGCCCTTGATGACCGGCGCGTCCAGGTGCTCGCCCAGCTCGTCGAGCTGGTCGATGTACTGGCCGATGACGAGGATCTGCTGGCCCGCGAACTTCCGTACCAGTGCCTCCGCCACCTTCCGCTTCGTCGCGGTCGTCGCGCAGAAGCGGTACTTCTCCTCCGCCTCGGCCGTCGCGTACGCCAGACGCTCGCTGTCGGTGAGGTTGACCCGTACCTCTACACAGTCGGCGGGCGCGATGTAGCCCTGCGCCTCGATCTCCTTCCACGGCGCGTCGAAACGCTTCGGGCCGATGAGGGAGAAGACGTCCGACTCGCGGCCGTCCTCGCGCACGAGCGTCGCCGTCAGGCCGAGGCGGCGCCGCGCCTGGAGGTCGGCTGTGAACTTGAAGACGGGCGCGGGGAGCAGGTGCACCTCGTCGTACACGATCAGGCCCCAGTCGCGAGAGTCGAAGAGCTCCAGGTGCTGGTAGATGCCCTTGCGCTTCGTCGTCAGGACCTGGTACGTCGCGATGGTGACCGGGCGGATCTCCTTGCGCGTACCGCTGTACTCGCCGATCTCGTCCTCGGTCAGCGACGTCCGCTTCACCAGCTCGTGCTTCCACTGGCGGGCCGAGACGGTGTTCGTGACGAGGATGAGGGTGGTGGCTTTGGCCTGGGCCATCGCGCCGGCGCCGACGAGCGTCTTGCCCGCGCCGCAGGGGAGGACCACCACGCCCGAGCCGCCGTGCCAGAAGCCCTCTACGGCCTGCTTCTGGTACGGGCGCAGGGCCCAGCCGTTCTCCGCGAGCTCGATCGCGTGGGCCTCACCGTCGACGTAACCCGCGAGGTCCTCGGCGGGCCAGCCCAGCTTGAGCAGCGTCTGCTTGATCTGGCCGCGCTCGGAGGGGTGGACGGCGACCGTGTCCGCGTCGAGCCGGGCGCCGACCAGCGGCTGGACCTTCTTCGAGCGCAGGATCTCCTCCAGCACCGGGCGGTCCGTGGAGGTCAGGACGAGACCGTGCACGGGGTGCTTGGAGAGGGTCAGGCGGCCGTAGCGGGCCATCGTCTCGGCGACGTCGACGAGGAGCGCGTGCGGGACGGGGTAGCGGGAGAACTCGACGAGCGCGTCGACGACCTGCTCGGCGTCGTGTCCGGCGGCCCGGGCGTTCCAGAGGCCGAGCGGCGTCACGCGGTACGTGTGGATGTGCTCGGGGGCGCGCTCCAGCTCGGCGAAGGGCGCTATGGCGCGACGGCAGGCGTCGGCGCGCTCGTGGTCGACTTCGAGGAGGAGCGTCTTGTCGCTCTGGACGATGAGGGGTCCGTTCACGCGTGTTTCGGCCCTTTCTGCGGCAGCTCGGCCCGTACGGCCAAACGTCCAGTGTGCCGCATCGCGTGCGATACGGGTCGGGAGTCGGGGTAGGCGGGTGTCCATGACAGCTGAAGCGGATGAAGCGGATGAAGCGGATCAGGCGCAACCCCGTCGGTCTTGGGGGAGGGCCTTGCTGCGGGCGCTCGCGGTCGCCCTGGCCTTTGTCGGGCTCGTACTCTTCTCGGCCGTACTGGCGCGGCTGACGCTCGCTCCCTCGCACGCCTCGGAAGCGCTGGTCACCACCAATCTGCGGCCCGGTGCCTCGCTGCGGCAGTACGCCGAGGACTACACCTTCCTCGCCGCGTGCAAGCAGATCGGCGGCAATCTGCTGCTGGGCATGCCGTTCGGGCTGCTGCTGCCGGTGCTCGTGCCGCGCTCACTGCGGCTGCTGCGTGTGGTGGCTCTCACGGTGGTGGTGATGGTGCTGGTGGAGCTGGCGCAGGGGGCGATTGTCGAGGGGCGGGCGTTCGATGTCGACGACGTGATCCTCAACACGACGGGTGCGCTCATCGGCTACTTCCTCCTCGGCCGACGGATCGGGCGGGCGGTGCATGCGAGGCGCGGGCCGCGTGGGTCGCGCGAGGAGGGGGATACGGTGCCTTCCGGCAAGTGACGAGTGGGCGGAGCCGGGGGCGGACTTGATGGTGCGGGCGACAGGTACGGCTGCGGCCCGGCGGGTGGGTGCCGCGCTGGTCGCGACGCTGGGTCTCGCGGGCTGCGGGTTGGGCGACGGACCCCGGATCTGCACGATGATCGGCGGTGTTCCGGGGGTCACTGTGATCTACGAACCGGGTGGCGGCGCGACGGCGGCCCCGGCGGGGCCGGCGGGTCCCGTTGTTCTCCGGCTGTGCGTGGACGGGGAGTGCGAGGAGCGTACGGAGGACCGTACGGAAGCGTCTACGGCGGCGGGCGGGATCAGGATGTATGTGCGTACGCCCGACGACGTACGGGGCGAGGAACTCGACGTGCGGTTCTCGGTCACCGTGGTGGATGACGGCCGCGTGATCATGAAGGACAGCGCGAGGGTCAGCATGACGCCCAGCTGGGCCAACGGCAAGGAGTGCGACGGCGAGGGTACGTGGTCGGCGGAGCTGACGGCGGCGCCGGACACGGGGCTCGTCGACCGCCGCCGCTGACGGGCCGGCGCCGGTGCGCGGTCAGTTCTTCACGGTCGGTGCGGAGCTTCTTTGGCGGGGTCGAACGGTGCGTCCGGGCCGGTCAGCCCGTCGAGGCGGTCCTTGGCGAACCGGCTGCGCCACTTCGCGGCGGTCTCGTAGGAGATGCCGAGGCGGTCGGCCACGGTGTGCGGGGACACGGGGAGGTCGTCGTCGCCGGGGCGCGTGGAGGCCAGCACGATTTGCGCGCGCAGGGCGATGTCTTTGGCGGTTCTGGTGTCCTGGTGGGCGGCCTGGCGCCGTCGGACCCAGCTTTCCAGCGTCGTGCGCTCTTCGTCGGTGACATTGAGCGGTTCGAGCTGCGGTTTCGGACGCTTCATGTGCCCCACGGTACGGGGGTTTTTCTGGGGGCAGGCCCCCAGACCCCGACCGCCCTCCGGGCGGTGTCCGGGGTCCGGGGCGGAGCCCCGTATGCGGCGGGGCCGCCAAGTGGCTAAGGGCTGTCCGCCAGTTCCGCCACCCCCGTGATGCGGTGCAGTGGGTACGTCCGGACTTCGTCCGCCGTGTGGTCGTACGCCGTGACGAAGCCGCCCTCCACCCGTACCGGCGCGATCACCCGCTGGCTCGCCGCGCCGTCCGCGTTGACGTAACCGATCCAGACCGCCGAGCCGGTGAGGGCCGCGGCCTGGACCGTTGCCAGGGTCTCGGCGGACGTCGTGCGCGGCAGCTCGCCCGGCGTGGTGCCCGGAGCAGCCGCCGCCGGGACCTCCTTGCGTACCGCCGTGGACGCCATGTCGCCGGCCCGGATCGCCCGAAGCGCCGCCCCCAGCAGCGTGTCGTCCGGCGTCGGCGGGCCCTCGGGGACCGGGACGGGTGCGGTGCGCGGGGGTGTGCGGTAGGCGTGGGCCCTGGTGATCAGTACGTCTCCGGCCGCCGATTCCGCCGCGGGCGCGAAGCCCATCCCCCGCAGGCCTTCGAGCAGCGTCGCTGGGTCGCTCTGCGCGGCCAGCACCGTCGGGGCGAGGCGTCGCAGGCCCAGCGGCTGCGACCGCTTGTCGGCGAGGATCTCGCCGAGCATCGCGTCGTCGTCGCAGCGTACGTAGGCGGAAGCGGCGCCGACCCGCAGATGCCCGTGCTTCCTCGCCACGTCGTCGATGAGGTAGCTGAGCGGCTGCGGCACTGGCGTACGGCTGTGCTCGGCCAGGAAGGCGTGCAGGTCGGACGCCGCCCGTCCCGCGTCCAGTGCGCGCCGTACGGACGCGGGCGTGAAGCGGTACACCGTCGCCCCGCCCTTCGACTCCACATCGGCGAGTACGTCGAGCGTGTCGGCCAGCGGCCGTCGCAGCGGGCCCGGCGCGACAGCCGTGAGGTCGGCCTGGAGGAGTACGTGGTCCAGCGGCTCCGGAATCAGCGGCGCGAGGAGCGCGGCGGCCTCGGACGCCGCCTCCGCCGACCCCTCCAGCAGCGCCCGGCCGTGGGAGGACAGTGCCCCGCGCCCCGTCATGCCCAGGAGTTCCGCCTCGGTGAGGGTCCACAGCGCGATACGGGACCGCAGGTCGCCGGGGGAGGTGGCGGTGCCCCCGCTCTCGCCGGACGCCCCGGACCCCGCCCCCCGCAGCGGCCGCTCCCACCGCAGCCGCGCCAGCAGCCGCTCCGGCGCCGGCGCGGCGCCTTCCGGGAGCTCGGCCAGGAGGGCGAGGACCCGGCGGCGTACCTCCGGGGCCGCCGAGCGGTCCAGGTCCGGGCCGAGCGCCGCCAGGACGCGGCCCTTCGCGTCCTGGCCGCCGACCAGGCCGGCCGTACGGGTGGCACGCAGCCAGGCGGTGGCGAGGCGGGTCCACTGGTCCTGCGGCGGGAGATCGAGCCATTCGTCGTACGCGGGCGTCGCGGCGTACCGCTCCGAAGTCTCGCCGTCGGGGGCCAGCAGCCCTGCCGCGTAGGCGAGTTCGACCCAGAAGGCGGCCGTGTGCTCGGGCACGTCGAGCGCGGCGGCCGTCCGCTTCAGGTCGCGCACGCTCAGACCGCCGGAGCGCAGGACGGCCGGGCCGCCCTCGTTCCAGTCCTTGAGCAGCTCCTCGATGGTGGCCAGCGCCGTGTACGCCTGGCCGGCCGCCGTGCCGTCCACAACCTGTGGACGGTATTCGTGCGCCGGCACGACGGCGGGCGGCACCGGCTCCACCGCCCGGTGCGCGCGTCCGCCGCGCAGATGCAACGCCGCCTCGCGCGGCAGCACGACCGTACGCAGACTCGTCGGCAGCAGAAGCCCGCGGTCGCGCAGCCAGCGGACGGGCGGCGCCGGGTCCGGGGTCACCTCGCCGTACGGCGGACCCCACACCAGCCGCTCCAGCACCATCAGCGCCTCGGGCGGCGCGGTGTCGAGCAGCTCGGACATGCGGGTGCGGTCGTTGAAGAGCGCGGCGAGGGCCGTCACCGCCGATACCGGGTCGTGGGTGGGCGGCAGGCCTGCCGCCGCCAGGGTCTCCTGCCAGCGCCCCGGCGACATCCCGGCCGTCGCCTCGGCGACCGTCGGGCCGAGGCCGGTGGGGGACGGGTGCGCGGGAGAGGGGGCCAGCAACTCGCGGGCGGTACGCACCAGGCGCAGCCGGTCGTCGGCGCCCCACAGCAGCGCCTGGTCCCGCAGGGTGGCGACGGCCCCCGGCAGCGCCGCCTCGATCGCCGGGTCGCCCTCGTCGCCGGTCATCAGCGCGCGCAGCGCCTCGTACGGAGCCGGGTCGGGTGCCACCGCCAGCGCTTCGGCGCTCTGGAGCGTGAACCGGTCGAGCCGTTCCAGGGCCCGTACGACGGAAGCGCGCGTCGCCGCGCGGGTCGCGAGCTGTGACAAGTCGTTCGGCACGGGCGAGAGCAAGTCGGGCCGGGCACGCAGCAGCGCGGCCAGGGACGCGTCGCCGCGGGTGCGCAGGGCTTCCGCGAGCGTGCGTGGTGGCGTTGCGCCTGATCGTTCGGACACGTGCGCCTCCTGGTTGCGCTCGCCGGTCCCCATCCGCCCCACGGTAGCCGGTGTGGCGCTACCGTCGGTGCAGGCAGTTGGAGGTTGGAGGGTGAGGGGAAGGGGACGGGACCGGCCGTGGGGATCGAGAGCGATCAGCTCGTCTACGACTATCTGAGCCGGGTCGGCGACCTGGCGCAGCAGCACAAGCTGCCCTCAGCTACGCGGATGCGGCTCGTGGCCGGGCTGCGCGACGAGATCGACCGGCAGCGCTCCAAGTTCGGTACGCCCGACTCCCCGGCTGCGGTACGCCGCATCCTGGGCCGGATCGGGTCGCCGGCCGAGTTGGTGGCGGGGGTGGCTTCGGGCGGGGCGTTGCCTGAGCCCGTGGCGGCGCAGCACGTCGTACTGCCGGAGCAGCGTGACAAGTCGAAGGGGCGCGGACTGCGGATTCCGCGGCCCCGCGACCGCGACCGCGGCAGCGACCACGTGGAGCAGTCTGTCGGCGCTTCTCCGCCGCACCTCGCCGGGTCCGACGAACTCGGGCCGCAGGGCAGCGAACCCGACTGGTGGCGCGTCGAACCTGGGCCCTTCGGGCTGGGCGTCTCCGTGCCGGGATTCACCGGCGGCGTGGAGATTCCCGAAATACTCAAGCCACCGCCCGTGGAGGAGGAGGACGGCAAAGACGCCGACGCCGACGCCGGAGAAGATGTGGTCGTCGAGGCGGAAGTCCCCCAGCGGCGCCGCCTGCTGCGCCTGCGGCGTCGTACCGCCGTGCAGCCGGACGCGGTGCGCCCGCCGGTCAGTCTCCTGCTGCTGCTCGCCGCCGGGCTGCTGGTCGTGGGCGCCGTCATCGGCAACTTGATCGCGCTGGGCGGCGGTTGGCTCCTCGCGTACGCCTCGCAGCGCATCAGCCGCGCCCAGGCGAAGTGGGCGGTGCTCGGGCTGCCCGGTCTCGTCGCTCTGGGTGGCTTCGTGTGGCTGTGGGGCCGGACCGAGGGCCGGTGGGGCGAGCCGATCGCGCAGGGCGCGATGGGTGACGCGATTTCGGGCGTGTGGCCCGTGGTCCTGCGGACGGCGGCCGTCGCCTCCGCGCTCTACCTGGTGTGGCGGGCGCGGAGGCGATAGGGGGACTTCTTAGTTGTTGGTGAGGTGGCTCTGCATCTCGTCGAGGATCTTGTCGGCGGCGGTGTAGCCGATGCCCTGGATCCACAGCTCGTCCTCGACGCCGAAGACCTTGTCCGCCTTCGCGGCGGGCATGTTCTTCCACAGGCCGCTGTTCAGCGTCTGCGTCTGCTTGGCCTTCTTCGGGTCGCCGTACGTCGAGTGGAAGACGACGTCGGCGTCGTCGCCCGCGAGGTTGATCTTCTCGGGGCTCACGTCGTACGAGAAGCCGTCCTTCGCCTTGTCGGTGATGGCCGGGCGGCCCAGACCGACGTCGGCCAGGACCGTCGCGATGTAGTTCTGCTTGCCGTAGATGCGGATGTCCGCGCCTTCGATGAAGCGCACCACGTTCACGTTGGTCTTCGCGGCCTTGTCCTTGCCGCCGATCGCTTCGGTGACCTTCGCGGCGTGCGTCGTGTAGGTGGCGACTACCTGCTTTGCCTCGGCCTTTTTGCCGAGCCCGTCGGCGTGGAGCTGGAAGTTCTCCTTCCAGGGGTAGCCGGTGTTCTCCGTCATCACGGTCGGCGCGAGCGCCTTGAGCTCGTCGTACAGAGCGCCGTGGCGCACCTTGCTCGTGAGGATCAGGTCCGGCTTGAGGGCGGCGACGGCCTCCAGGTTGGGGGTCATCATCTCGCCTACGTCCTTGATGCCGGAGACCTTGTCCTTGGGCAGGTAGCTCAGGAAGCCGGGCTCGGCGGTGGTGTGCGTCGCGCCTACCGGCTTCACGCCGAGCGTGATTGCTGAGTCGAGTTCGGCGGTGTCGAGGACTACTACGCGCTGGGGGTTGTTTTTGACCTTCACTTCGCCCATGGCGGTCTTGACCGTGTGGGTCTTGTCTCCGGCCGGTGCGTCGGAGGATGACGGCTTGTCCGAGCTGGAGGAGCCGCAGGCGGAGAGCGCGAGGGCGGCGGTCACGGTGGCGAGGGAGCCGGCGGCGAGGCGGCTGCGGCTGCGGGACGGTTCGGTCATGAGGTGGGTGCCTTTCGGGGTGGCCGGGGGGTAACGGGCGTAGCTGTGGCTTCGGGGTCGGTCCCGCGCTGCGGCGTCTCCTCGGGTGCCGAACGTTCGGGCACTGCCTTTTCTTCGGCGTGGTTGCGTTCGACACCCTGCGGGGAGCGCCCCAGCACGTCCCCTCCTGGCACGTCGGTCCGCGAAACGGGGCTCCACGGTGCGCCGGGGATGACGAGGGGAGAGCCGGTCACCGGGTCCGGGATGACGATCGCGGTGAGGCCGAAGACCTCGCGTACCAGGTCGGCGGTGACGATGTCGGTGGGGTGGCCCTCAGCGACTATGCGGCCCTCCTTCATCGCGACCAGGTGGTCGGCGTACCTGGCCGCCTGGTTGAGGTCGTGGAGGACGGCGACGACCGTGCGGTTTCGGTCGTGGTTGAGCTGGCGTACCAGGTCGAGTACCTCGACTTGGTGGGAGATGTCCAGGTACGTCGTCGGCTCGTCCAGGAGGAGGAGATCCGTTTCCTGGGCCAGTGCCATCGCGATCCATACGCGCTGGCGTTGTCCGCCGGAGAGCGCGTCCACGGGGCGGTCGGCGAGTGCGGTGATGTCGGTGCGCGCCATGGCGTCCGTCACTGCGCGTTCGTCTTCGTCGGACCACTGTTGCCACCAGTGCTGGTGGGGTTGGCGGCCGCGCGCTACCAGGTCGGCGACGGTGATGGCCTCGGGCGCGACGGGGGTCTGGGGGAGCAGGCCGATGGCTTGTGCGATCTTCCTGGTGGGGGTTTTCGACAGTTGCGCGCCGTCCAGGAGCACCGCGCCGCTCTTCGGCTTCAGCAGTCGGCCCAGCGCGCGGAGGGTGGTGGATTTGCCGCACGCGTTCGGGCCGACGATTACGGTCACTTGGCCGTCGGGTACGGCCAGGTCGAGCTCGTGCACGACCGTACGGTCCTCGTAGGCGAGCGTCAGCTCGCGAGCGGTGAGCCTGCTCACGCCTTGCCTCCAGTGCGGCCTTTGATGATCAGCCAGATCAGGTACGGGGCGCCGACCGCTGCCGTCAGCACGCCGACCGGCAGTTCGGTGGGAGAGAGGAGCCGCCGGGCCAGCAGGTCTGCCAGTACGACGATCAGTGCGCCCATGAGCGCCGAGCAGAGGAGCGGGATCTGCGCGGCGCGGGTCATGCGGCGGGCGATTTGCGGTGCCAGCAGGGCTACGAAGTCGACGGGGCCGGCGGTTCCGGTGGCCACGGAGGCGAGCACTACGCCGGTGAAGACCAGGCCGAGGCGCACCCGGCCCAGGCGTACGCCCAATGCCGTCGCGGTGTCGTCGTCCATCGATACCGTGCGCTGGGCGCGGGCGGCCCAGAGCATGGCGGGCAGTAGTGCGAGGAGCGCCCAGGCCAACGGAGCCGCCTCGTCCCAGCCGCGGCCGTTCAGGGAGCCGGTCATCCAGATCTGCGCCTGCTGGGCGACGAGATAGTCGCCCTTGGTCAGGAAGAGGTGGGTGATGGAGCGCAGGGCGATCGCGAAGCCGATGCCGATCAGTACGAAACGAGTGGCGTGCAGGCCGCCGCGCCAGGCGAAGGCGTAGACGAGAGCGGAGGCCAGGACGCCGCCCAGGACGGAGAGGTACGGGAGTACGGCGTACGACGTGATCCCGAAGGTCATCGCGCCTACCGTGAGCGCGCTCGCGCCCTGGCTGATGCCGATGATGTCGGGACTGGCGAGGGGGTTGCGTGCGACGGTCTGGATGAGTGCACCCGCCACGCCGAACGCGGCACCGACCAGCAGGCCGACGGTCATGCGGGGCAGGCGCAGTGTGCCGACTACCAGTTCGTTCGCCGACGGCTGTCCGAAGAGCACCTTCAGGACTTCGGTGGGCGGGACGTAGCTCTCGCCGGTGCAGAGGTACGCGACGCAGGCGGCGGCCAGCGCGAGTGCGAGCCCCCCGGCGATTACGGCGGCCCGCCGGTGCAGCAGGAACCGCCCCTGCCCGACGCGGACGAGTGCGTAACCCGCCGGCCGGACCCCGGCCATGGCGTCGCTGGTCACGCCGGCACCGCCTTTCGTCGTACGAGGGCGACCAGGAACGGCACACCGATCAGTGCTGTCATCACGCCCGCGGGTACTTCGCTCGGCGGGAAGACGACCCGCCCGACGACGTCCGACACCAGCAGCATCACGGGGCCGATCAGCGCCGCCATCGGCAGCACCCACCGGTGGTCGCTGCCCACGATCGCCCGCGCGATGTGCGGGACCGCGAGCCCGACGAAGGCGATCGGGCCGGCCGCCGCGACGCCCGCGCCGGTCAGGATCGTCGCGCCGATGCCGCCGACGATCCGTACGGTCGCGATGTTTTGGCCAAGGCCCTTCGCGACGTCCTCACCGAGCGCGAGTGCGTCCAGGCCGCGCGCCACGGCGAGTACGAGAACGACTCCCAGGAGCAGGAAGGGCCAGATCTGGCCTACGACCTGCGCGTCACGGCCGGCCACGGAACCGACCTGCCAGAAGCGGAACTCGTCGAGCGCGGCTGCTTGGGTGGTCAGGACCGCCATCGTGACGGAGGCGAGAAGTGCGTTGATCGCGGCCCCGCCCAGCGCGAGTTTCACCGGGGTCGCGCCGCCGCGCCCGCTCGCCGCGATGGCGTACACCGCGACCGAGGCGAGCGCCGCGCCCGCGAAGGCGAACCAGACGTATCCGGAGAGCGAATGGATTCCGGCGAAGGCGATCGCCAGGACCACGCCCACTGAGGCGCCTTGGCTGATTCCGAGGATCCCTGGGTCGGCGATGGGGTTACGGGTGATGCCCTGGAGGGCGGTCCCGGCCAGTGCTAGGGCGACGCCGACCATCAGACCGATCAGCGTGCGCGGCACCCGCATGGTGCGTACGACTTCGGCCGCGTCGCTGTGGTCGTTGTGCAGCAGTACGTCGAAGACCTCGGACGGCGCGATGGAACGCGCCCCGACGGCGAGGCTGAGGAGGACGGACAGCAGCAGGGCGGCGACGGCGACGGCCGTCCAGCCGATGCGGCGGGTCACCAGCGCGCGTCTGGAGTGGCTGGTGGCGGCTCGCATCTGACCCATTCCGCGTCCGGAGGTTGGTAAGGCTTGGCTAAGTGTACGGGTGGGCGTTGAGGCCCCCGCAGGCACAATGGCCTGCATGCCTACGCTCCCGCTGACGGTCGGCTTCGACCTCGACATGACGCTCATCGACTCCCGGCCCGGCATCAAGGCCGCCTACGAGGCGCTCGCCGCCGAGACCGGTGCGTACATCGACGCCGACCTGGCGATCACCCGGCTCGGTCCGCCGCTGGAGCAGGAATTGGCGCACTGGTTCCCGGAGGGGCGTATTCAGGAGATGGGCGACCGCTACCGCGAGATCTATCCGACGTACGCGATCACGCCAACTCCCGCGCTGCCCGGCGCCCGCGAGGCGGTGGCCGCGGTACGGGCGGCGGGTGGCCGGGCCATCGTCGTCACGGCCAAGCACGAGCCGAACGCCAAGCTCCACCTCGCGCACCTCGGCATCGAGCCGGACGCGGTCATCGGCTGGCTGTGGGCGGAGGCCAAGGCGGAGGCGTTGCGCGAGTACGGCGCCTCGGTGTACGTCGGGGATCACGTCGGTGACGTACGCGGCGCGCAGGCGGCGGACGCCCTGTCCGTCGCCGTGCCGACCGGGCCGTGCGATGCGGCTGAGCTGCGGAAAGCCGGTGCGGACGTGGTCCTGGCGGACCTCACGGCCTTCCCGGCCTGGCTCCGTGCCTACTGCGCGGAACGTGCCTGACGGCGCTGCGCGGCGATCGACCTGAGCACTCCGGCGGCGGCGATCACGAAGCCGACGCCCATGAGCATGCAGACGGCGTACGCGATCGGGGGGAAGGGCTCGGTGCCGAGGAAGAGCGGGGCCACAGTGACCAGTGTGGCCAGTGCGCCGACGAAGAAGACGATCGCGCCGGTACGTACCAGCCGGTCACCGGCGCCGGCCTCGGCCGATTGGGTTTCAGTCATCACCCGCTCAGGGTAGTTCCCTGCCCGGAGGAACCGCCCGGCGACGTCTTGTCACCAGCCCCTGGACCATTAGCCTTGGTGGTGGCGGGTCCTACGACCCGCTGTAGTGCTATCCAGAGCCGTTTTCACCGACAAGTACGAGGACGAGGACAGACGTGCCTACCGGCAAGGTCAAGTGGTTCAACAGTGAGAAGGGCTTCGGCTTTCTCTCCCGCGACGACGGCGGCGACGTCTTCGTTCACTCGTCGGTGCTCCCTGCCGGAGTCGACGCCCTGAAGCCCGGCCAGCGTGTCGAATTCGGCGTCGTTGCGGGACAGCGCGGCGACCAGGCGCTTTCGGTGACCATCCTCGACCCGACCCCGTCCGTCGCTGCCGCGCAGCGCCGCAAGCCCGACGAACTGGCGTCGATCGTCCAGGACCTGACGACGCTTCTGGAAAACATCACCCCGGCGCTGGAACGCGGCCGCTACCCGGACAAGGCGGCGGGCGCGAAGATCGCCGGCCTGTTGCGCGCGGTGGCCGACCAGCTGGACGTGTAACCCCTTTTTCGTCCTCAAACGCCGGAGGGGCTGGGTGGGTGCGGGAGCATTTCCAGCCCGTCCGGCGTTTGAGGACACGCTCGCAGGGCGTCTGTGTTGACTGGGGGCTGGGGGCTTCCCCCAGTCTCGGGAAGGGGCGGGGTGGGGGCTAAAAGAACTCCAGCGCACCGCTGCCGAGCGGCGGAACCAGGCCCTCGGCAGCGGCACGCGTGAGAAGTCCACGCACCGCCGCGTAACCGCTCTCGCCCAGATCCGCCGTGAACTCGTTCACGTACAGCCCGATGTGCTGATCAGCCACCGCCGGATCCATCTCCTGCGCGTGCTCCAGCACATACGGCCGCGACACCAGCGGATCGTCCCAGGCCATCCGCACCGACTCCCGCGCCGCCTCCGCCAGCCCCCGCAGCCGCTCCGCGCCCAGCGAGCGCTTGGCGATGATCGCGCCCAGGGGGATCGGGAGGCCGGTTGTGTCCTCCCAGTGGTGGCCCATGTCGGCCAGCGAATGCAGCCCGTAGTCCTGGTAGGTGAAGCGCGCCTCGTGGATGACGAGCCCCGCGTCGACCTTGCCGTCGCGCACCGCCGGCATGATCTCGTGGAACGGCATGACGACGACCTCGCCGACCCCGCCCGGCACGACATCCGCCGCCCACAGCCGGAACAGCAGATACGCCGTCGAGCGCTCGCTCGGCACCGCGACCCGCTTCCCCGTGAGGTCGACCCCGGCCTCCCGCGTCAGCACCAGCGGCCCGCAGCCCCGCCCGAGCGCCCCGCCGCACGGCAGCAGCGCGTACTCCTCCAGGACCCACGGCAGCACGGCGTACGAGACCTTCAGTACGTCGAACTCCCCGCGCTCGGCCATCCCGTTGGTGATGTCGATGTCCGCGAAGGTCACATCGAGCGCGGGCGCCCCCGGCACGCGGCCGTGCGCCCAGGCGTCGAAGACGAAGGTGTCGTTGGGGCAGGGCGAGTAAGCGATCTTCAGCGTCTCAGCGGTCATTTCCATCCCAACCTTCCAGTACGGGCACGAGCTTCCCGAACGCCCCGGTGAGCGCCTCCAGCGCCTCCCCGATGCGCCAGGCCGCCCGGTCGCGGGGCCCCACGGCGTTCGACACCGCACGGATCTCCAGCACCGGCACGCCGTGCTGGGCGGCGGCCTCGGCGACCCCGAACCCCTCCATCGCCTCGGCGGCGGCGTACGCGTGCCGGGCGCGCAGCTCGGCGGTGCGGGCGGCGGTCCCCGTCACGGTGGAGACGGTCAGCACGGTGCCGGTGACCGCCCCGGTCGCGTCGGCCACGGCCCGTACGAGAGCGGCGGGCGGCAGGTGTTCCACGGCGCCGAAGCCGAGAGCGGTGACCGGGAGGTAGCCGTCGGGGGTCTCGGCACCCAGATCGGCGGCGACGATCGCGTCGGCGACGACGAGCGAGCCGAGCGGGGCCACGGGGTCGAACCCGCCGCCGATACCCGCCGAGATCACCAGCCCGTACGGGCGGTTCGCAGACACCAGCGCCAGCGCGGTGGCCGTCCCGGCGGCAGCGGCGGCGGGCCCGACTCCGGCGGCGACGACATCGACGTCGGTGGAAGCACCCGTAAACGCGCGCGTGACCGCGTCCCGCTCTGCGGGAACCGCGGTCACGACCAGTACGCGCATCGTCAGGAGGTCTTCTCCAGCTTGAAGTGCCAGATGCCGGTGAGCTTCTTGCCCTTCGTCTCGACGACGCTGACCTGCGCCTCGTCGGGGCTCGGCGCGCCCGGCTGCTGCTGCTGTTGCTGCTGGGCGAAGAAGGCGCTGCCCGGAATGGTCCGGTACGTCTTCTTGAACGGCTCCTGCTCGGCCTGCTGGCCGTTGATGAAGAGCGTCCAGCCCTTGTCGGCGATCTCGGGGTCGACGCCGAAGCGGACCTTGTCGTCCATGGAGACCTTGACGGTCTTCTCGGCCTTCTTGTTCAGGCAGCCCTGGAGCAGGGATTCCTTGATCGGGGAGCCGTCGTTGTAGCACGAGGCCTCGGTGTTCACCGAGTTCGTGCCGACCGTCACGGTCGCGAGCGGCGTCGGCTTGTCGCAGGCGGACAGGACGAGGAGTCCGGCCGACACGGCACCGATCACGGTGGCGGTGCGGCGGGCCTTACCAGAGAGGAGCGCAACGGTCATGGGGCGAAGGCTATCGCCCGCTCGGCCTCACGCGACGCGGGGGTGCGGCGTGCCGCGCCGGGCCGCACTCAGGAGGCCCCGTACGGACAGGGCCGCACCCGTGGCGAGGAGGCCGGCGGCGACCGCCAGGCCGAGGGAGCCGTTCAGCGGCAGGGAGATACCGATGGCGCCGCCCACCACCCAGGCCATCTGGAGCAGCGTCTCGGAGCGCGCGAACGCCGACGTACGCACCTCCTCGGGCACGTCCCGCTGGATCAGCGCGTCCAGCGACAGCTTGGCCAGCGCCTGGCACAGGCCCGCCGTCGCGCCCAGCACCGCCACCATCAGTCCGCCGAAGAACAGGGCCGCGCCGACGGCCACGCCCAGCGTGAGCATCAGCACCGTCGCGATGATCACCTCGGGGCCACGGGCCTTGAGCCAGGCGCCGATGGCCGTACCGCAGGCGTTGCCCACGCCGGCCGAGACGCCGACGATCGCGAGGGACACGGCCGCGCTCTGTCCGGAGAGCGGATGCTCGCGGATCAGGAACGCCAGGAAGAAGATCAGGAAGCCGGAGAGCATGCGGTGCGCCGCGTTGGCCTGGAGACCGTGCAGTACGGAGGGGCCGACGGTCCGCAGGCCGGGACGGCGCGGCCCTTTCCCGTGTCCGTGCCGGAGCGCGTGTTCCAGCAGCATGGCCTTCCGCTCGCCCTTCGCGGAGTCCACCTTGTGCGGCATCGTGAAGGCCAGGACCGTACCGGCGATGAACAGCGCGCACGCCCCGTACAGCGGCCACGCCGGACCGATCTGCTGCAGGCCGACCCCGATCGGCGCGGCCGCGCCCGTCGCGAGCAACCCGGCCAGGGTCACCCGAGAGTTCGCCTTCACGAGGGAGAAGCGGGGCGGGAGGAGGCGCGGGACGACGGCGCTCCGTACGACGCCGTACGCCTTCGAAGACACCAATACGCCCAGGGCCGCCGGATAGAGCTCCAGTCCGCCCGTCGCCACCACGCCCGACATCGCGAGTGCGAGCAGCGCGCGGGCGAGCATCGCGCCGGCCATCGCGGCGCGGCGGCCGTGCGGGATCCGGTCCAGGAGCGGGCCGATCACAGGCGCGAGGAGAGTGAAGGGCGCCATGGTGACGGCGAGATAGAGGGCCACACGGCCCCGCGCCTCGTCCGTGGGTACGGAGAAGAAAACGGTGGAGGCGAGGGCGACCGTGACCATGACGTCGCCCGCGCCGTTGACGGCGTGCAGCTCGATCAGCTTGCCGAGACCCGACTCGCCCGCGCCGTGCGCGTGCGTGGCGCGGCGGATTCCCTTCGCCGTACCAGTGAAGGGCAGGTGGAGGGCACGGCCGACCGCCCGGCCCTTCCTGCTCAGTGGACCGGATCCGTCAGACGACTTTGCGGCAGCCACTCCGCCATAGTGCCCCAAGCCTCCCCGGGTCGAACGGGAAACGTGGCGGACGGCGCAGGTGAACCACCACTCCGGGCATTTGGGACGCTCTGCCGACTCTCTGCGGCTTTCTCGCGGGCCTTCCCGTCCTAAAGACGGGCGTGCAGGTGGGCCGGGGGCGGCGGAGGGGGTAGCGTGCGTAGCGCGCCACCGGCGGTTGTCCTCGGCCGCGCGCCTCTCCGTCATCCCGCAGAATGGGTGTTGGAAAGTGCGCCCGAGACCGAGACCAGGTCGGGCGCGGACGTCGACGCGGCCCTTTGGTCCGCTCCGCCCGCAGCTCGCACCTCGTATCTCGTACCTCGTACGGGCATCCGTTGGCGCACCCGTGAGACGGCGTAGGAGAGAAGCGAGACCTGTGAGTGCTGCGACGACGCGAAGCCGAACCCCTGACCGCCTGTGCGCCGAGGCGGTAGACCTTGCCCGCAGGGCGGCCGAGGAGGCCGCCTTTCCCGGGGTGGTCGGCGAGCATGTCTCCCTCTTCGCGGAGGGTGACCGGGTGGTCACCCACCTCTTCGAATGCAAGGAGCCCGGCTACCGGGGCTGGCGCTGGGCGGTGACGGTCACCCGCGCGTCGCGGGCCAAGCTGGTCACCCTCAACGAGACGGTGCTGCTGCCGGGGCCGGATTCGCTGCTGGCGCCCGAGTGGGTGCCGTGGAGTGAGCGACTGCGCCCGGGCGACATGGGTCCCGGCGACCTGCTCCCCACCGAGGCGGAGGATCTGCGCCTGGAGCCCGGCTACACGGGCGAGGACGCGCCGCCGCCGGACTCGGCCGTCTCGGAGGAGATGGCGGAGCTCGTCGAGGCGGAGGACGCCGAGGTCATGAACGGGCCGCCGGCGAGGTTGCCGCTGGTTCCTTCGCGGGGTTCGATCGCGGCGGTGGCCGAAGAGCTCGGGATGCGGCGGGCGCGTGTCCTGTCGCGGTACGGGCTGCACATCGCGGCGGACCGCTGGGACGAGGCGTACGGCGCGAAGACCCCGATGGCGCAGGCAGCGCCGGCGACCTGTGTCTCATGTGCGTTCCTCGTCCCGCTGGCAGGGTCGCTGCGGCAGGCGTTCGGTGTCTGCGCGAACGAGTTCTCGCCGGCGGACGGGCGGGTCGTTTCGCTCGCCTATGGCTGTGGCGGGCATTCGGAGGCGGCGGTCATGCCGAAGCCGTTGCGGCCTGCGCCGCCGGTGCTGGACTCCATGGCCACGGACGCGTTTCCGCTCCGCCCCGACCCGGAGGGCGGCTCGGTCCCGGCGATCCCGGACCCGACGGAGGACCTGGGCCACTCCTGAGGCCCCGGGCCCCGCGGTGGGCGGTGCCGAACTGGGGCGCTGCCCCAGACCCCGCTCCTCAAGCGCCGGAGGGGCTGAGAGTTGCCGCTGCGCGGCAAATCCAGCCCGTCCGGCGCTTGAGGACACGCCCGAAGGGCGTCTGCGTGGGCTGCGGGGGCTGGGGGCTTGCCCCCAGTTCGGGAAGGGGCGGGTCGGGGAAAGCCCAGCGCAGCGACCCGGCCAGGCGGGTAGCCGCCGCAGGGCCGTTCGCGCGCGATACTTGCGCCCCGTAGACGCGGGTAGGCGTCATTGGCGATCAGCCACGGCCAGCGAGCCGTACCTCAGGACGAGCGGAGACAAGCGTGAGCGTCAGGGCCACCGACGAGGCCGACCCCTTCGGGACCGCGCGGCTGCGGCGCGGCGTGCTCGACGCGTGGAGCGCGAGCCCCGCCCGCTTCCGCGAGGACGCCAACGCCGAGGAGGACCTCGCCCTCGGCGGCTACCGCGACCGCCTGGTCGTCGAGCTCGCCCAGAACGCCGCCGACGCCGCCGCCCGCGCCGGCGTGACCGGCCGCCTGCGCCTCACCCTGCACGCCGCCACCGCCGACGCCCCCGCGATCCTCGCCGCCGCCAACACCGGCGCCCCCCTCGACGCCGCCGGCGTCGAATCGCTCAGCACACTGCGCGCATCCGCCAAGCGCGAAGAAAAAGTCGGCGCCGTCGGCCGCTTCGGTGTCGGCTTCGCCGCCGTTCTCGCCGTCAGCGACGAGCCCGCCGTCCTCGGCCGCCACGGCGGAGTCCGCTGGTCCCTGGCCGAGGCCAGGGAACTGGCCGTGGACGCCGCCCAGACCGCCCCCGGCCTCGGCGAAGAACTGCGCCGCCGCGACGGCCACGTGCCCCTCCTGCGGCTCCCGCTCCCGGCGGAAGGCTCCGCCCCCGCCGGCTACGACACCGTCGTCGTCCTGCCCCTGCGCGACGGCGGCGCCGTGGACCTCGCGCAGCACCTGCTCGACGCCATCGACGACGCGCTGCTGCTCACGCTGCCCGGCCTCGCCGAGATCGTCGTCGAGACCCCGGACGGCGCCACCCGTACGCTCACGCGCGCCGAGCAGGACGCGTACGTGCACATCGACGACACCGTGGGCACCACCACCCGGACCACCACCCGCACCACCCGCTGGCGCACCGTCACCCGCTCCGGCGCCCTGCAGCCCGCCCTCCTCGCCGACCGGCCCGTCGAGGAGCGCCTGCGCCCCCACTGGGCCGTCACCTGGGCCGTCCCGGTGGACAGCGAGGGCGCGCCGCAGCGGCCCACCACCGCGCCCGTCGTGCACGCCCCGACGCCGACCGACGAACCCCTCGGCGTACCCGCACTCCTCATCGCCTCGCTGCCGCTCGACACCACCCGCCGCCACCCCGCGCCCGGCCCGCTCACCGACTTCCTCGTGCAGCGCGCCGCCGACGCGTACGCCGAACTGCTCGGCGACTGGGAGCCCGTCTCCACCGGGACCGTCGACCTCGTGCCGGGCCCGCTCGGCAAGGGGGAGCTGGACGGCGCCCTGCGCGCCGCCGTCATCGAGCGGCTGCCCCGCGTCGCCTTCCTCGCCCCGGCCGCACCGTCCGAGGAACTCACCGCCCTGCGGCCCTTCGAGGCGGAGGTCGTCGAGGGCGCGGGCGCCGACACCGTCCGTGTCATGGCCGAAGTGCTGCCGACCCTGCTGCCCGCCGGCCTCGAACGCCGCGCCGAGCTGCGCACCCTCGGCGTCGGCCGCCTCCCGCTCGGCGACGCGATCGAGCGCCTCGCGGGCGCCGAGCGCGAGCCGTCCTGGTGGCGGCGGCTGTACGAGTCCCTGGCGGGCGTAGACCCGGACCGCCTGTCCGGGCTGCCGGTTCCGCTGGCAAGCGGCCGTACGGTCATCGGTCCCCGCCAGGTGCTCCTGCCCCTGGCCGGCGACGCGGACGCCGCCGCCGCCGAGCAGCTCGCCCGCCTCGGTCTCAAGGTCGCCCACCCCGACGCCACCCATCCCCTCCTCGAAAAGCTCGGCGCGCTCCCCGCCACCCCCCGCGCCGTCCTGACCACCCCTCAGGTCAGGGCCGCCGTCGCCGCCTCCATGGACGAGGGGGGCATGGTCTGGGACGAGGACGCCCCGGACGCCGAGGAGCTGGCGGAAACCGTCCTGGCCCTCGTACGGGACGCCGACCTGTCGCCCGGCGACGAGCCCTGGCTCGGCGCCCTCGCCCTCCCCGACGAGGACGGCGAGCTCTCGCCCGCCGGCGAACTCGTCCTGCCCGGCAGCCCGTTCGCCCAGATCATGCGCGAGGACGAACTGGCCCTGTGCGACGCCGAGCTGGCCGACCGCTGGGGCGAGCAGCCGCTCACCGCCTGCGGTGTCCTGGCCACGTTCGCGCTCGTACGCACCACCGACATCGTCCTCGACCCCGACGAATTCGAGCCGCGCGACGGTGACTTCGCCGAGCCCGACGACGCCGGGCTGCTCGACGCCGTGGACGTGTGGTGCGAGGACATCCTCGACCAGCTGCCGGAGACCTCGGTGCCGCCGGTCGCCACCGAGATCGTCGCCGTACGGGACCTGGACCTGGTCGACGACGACAAGTGGCCGCAGGCCCTCGCGCTGCTCGCGCAGCCGCCGTTGCGGGACGCGCTGACCCAGCCCGTGCGCGTACTGCTGCCCGACGGCACGACGCAGTCCGTACGCCCGTACACCGCGTGGTGGCTGCGCGACCACCCCGTGCTCGACGGCCGCCGCCCGGCCGGTCTGCGTTCGGCGGGCGGCGACCCGCTCCTCGAAGGGCTCTACACCTCCGCCAACGCGACCGGTTTCGACGACGAGCAGGTGCTGAGGGCGCTCGGCGTACGGACGTCCGTCGCGGCGCTGCTGGACGAGCCCGGCGGCGCCGCGGAGCTCCTCGGCCGCCTCGCGGACCCGGAGCGTACGGTCACCGCGCCCCAACTCCACGCGCTGTACGGCGCGCTGGCCGACCTCGACCCCGAGCAGGTCACCCTCCCCGACGAGCTGCGCGCGGTCGTGGACGGCGAGGTGCGGGTGGTCGACGCGGCGGACGCGGTGGTCACGGACGCCCCCGACCTGCTGCCGCTCACCTCGGGGCTGCCGCTGCTGCCGGTGGCCCCGTCCAGGGCCGCCGACCTGGCGGAGCTCCTTCAGGTACGCCGCCTCAGCGAGTCGGCGGAGGCCGAGGTGACGTCCGAGGGTGTGGAACGAGAGGTTCCGGAAGCGGTACGGGTCCTGCTCGGTGCCGGCACCCCGGCGACGTATATCGAACATGAAGAGCTTCTCGCGGGCGGAGTCGAGCTGGACTGGCGCCGCACGCCCGACGGTGTCGTCCACGCGGCCACCCTGGAGGGTGTGGCGGCGGGTCTTGCCTGGTCGGCGGGCCAGTGGCCGCGCCGATTCGAGGTGGCGGCACTGATCGAAGACCCCTCGCGGACGGAAGAATTGGCGCGGGATCGCTGGTTCGACTGATTTTATTGTTTACGAACTCTCCGCAGGCTACCTACACTTCGTTCGACACTCCAGATCCCGCCGGGGGGAAACGCGGCGGGGTCGCATTCATGTGGGGACGTACATACATGCGCATTCGTGCCACTGTGGCTGCCGTTTCGGGCGCCCTGGCTCTGTCCGCCTTCGCTGTCCCGGTCGCTCAGGCCGAGGACTCCCCGAAGGCGGGCAGCCTGTCGGCCTCCGGCCGACAGGCCCCTGCCGACGAGATCGTCGGCGACACCACGATCTCCAACGTCGTCGTCAACGGCGGCAAGGACATCGTTCTCGGCACCACGGCAGCCAAGACCATCACGGTCTCGCTGACCGCGACCGACCCGGCCGGTATCGAGGACGCGTACATCGACCTCTGGCACGGCGCGTCGGTCGACGACCCCGACGGCTGGCTCCTCCCGAACGAGGACGTGGCCACCTGCACGGCGTCCAGCGCCACGACGTCGACGTGCAAGCTCACGATCACGGTCGACCCGCAGCTCGACCTGTACAAGAACTCCCTCGCGGGGACTTGGAAGGTCACGGCCGCCGCCTTCGGCAAGGACGGCGACATGATGTGGAAGGACGCGTACAAGACGCACCGCGTCCAGCGCGCCTCGACCCTGACGGTCAACGCTTCTCCCGAGCCGGTCGTCAAGGGCAAGACCATCACGGTCACGGGCAAGCTGGCCCGCGCCAACTGGGAGACCTCCACCTACGCGGGCTACTCCGCCCAGCCGGTGAAGCTCCAGTTCCGTAAGGCCGGCACCACCACGTACACCACCGTCAAGACGGTGAACACGAACAGCACCGGCAACCTGTCGACGACCGTCACCGCGGCGTCCGACGGTTACTGGCGCTGGTCGTTCGCGGGTACGTCCACCACCCCCGCGGTCTCCGCGGCCGGTGACTACCTCGACGTGCGCTAAGCACTGATCGAGCAGCACTGAAACAACCGGCGGCCGCCCCGGAGCCAGCTCGGCTCAAGGCGGCCGCCGTCTCTTGCTCAACCGAGCATTCCAAGATCCCGCCGGGGGGAAAACACGGCGGGGTCGCATAAAAAACATGGGGACTTTCATGCGCATTCGTACCACTGTGGCTGCCGTTTCCGGCGCCCTGGCTCTCTCCGCCTTCGCCGTACCGGCCGCCCAGGCCGACTACGAGCCCAAGCCGGCCTCCGACCGCGCGGCGGCCTTCGCCGCCCAGGCGCCGGCCGACGAGATCGAAGGCGACACCCGCATCACGAAGGTGGTCGTCAACGGCGGCAAGGCTCTCTCGCTCGGCACCACGGCGAAGAAGACCATCACCGCCGAGGTCACCGCGACCGACGCCGAGAACATCTACGAGATCCACTCGTTCCTGTGGAACGGTCCGGGCGACAAGCCCGAGGAAGACGCCATCGGCTTCTTCGGTCCTGACAACCCGACCGGCACCTGCACCGTGGTCAACGCGACGACGACCACGTGCAAGTACAGCATCGAGATCGACCCGGCGGGCATGGAGAACAAGATCGCCGGCACCTGGAAGCTGTGGGCCTCGGCCATCGGCAACGACGGTGACTCCCACACGAACGGTGTCGCCGGTACGACGAAGATCCTGCGCGCCTCGACGCTGACGGCCAACGCCTCCCCGGAGCCGGTCGTGAAGGGCAAGACCATCACGATCACGGGCAAGCTGGCCCGCGCCAACTGGGACACCGGCGTCTACGCCGGCTACTCGGCCCAGCCGGCGAAGCTCCAGTTCCGCAAGGCCGGCACCACCACGTACACCACCGTCAAGACGGTGAACACGAACAGCACCGGCAACCTGAGCACCACCGTCACCGCCGCCTCGGACGGCTACTGGCGCTGGAGCTTCGCGGGTTCGTCGACGACCGCCCCGGTCACGGCCGCCGGCGACTACCTCGACGTGCGCTAAGCAACTGAGCAGCTAAGCACCCGAAGTGAAACCCCCCGCTAAGCGGGAAAGCGGCGGCCGACCCAGCGCCACACCAGCTCCAGGGCGGCCGCCGCCACCGCCGCGACACCCACCGCCGTCCACGGCATGGTCGTACCGACCAGCCGCAGGGCGAAGACCTCCGAGAGCCACGGCACCACGAGAACGAGCACGAAGCCGAGGCTCATCGCGGCGACCAGGCCGACACGCCACCAGGTGTACGGGCGGGCGATGATCGCCAGTACCCAGATCGACACCAGGAAGAGCGTCAGCGTCGCCACGCTCGTCTCGGCGGACAGGGCGTCCGGGCCCCGGTAGTGGCTGCGGGCGAGCAGGTACGTACAGAAGGTCGCGGTCGCGGCGATGATGCCGCCGGGGATCGAGTACCGCATCACCCTGCGGACGAAGTTCGGCTGGGCCCGCTCCTTGTTCGGCGCCAGCGCCAGGAAGAACGCCGGGACGCCGATCGTCAGCGTCGACAGCAGGGTCAAGTGCCGTGGCAGGAACGGGTACTCGACCTGCGAGCAGACCACCAGGATCGCCAGCAGCACCGAGTAGACCGTCTTCGTCAGGAAGAGGGTCGCGACCCGCGTGATGTTGCCGATGACCCGGCGCCCCTCGGCCACCACCGACGGCAGCGTCGCGAAGCTGTTGTTGAGCAGCACGATCTGCGCGACCGCCCGCGTCGCCTCCGACCCCGAGCCCATCGCGACCCCGATGTCGGCGTCCTTGAGCGCGAGTACGTCGTTGACGCCGTCGCCCGTCATCGCGACCGTGTGGCCTTTCGACTGCATCGCCCCGACCATGTCGCGCTTCTGCTGCGGGGTGACCCGGCCGAAGACCGCGTTCTCGTCCAGCGCGTCCGCCATGTCCGCGCGCTCGGCGGGGAGCGTACGGGCGTCTATGGTGTTCGCGGCGCCCGGCATGTCGAGCTTGGCCGCCACCGCGCCGACGGACACCGCGTTGTCGCCGGAGATGACCTTCGTGGCGACGTTCTGCTCGGCGAAGTACTGGAGGGTGTCGGCGGCCTCGGGGCGCAGCCGCTGGTCCAGGACGACCAGGGCGGCCGGGAGCGAGCCGTTCGTGACCTGCGGGTCGTCGAGCGCGCCGGGTTCTTTGGTGACGCGGGTGAGCAGCAGGACGCGCAGGCCCTGCTTGTTGAGCAGGTCGATCTCGTCGAGGTACGGGTCGCCCTCGGGCAGCAGCACATCGGGCGCGCCCAGCAGCCACGAGCTGCTGCCGCCGTCGCCTTCGGTGAAGCTCGCCCCGCTGTACTTGCGGGCGGAGGAGAAGGGCAGCGCCTGCGTACAGCGCCAGGAGTCGGTGTGCGGGTAGGCGTTCCTGATCGCCTGGAGGCTGGCGTTCGGCCGTGGGTCGGACTCGCCGAGGGCGGCGAGCACGGTGTGTACGTACGCCTCGTCGGAGCCGGAGCCGGAGCCGGAGCCGGAGCCGGAGGCCGAGCCGTTCAGCGGTCGTACCTCGGTGACGTCCATGCCGCCCTCGGTGAGCGTGCCCGTCTTGTCGAGGCAGACCACGTCGACCCGCGCGAGGCCTTCGATCGCGGGCAGCTCCTGCACGAGGCACTGCTTGCGGCCGAGCCGGATCACGCCGACCGCGAAGGCGACCGAGGTGAGCAGTACCAGGCCCTCGGGGATCATCGGGACGATGCCGCCGACGGTGCGTGCGATGGAGTCCCTGAGCTCGTTCTGCTTGACGACCAGCTGGCTGATGATCAGGCCGATGGACGTGGGGACCATCAGCCACGTCACGAACTTGAGGATCTGGTTGATGCCGCTGCGCAGCTCGGAGTGGACGAGCGTGAAGCGGGACGCCTCCTCGGCGAGCTGGGTCGCGTACGCCTCGCGGCCGACCTTGGTGGCGGTGAACGCGCCGCCGCCCGCGACGACGAAGCTGCCGGACATCACCTGCTCGCCGCGCTGCTTGAGCACCGGGTCGGCTTCACCGGTGAGGAGTGACTCGTCGACCTCGAGGCTGTCGGTCTCGACGACCTCGCCGTCGACGACGACCTTGTCACCGGGCCCGAGCTCCACCAGGTCGCCGAGGACGATCTCGGAGGTCGACACCTCTGCGGAGACACCGTCGCGGCGCACCTTTGGCCTGGCCTCACCGATAACAGCGAGGCTGTCGAGCGTCTTCTTGGCCCGCAGTTCCTGGACGATGCCGATGGCGGTGTTGGCGACGATGACGAAGCCGAAGAGGCTGTCCTGGATCGGCGCGACGAAGAGCATGATCACCCACAGCACGCCGATGATCGCGTTGAAGCGGGTGAAGACGTTGGACCGGACGATCTCGACGGCGGAGCGCGAGCTGCGCACCGGTACGTCGTTGACCTCACCCCGGGCGACCCGCTCGGCGACCTCGGCGGTGGTGAGCCCGGTGGGCCGGGTCCCCCCGTCGGTTCCGTCGGTCCCGTCGGTATGGATCTCTGCCCGCTGCGTCATGAATTCGACGGTACGACCGGACGGGCTGATTGACCCGTCGAGTGGCGGAAGATCGGACCGGAGTATGACGGAGATGGGCCTGTGGTTGTACGGGCCGTTCCGCTCGGGGGTTACGCGTCCGGGGAGGGCTTTCCGGTCCGGTCCGCCACCTCTGCCGCCTTCGCTGCCGCTGCCGCCTCCGCGCGCTTGATCGCCCGATCGCGTCCGCGCACGTACCAAATGCCGATGAGCCCGAGTCCGGCGCCGGCCAGGCAGGTCCACACCCACCACGACGCGTCCCGGTCGTCGAACCAGCCGTAGAAGGGGAGCTGCACCAGGAAGAGGACGAACCAGAGGATCGTGCCGCCGACGATGGTGGCGACTACGGGCCCTTCAAGGGGCTCGGGTGCCTCGTGCTTGGGGGTCCACTTCGCCATGAGGACAGTGTAGGCGGCACATACCTGGGCGTCGTCGGCCCAGTCGCCCCATGGCTCTACGCGCGGAGATACCGATCTTCCCCCTATGCATTCATACTGAAACGGCTTTGGTATGACCGCTTTTGTTCGTCTGAACGTCCAAGAAAGTCCCAAGAGCATCCAAGGTCGACCACTTCCCTTCTCTCGCATGAGGTCACGCATGTCTCCCTCGGCCACGGCTACGGTCGACGCCCAGCAGCCGCCGTCTCCCTCGGAGCCGCAGAACGGTCTCGACCGCTTCTTCAAGATCTCCGAGCGGGGCTCCACCGTCGCCCGCGAAATCCGGGGCGGTCTCGCGACCTTCTTCGCGATGGCCTACATCATCGTGCTGAACCCGATCATCCTCGGCAGCGCGAAGGACATGTACGGGCACCAGCTCGACGGCGGCCAGCTGGTCACCGCCACCGTGCTGACCGCCGCGTTCTCCACGCTGCTGATGGGCGTCATCGGCAACGTGCCGATCGCCCTCGCCGCCGGCCTCGGCGTCAACACCGTCGTCGCGCTCCAGCTCGCGCCCCGCATGAGCTGGGCCGATGCGATGGGCATGGTCGTACTCGCCGGATTCGTGGTGATGCTGCTCGTCGCGACGGGGCTGCGGGAGCGCGTGATGAGCGCGGTTCCGATCAGCCTGCGCAAGGGCATCGCCATCGGTATCGGCCTCTTCATCATGCTGATCGGCCTGGTCGACTCGGGCTTCGTCTCCCGCATGCCGGACGCCGCGCACACCACCGTCCCGCTCCAGCTCGGCGCCGACGGTCACCTCAACGGCTGGCCGGTGCTGGTCTTCATCGTCGGTGTGCTGCTGACGCTCGCGCTGATCGTCCGCAAGGTGCCGGGCGCGATCCTCATCTCGATCGTCGTCATGACCGTCGTCTCCGTCGTCATCAACGCCGTCGCCGACATCCCCTCCTGGGGGCTGACGACCCCGGAGTGGCCCGGCAACCCCGTAGCCTCCCCGGACTTCGGTCTGGTCGGCCAGGTCAGCCTGTTCGGCGGCTTCGAGAAGGTCGGCCTGCTGACCGGCGTCCTCTTCGTCTTCACCGTGCTGCTGTCCTGCTTCTTCGACGCGATGGGCACGATCCTCGGCGTCAGCGACGAGGCCAAGCTGCTGGACGAGAAGGGCAACCTGCCCGGCGTCAACAAGGTGCTGCTCATCGACGGCATCGCCGTCGCCGCCGGTGGCGCCAGCTCCAGCTCCGCCACCACCTGCTTCGTGGAGTCCACCGCCGGTGTCGGCGAGGGCGCGCGCACGGGTCTGGCGAACGTCGTCACCGGCGGCCTCTTCGCCGTGGGGCTGTTCCTGACGCCGCTGGTCACCATGGTGCCGTCGCAGGCCGCCACGCCGGCCCTGCTGGCGGTCGGCTTCCTGATCCTGTCGGGCTCGGTCAAGGACATCGACTGGAGCGACTACACGCTCGCGATCCCGGCGTTCCTGACCATGGTGATGATGCCGTTCACGTACTCGATCACGAACGGCATCGGCATCGGCTTCGTCGCCTTCTGCGTGCTGCGGCTGGCGGCCGGGCGCGGGCGCGAGGTGCCGGTGGCGATGTACGCGGTGTCGGCGGTCTTCGCCTTCTACTACCTGATGCCGGCGCTGCACCTCACGTGAGTCACGTGAGTCACGTAAGGCCGTAGAACTTCTCTGTTTCGTCGACCGCCGTCTTGAAGCGCTCGTCGAAGTCGTCGCGAATGAGCGTCCGGATCACATAGTCCTGGACGCTCATTCCGCGTTTGGCGGCATGGTCCCGGAGACGGTCGTGCAGCTCACCGTCTATTCGCAGGCTGAGCACTGTCGATCCCATGGGGGACAGCGTCGCGGCCCGGCCCCCGGCAGCGCGTCACTTTCCGGAGTGATCTCACTCGTACGGGTGACGGGCCGTTCCGGCTGGTCTTTAGTGTGGGTAATGAGTTACGCTAAATACATGCCTGACCTGTCGCACGCCGGCAACGCTGCCGCTGTGAACTCCCTGCGCTCGGCCGTCATGCGGCTGGGCCGGCGCCTGAAGCATCAGCGCGTCGACGAATCGCTGAGCCCGACCGAGATGTCGGTGCTCGGCACCCTCGCCCGATGCGGCTCGGCCACCCCCGGTGAGCTGGCCCGCAAGGAGCATGTGCAGCCGCCCTCGATGACCCGCATCGTGGCGCTGCTCGAAGCCAAGGGACTGGTCAGGCTGGAGCCGCATCCCGACGACCGCCGGCAGAAGGTGGTCAGCCAGACCGAGACCGCCGAGGCGATGCTCGAAGAGAGCCGCCGCAAGCGGAACGCCTGGCTGGCCGACCTCGCGAGCGGTCTGGACGAGGACGAATGGGCGAAGCTGCGCGCTGCCGCCCCCGTTCTGGAGAAGCTCGCGCACCTCTGACGCATACCTCTGACCCCGCGCGCCGCCAAGGAGGCGAACCCACTTTGAGTACGGGATCCGGAGCAGACTCCGCCCCCGCACCGAACACCCACCTCAACAAGAACAACAAGCACGACAAGAACAACACGCACAACAAGAACGGGACGGGCATGTTCTCGTCCCTGAAGATCCGCAATTACCGGCTCTTCGCCACCGGCGCCGTCGTGTCCAACACGGGCACGTGGATGTCGCGCATCACCCAGGACTGGCTGGTCCTCGACCTCACCGGGTCGGCGGCGGCCGTCGGCATCACGACGGCCCTCCAGTTCCTTCCGATGCTGCTCTTCGGCCTGTACGGCGGTGTCATCGCCGACCGGTACCCCAAGCGAACCCTGCTGCTCTTCAGCCAGGCCGCCCTGGGCCTGTGCGGCGTAGCCCTGGCGGCGCTCACCCTCTCCGGCCACGTTCAGGTCTGGCACGTCTACCTGATCGCCTTCCTGCTCGGCATGGTCACGGTCGTGGACAACCCGGCCCGCCAGTCCTTCGTGTCCGAGATGGTCGGCCCCGACCAGCTGCGCAACGCGGTCAGCCTCAACTCGGCGAACTTCCAGTCCGCCCGCCTGATCGGCCCCGCCGTCGCGGGTGTCCTGATCACGACGATCGGCAGCGGCTGGGCGTTCATGCTCAACGGCCTGTCCTTCCTCGCCCCGCTCGCGGGTCTGCTGCTGATGCGCCAGAGCGAGATGCACAAGGTCGAGAGAGTCCCGCGCGGCAAGGGCCAGCTGCGGGAGGGCCTGCGATACGTCAAGGGCCGCCCCGAGCTGATGTGGCCGATCGTCCTGGTCGGCTTCGTCGGCACCTTCGGCTTCAACTTCCCGATCTGGCTCAGCGCCTTCGCCGACGGCGTCTTCCACGGCGGAGCCGGGCTGTACTCCGTCTTCAACATCCTGATGGCGGCCGGCTCGCTGGTCGGAGCCCTGCTCTCCGCCCGCCGCCGCTCCTCGCGGCTGCGGATGCTGGTCGCCGCGGCGATGGCCTTCGGCCTGCTCCAGATCGCGGCGTCGTTCTCGCCCGTCCTGTGGCTGTTCGCGCTGCTGCTGGTGCCGATCGGCATGCTCGGCCTGACGGTCAACATCACCGCCAATACGAGCGTCCAGATGGCGACCGACCCGGCGATGCGGGGCCGCGTGATGAGCCTCTACATGATGGTCTTCGCCGGCGGTACGCCGGTGGGCGCGCCCCTCCTGGGCTGGGTCACCGACACCTACGGCGCCCGCGTCGGCTTCGCGACGGGCGGCGTGATCTCGCTGCTGGCGGGCGTGGGAGTGGCGGTCGTACTGGCGCGCCTCGGAGGCCTGCGCCTGAAGCTGGACCTGCGCCGGGGCCACCAGCACGTGGCGTTCGTCGCGAAGGTCCCGGTCCAGCGGGAGGACGACACCGCCGTACGCCCGAAGGAGCTCGCGACGGTGGCGTGACGCGGTCGATGTGACGCGATGATCACGGCCCGGGCGGCGTGCGCTCGGGCCCCGTCGTACGTCGTCGCACGTTGCTCAGGATTCGGCCCACTCGCGCAGGTCGCGCGCGAGTGCACGTACACCTGGCATGCCGGGAGCCACCTGGGAGAGCAGTGCCGTCGCTCTGGCGGGGTCCGGCTTGAGGCGCACGCCGTTGGCTTCGAGGAAGCCGACGGCCGCGTACCACCCGAACCTCAGGTTCGAGTGCTCGAGCGGGCCCAGCAACGCGAGGGTCTGGAGGAGCACGGCTGCCTTGCCCGTCAGGGTCTGGTAGCACTCGATGCCACCCACGGCGGCCGACGGGCGCGCTACGGCGGTGACCAGCGCGCCGTAATCGTCCACCTGAGGGTCTCCGGGGATGCTCTCCGCGATGTGGAGCAGCTGTGCGAGCTCCGGGTGATGGATCACACGCGCTCCTCGGCGGCGTCCGCGTGAGGCCGGTCGGCGTCCCACTTGGCGTCGGCCTCGGCGAGAACGTCGTGGTACACGTGGATGGTCTCCTTGACCGCTGCCATGTACCGCTGGTGGAAGCCTTCTCGCTGGAGGGTCGAGACGACGTAGTCCTGCACGGACATGTCGCGAGCCGCAGCCTGCTCCTTGACCGACGCGAGGGTGTCACTGTCTATGCGCACGCTGAGCATCCTGGTAGCCATGCGGCCATGTTTGCATGCTGTCTGCGCAGGTGAAAGTGGAACGGCACCTTCGAGTGGGCGGGGACCGCAGTCGATCACCCAGTGCCGGAAAATGGTCGTATGAGACTCTTCGCCGCCGTACTGCCCCCCGAAAAGGCCCTCGACGAGCTCGGCCTCGCCGTCGACCGACTGCACACTCTCCCCGGCACGGACGGACTCCGCTGGACGGGCCGCGACGGCTGGCACTTCACGCTCGCCTTCCTCGGGGAGGTGGACGAAGAGCTCCTCCCCGTCATCGAGGAACGCTTCGGCCGCGCCGCCGCCCGCCAGGCCCCCTTCCCCCTGCGCATCCACGGCGGCGGCCACTTCGGCCGGCGCGCCTTGTGGGCCGGCGCGGCAGGCGGCATCGACGAGATGCGGCTGCTCGCCGACCGCGCGGACGCGGCGGCGCGGCGGGCCGGGGTGGCGATGGAGGAGCACCGGGCGTACAAGGCGCACCTGACGATCGCCCGCGGCCGCACCGGCTTCGACACCGACCTGCGGCCGTACGTCGAGGCGCTGGACACCTTCGAGGGCGGCCCGTGGACGGTGGGTGAGCTCGCTCTCATGCGCAGCAACCCGCCGGTGGCCGGCGTGCCGGGCGCGCAGCCGCGGTACGAGGCGGTGCGGATCTGGCCGCTGGGGCGCTGAGGCGCTGGCGTGCTGAGGCGGTGACGCGGGGTGGGGGAGGGGGAGGAGTGGGCGCGGTGTCCGGTTACGCTCGATGCGTGGACCCGAAAAGCAGAAACCAGATCATGGCCGGTGTACTCGTGCTGATGTTTGTCGTCGTCGCCGTGGCGGCCGCGTTCGGCGGCTAGCCGCGCAAGCCGCGCCGGCTGCGGCCGCCACGGCGACGTAACAGGCGGCATGCCTACCAGGCGAACGCCTCAGGAGACGGTCCCGGCCCCGGGAAGATCTCGTCCAGCGACGCCAGCACCTCCTCCGTCAGCTCCAGCTCGACCGCGCGCAGCGCCGATTCCAGCTGCTCGGCGGTACGCGGCCCGACGATCGGCCCCGTGACACCCGGCCGGGTGAGCAGCCAGGCCAGGGCCGCTTCGCCGGGCTCAAGACCGTGCTTGGCCAGCAGGTCCTCGTAGGCCTGCACCTGCGCGCGGACGGTCGTGTTCGCGAGCGCGTCCGCCGACCGCCCGGACGCGGAGCGGGCCGCCCCGCCCTCGCGCTCCTTGCGCAGTACGCCGCCGAGCAGCCCGCCGTGCAGCGGCGACCACGGGACGACCCCGAGGCCATACTCCTGCGCGGCCGGAATGACCTCCATCTCGGCGCGCCGCTCGGCCAGGTTGTAGAGGCACTGCTCGCTGACCAGCCCGTACGACCCGAGCCGCCGCGCGGTCTCGTTGGCGCGGGCGATGTGCCAGCCGGCGAAGTTCGACGAACCGGCATAAAGGATCTTGCCCTGCTGGACGAGTACGTCGACGGCCTGCCAGATCTCCTCGAACGGCGTGTGCCGGTCGACGTGGTGGAACTGGTAGAGGTCGATGTAGTCGGTCTTCAGCCGCTTGAGGCTGGCGTCGACGGACCGGCGGATGTTGAGGGCGGAGAGGCGGTCGTGGTTGGGCCAGGGTGGCGTGCCGTCCAGTGACATGTTGGCGTAGACCTTGGTGGCGAGGACCGTCTTGTCCCGCCGGTCGCCGCCCTTCGCGAACCAGGAGCCGATGATCTCCTCGGTACGTCCCTTGTTGGCGCCCCAACCGTAGGCGTTGGCGGTGTCGAAGAAGTTGACGCCCGCCGCGAGGGCGGCGTCCATGATGGTGTGGCTGTCGGCCTCGCTGGTCTGGGGCCCGAAGTTCATCGTGCCGAGGACGAGGCGGCTGACCTTGAGTCCTGTGCGTCCGAGCTGCGTGTACTTCATGGGGGACAAGCCAACGCCTTCGAGCGCGCTCGAAGCAAGGGCATCTAGGGGTCGTGTACGGGGCGTGTACCTATCAGGTAGCTGAAGTCAGCGGCCACGAAGCGACTTTGGGCGGATCCGCCGGTGCGGGCGCGCCGTGCCACGGCCACCGCCCTGCTCGCCTCGCTCGCTTTAGCTCCGCTCGGGGCGGCTCGAATTGGCCCGTGGCGCTGTTCGGTGGGGTGGTGGGGGGGGTCTGCGACGGACGGCGGGTGGGGGGAGATCTTTCTTCCTCGCGGAGCCGCTCAGGCGGCTGGCTGCGCTGTCCGTCCATACGGTCTGACCTGGGCTTTTGTGCCACGCAGGCCTACGATTTCCCCATCGGGAAAGGGGAGCCGGATGGACCGGAACATACGCACCGTGGACGACGTACTGACCCTCCTGGACGGCCTGTTCGCGCGGGAGGCCGACCGCTGGACGGCCGACGCGGCGGAGTGGTGGGACGGCTTCTACGCGGACCGCGACAAGCCGGTGCCGTTCTTCGTGGCGAAGCCGGACGAGAACCTGGTTTCGTACGCCGAGCGAGGTCTGATCACCCCGGGCCGCGGCCGCGGCCGTGGCCGCGCACTGGACTTGGGCTGCGGGCCGGGCCGGAACGCCCTCCACCTGGCCTCGCTGGGCTGGGAGGTGGACGCGATCGACCTGTCCCCGGCGGCCATCGCCTGGGCCGAGGACCGCGCCAGGGAGGCGGGGGCGAAGGTCCGGTTCCGGTGCGCCGACGCCTTCGCGCTCACGGACGGCGACCTGGCCGAACTGGGCGGCCCGTACGACCTCATCTACGATTCCGGCTGCTTCCACCACCTGCCGCCGCACCGCCGCATCAGCTACCTGGCCTTTCTCGACCGGGCGCTGGCGCCGGGCGGGCACTTCGCCCTCACCTGCTTCGCGGCGGGCGAGGCGGGCGAGGCGGGCATGGGCTCGGAAGTCCCGGACGCGGACTTTTACCGCGAGTCCAGGCTGCACGGCGGCCTCGCGTACACGGCGGAGTCGCTGCGGTGGATCTTCTCCGACGACGGCCTGACGGAGATCGAACTGCGCCGCATGCGCGACGAACCGGCCGAGTCGTCGGCCTTCGGCGAACCCTTCCTCTGGACGGCGCTGTTCCGACGGAAGGCTTAGAACTGGCTGCCCCGCCAGGTCCTGGCGGGGCAGCGGTGTGGTGAGATCAGCCGCAGGAGCCGCTGATCCAGCGGTGCGACTTGAGCATGTACGTCCCGGCCAGGTTGCCCCGCTGGCCCTGAGGCGTGCAGCCCATGCGGGTGTTGTAGTTGCGCCACTGGTAGTAGGCGACACCGCTGGCTGAGCTGGTGCCCCGGTTCCACACCGACTTCACGTTCGTGGTCTGTGACCAGGAGCAACGAATGGAGCCTTGCGTCCAGTCCTCGTCGGCGACGCTCCAGGAACACTTGGAACCGGTGCCGCTGGCCCCCGTGTAGAAGCAGACGTTCCCGCTGGCGCACGCCCCCCACGCCTGCTCGTCGGCCGGCGCGGCGGATGCCACGGGGACGGCTACGGTGGCGAGGAGGGCGGCTGTGCCGAGTCCGGCCAGCGCCGTACGGATTTTGGGCATGATGCAGTACTTCCTCTCCCTCAAGGGATTTCCCCCGTCGCCCGGGTCAATGAGCGACGCGCCCACGCTAAGGAGGCGGGCGCGGGAGGCCAAGAGCACCAATCGGCCACAATGTGCGGGCGATTAGCGGACGTTGCGGTACGTCGCTACGAAGGCCGACCAGGTGGTGGGGGAGAGGGTGAGGGCGGGGCGGGTGGTGTCTTTGGAGTCGCGGACGTGGATGGTGTGGGGGCAGGCGGCGACCTCGACGCAGGCTCCGCCCTGGTCGCCGCTGTAGCTGGACTTGGTCCAGGAGACGGCGATCTCGACGCATTCGCCCTCTTCGCCGCTGTAGCTGCTCTTGAACCAGTTGAGGTGTGAGCTCATAGTTCCTGTGCCACCTGTTCGATCAATTTCGCGGACTCTTCGGGCGTCAGGGCGTGCGCCCGCAGAATGCCATATTTGCCGAACAGGTTGCCTAGGTCAGGCTGTTCGCTGACGAAGTAGCCGCCCCTATGTCCTTCGATGTAGGCGAGTCGACGGCGTTCGGCTGTCTCCAGCAGGATCATTGGACCCATGAGCCCGGCATGTGTCTGCCGGTTGTGAGGCATGACCTGAATCTCGACGTAACGGAGTCGACCGATGTCGACGATGGCGTGCAGCTGCTCTTTGAGGACCGAGGGGCCGCCGAGCGGACGGGTCAACGTGCTCTCCTCGATCACAAAGCCCAGGTTTGGCATGGGCTTGCGGTGAAACAGTTGCTTACGCTCCAGTCGCGCTGCTACTCGCTTCTCGATCTCCTCGTCGTCCAGCGACGGGAAGTAGTTGCAGTTGAAGACTGCCCGTGCGTACGCCTCGGTCTGGAGCAACCCTGGGACCACATGGTCTTGGTACGAGTGGACGGACGACGCCCTCTGCTCCTCAGCCAAGTAATCCTCTGTCCACGGCGGGATGCCGCTGTCGTCGAACTCCTTCTCAGCGACGACCAGTAGTGCACCTTGTGCACCCAGTACCTCGTCTGCTTTGGCGACGAAGTTGCCTCTGGGCGGGCGCTCTCCTCGTTCCACCATGGCTACTTGTGACTTGGAGAATCCGACGTGACCGGCCAGCGCGTCCTGTGACATGCCGACTCGGCCGCGATGGAAACGCAACAGTGCGCCGAAGGACTTTGAGCCGCGTTCACCTTTGTGCACAGCATCCTCCCCGTGTGCACAGACGTGCACGGTCTTCGTATGGTGCTGGTCACATTCAACTCGCACCCGCAATCGTCTGTTTCATGAACAGAGAAACTGCGCCCTCATGGGTGCCCGCGTCCGGACATGCCCTGCGACATGCCGGAATCCACTTCGACGCGGTCCGTATCGAGGGGATCCTGGGGGAGCAGGCGGCGTACGAACTGCTCCAGTTCACGGACTTCCAGGCCGGGCCGATCGTCCGTGAGGACACCGGCGCGCGGAACATGTACTTCCTGTTGCCACCGCAAACTGCCGCCGCCTACCGCTGGCCGGCAGGCGTACGCGCGCTGAGCCGTAACGCGGGGTGCGCGGCGTTCGTAGGCGTACCGGCGCTGGATGGGGCCACCTGGCCGCTGGGGTGGCAATCGCGGCCGACGGCGGAAGTGCCGTTCGTGGACGGCGGGTTGTTGCACGAAATGGTCGAGCGGGCGGTTCGTGCTGTACGGTGACCGCGTCATCACGCTCCGTTATGGGGAGCGAGCGGTCCCCGGCGGTGCTTACGACACCGGCCGAGGACCTACACACCGACTGGATGAAAGGTATCCACCGGGATGCTTCGGCATGCTATCGCGCCCTCGCGCGACTACCTCAAGGCTCCGCACGCGATCGTGCGGCATTCACGCCTCAACAACGACGCGAAAATGCTCCTGCTGTACGTCCTCGGGCTGCCCGAGAGCAGGTGCGCCAAGCCCCTCGGCGAGCACGCCACCCGGCTGGGGATCAAGCCACGGGCGTACCAGAAGGCCAAGGCGCTGCTGGTCGAGTGCGGGTTTCTGCGGGAGCGGAAGTGGCAGAACGAGCGCGGGCGTTGGGTCACTGAACAGACGCTGACGAACGACGTTATGGCGTCACCGAGTGTGCGGATTCCGGCGGTCGGTGATTCGACCGTTCGGGTGGCCGTCGGCTCTCCTACGGAAGATGAAGAACAAGAGAAGAAGAACACTCCCCACCCACCACCCGAAGGCGAGCGGCTCGAACCGCTCGAACCGCTCACCGGGGAACTCGCGGAGGCGGAGCGCGTGTTGCTGTCGCTGCGTCGCGTCGACCGGAGCCTGCATCTGGGCGTACGGGAAGCCAGGGGACTGGCGGAGATGGCGGTCGAGTGGCTGAGGCGTGGGGTTTCGCCGGGGGAGCTGCGGCAGGCGCTGAGTGCGGGACTGCCGCCGAACGGCGTGAGGTCGGTGGTCGGCTTCCTGCGGCACCGGCTGGTGCAGAAGCTGCCCGAGGTGCCGTCTCTCGCCCGCATCCTCGCCACGGCGGAAGTGCCACCGGACCGGATCCGGGGTGATGTGGTGCTGTGCGCGGGGCCGGGCGACGACCACGCGTTCCGGCCGATGGGGGCGGAGACGGAGTGCGGGGAGTGCCGAAGGGCGGCGGCGGCCAAAGCGGCGGGTTTCGACCTCCAGGCGCTGCACGCCGCGACCGCACTGCCGCCATGGCGGGAACGGATCACGGAGGCCACCGCAGCCATGCCATGAGGGAGGGCGGGTCCCGGGGCTTCGATTGCTTCTGGTGGTGGGGCCGCCCTTTCGGGAGTGTGGCGGTTCCGGGGCGGGTGTAAAGGGCGCTCCTGCGTCGCGTCGCCTGCGGCGATTACGCTCCGCTCCACCCTTGACACCCACCCCTCCACCGCTGGTTCTTTACGGGGGGCGGCCCCCGGGGGCGGGCCCGGCGCAAGCTGATCTGCTGGCTCGGCTATCGCTGCCGAGTGGCGGGTGCGTGGATGGGGCGCGGAAGGTTGAGGGGGTGGTGCGGCCCCTGGCTCGGCGGGTGCGGCGACGGCCGCTGGTGCGACACCCCCATTCCGGACGCACACGACCACCCACGCCGGTGGACGGTTGGTGTGTCCGGTCGACCTGCGGCCTCATGCCTGCGCGCGGGAGGGGCGCGACAGTTCAATGGGGCGGCTCCGGCCGGTTCGGCGTCCACCCCCACCGGTGATCAGCCGAACCACAAGCGCGTTGCTGATGTGAGCGGGTGGAGGGGCGCTCAGTAGCAAGTGGTCCTGTCGACGCGGTCGGCCGGGGGCGGAATGCGACGAACCCAACAGAAGACGAACCTGAGCACCCCTTATGCGGCATTTCCTCCGGTATGGCAAGACTCGGTTGGCGTCACATGCTGGGTTAGGACTTGTCCGGGCGATCTCTGAGGCGACGGTGCCTGACGCGTGAATCTCGCTGTCGAAGGGCTTGTCAAGTGAGGTAGAAGGGCGGCATGGAGACCACAATTCTTCAGCAGCTGAACAAAGCTGTCGATCCCCTTGTTGTGCACCACGGATACTCCAACTACATGCGCGACTACGAGGTCATCATCAATGTGGGGTTTGCCACCCATAACGGCGTGGCGCCGACCTACCTGCGGTATCTCTTCCGGTACTGCGTCGAGGCTCGATGCGAGACGTTCCTGCCCGCGGAGACCTGGCGGGCTTCCTTGGACGACCGTCTCCTCAACCACGAAACCGCTGACCCCGACCTCGGCGGTTACGTGTGGGGCGTGAAGTTTCATGAGCTGTACGGAGCTGAGCTTCGTCCCGAGTCGGAGGCTGCCCGCCGCTGGACGAAGGCTGTCGGGATCAACTTCCATGAGGTTCACATTGAGACCAACGCGCACGACCTGACCTTGCTCTTCTCGGACCTTCAGGTAAGTGAGGTCCCGGTCGGATACGCACCCTTCATCGCGGACTGAGGATCAGAGTTCGTATGATCTTGTGACTCGCGTGTCTCCGGCTCGTTCCGCCTGTCATGGGGCGGGGTGATCTGAGTGATGCGGAGTGGGAACGGCTGCGGTACGAGCGGGTCACTGATCCGCTCGTACTCCTTGCGGATGTACGCCTTCAGAGACGGGTTCGCTTCGAGCACCATCAGGACGTAGTCACGCAATGCACGGTGCCAGGGCTCATCGCCCAAGTCCCGGAACTTCTCCGTGAGTTGCTCCGGGGTCGCGTGGTCTTTGTAAGGCATGGACGGCATTCTCGCAGCGAACAGGCGGGAGGCAGTGGCCCGGCTGCGACCGCCAGGCAGCGTTCCAGCCCGACCACAGAGGGACATCTCCGCCAGCGGCGAGGCGTTGTCAGTGGCCGAGGGCACACTGGCGGCATGAGCTCCTCCTCGTCCAACGCAGCCGATACGGTCCACGCCCCTCCTGTCTGGGTGGAGTCGATGGGCGGCCCTCTGATCGTCATCCCCGTCTCCGCGCTGGACGCATGGCGCGGGGGCACGGAGAACGGGGTGTTCGCGGGGGACGCGACGGCGGCGGACGATTACGACCGGGCCTGTGCTGTGGACGATCTAGCCGGTGTGATCACCGTTGGTGAGAGCGGTGCGCAGGCGTTGGTGTTGGGTGACGAGCCCGCTAACAGCTGCTATCTGCCCGAGCATCGGGCCTTCCTCCGCTGGCTTGCGGCCGACTCCGAGGCTGGGCTGAAGGCCGCGGCCGAGGCCGTTCTCGCGGATCCCGCCACCGAGTGGGAGGAGTGCGGCACATGGGTGACGGACGGCCCGGCCGTGCTCATGGACTCCGCCGAGGCAGGTGCCGAACTGAACGTCGAGTACCCCGGTGGCGGGTTGCCCGCGCAGGCACCGGTTTCACTGCCCGCCGGCCGCTGGAGGGTCCGCGCCGTCCACACCGAGGCGAACGAGGAGAACTGGGTCGGCCTGGTCCAGATCCTGCACTGGTCCTCCATCGGCCGTGACCAGGGCCGCCCCGGAGGGGACAGCTAGTGACCAGCCGTTACGGGGAACCTTAGGCAGCGTCATCTTCCGACCGCGCCCAGGCCAATTGCGCTTCGCTCAGCGAGGGCGTGAACCCCTCGCAGAACCTCAGCATCAGCGGCTGCGGCCACATGTTCTCAAGGCCGTGATCTTCACAGCGCAGGGCGATGAGGTGTGGGCCTTCCCCACAGGCCTCGTGCGAGTAGTAACGGTCATGGGCCTGGCAGAAGTATCGGTACGCCGAGCAGTCGTCCTCATCGGTCGCCTCGTAGAAGTCTGGATCACGGACGATCTCCGTCAACGGCTCCTGCCGGTTGAACCGGGGGATGGGCCGAGGGTCACGCCACAACAGTCGTGGAGGCAGCATGCTCCCATTCTTCATCAGGCTGAACCGAGCCGAACCGCAGCCGGTGCGCGGAGTTGGGCCCCCATGGCCGCGAGTTCCGGAACCCCTTAGCGGTTACGGGCGTCTTCTCGTGAGAAGGCGATCACTGGGCGTAAACGGGGGTAGGGCTGTGGCGATCACACTGGCCGAGGAAATCATGCTGCTGTCTCTGGACGACGAGTCCGGGTCGGCGAAGCAACGGCAAGCCGCTGGGTGGGCAGTTTCAGGAGGGATCCTGCTGGAACTGGTCCTGGCCGGACGGGTATCCGTTGCAGATAAGTACCTCGAACTGACAGACACGAAGCCGACCGGGGAGCAACTGCTCGACAGCCGGACGGCACTGATCGAGACCTGGCTGCGCGGGCGCAAGAAGCGACGGGTGACGGAGTGGCTCGCGAAGGACCAAACGAAGGCCGTCGGTGCGGCTCTGGAGAGCTTGTGCGAGCGCGGAGTGGTCGGGGAGGAGAAGCGCAAGACACTCGGAGTGTTCCCGATACGCCGCTATCCCGAGGCCGATGGCGCCGTCGAGGCTGAGTTGCGGGAACGGCTCCGTGCCGTCGTACTGGGCGGCGCCGAGCCCGACACACGGACGGCGGGCCTGATCGCGCTGATCCACTCCGCCAAGCTGCACCGCCTGGCCTTTCCCGACAGCCCGCGCAAGCAGGTCACCACGCGGATGGCGGAGGTGGCCGCCGGGCAATGGGCGGCCGAGAGCGTCCGCGCTGCTATCCGCGACATGCAGGCAGCGATGGTCGCGGTCACCCTGGTAACGGCCGCCACGGTCGGGAGTTAGACCACGAACCAGTGCCCATACGATGGCGGTGTCCGTGAAGTGAGGATCGTGCATACCCTCACCGGAAGGAACCGACGGTGAACCCCCACACGTACGCCACCCTCTACGGGCCACGGCAGCCGGCACAGCAACTTCGCAAGGGGCGACCCGTCGTCGCTGTGCTGGCAAGCGTCCTTTGGGCGGTCACTTTTGCGTCGCTGGCCTGGCTGATGTGTCTCATGAGCCTGGCGGCCGGTGCACACGTCGGGAGCTTCCTTCTGCGATGTGCCCTGACCGTCACCGGCTCTGCTGCCGCACTTGTCGCTGTGTTTTTCGCACCCGGCATCCGCCGGCTGTCTACGGCGAGCCGCCTGCTTCTCGTGGGCGCCCTGGCATGCCCGGTCCCCACAGTGCTCGCGACCTGTACGTGGTTCCAGACCGGCTGACCCCCGTCCATGCAACCGAAAAGCGCGGAATGGTGCCTTCGGCGGTCAGCGCGAGCCATTCAACTGGGTCCGCTTGCACCGTTGATGCCGTTGGTATGGCGGGCGCGACGAACCCGGAAGAAGGCGATGGTTGATCGCATTTCAACGGTCCGTATGGGCTTGGGAGTGCGACTAATCCGGCGGATGTCGGTTCCCGACGCCCCGCCAGTCCCACCCGCCCCGGCCGACCTCGGTTGGGGCGGCTTCTGTGGGCTTCCACCCCTTCAACGGTCCGTTGCGGGCGGGGGAACGCGACTAACTCAACACTTGATGAATCCCATTGCCCCTCCAACCTCACTAGTCCCTGCCGTATCGCTTCCAGCTATCAGTGGAGCGTTTCCACCCGTAGGCGGGAAGGGTGGTGAGACTGAACGGACGACGGTTGGGGCGGCCGGTGGGGCAGGTGCCGCTGGGGTGGCGGGCCATCGGAGTGGCCGGGGGGAGCTCGGTTGGCGGCCCCACCCTCGTCGCTGGCGGGGGCTCGGTCGCCTCAGCCGACGGATCGTGGCCCTTGAGCGCTATTAACCCGGCACTTGATGAGCCTCAACGCCACTCCAGCCCCACCTGCCTCAGTTGTATCGCTTCCCGCCCTCACGGGCGCGTTTCAACCCACACCCGTGGCTCGGACGCCATCACCACCCACCCACACCAGCAACGTGCTTGCGGTCCAACCGGCCACTGGCCGGGGTGGACGCCACACCTGCCCGAGTCACCCCATTCAACTCATGCGCCCCGCCTGCGGACCGGCCAGTCCGCAGGTCGACCGGACACGCCAATCGGCCGCCGTCGTGGGTGGTCGTGTGCGTCCGGGATGGGGGTGTCACACCAACGGCCGTTCCCGCAGTCGCTGAGTCTGGGGCCGCACCGTCCCCTAGACGTGGTGCGCCCCACTCACCGAGCCCGCCACTCGGCAGTGATAGTCGAGCCAGCAGATCAGCTTGCGCCGGGCCCGCCCCCGGGGGCCGCCCCCCGTAAAGAACCAGCGGTGGAGGGGTGGGTGTCAAGGGTGGAGCGGAGCGTAATCGCCGCAGGCGACGCGACGCAGGAGCGCCCTTTACACCCGGCCCGGAACCGCGAAACTCCCGAAAAGGGCGGCCCCACCAGCAGAAGCAACCCAACGCCCCCGGATACGCAAGGCGACCGCGCTACGCCCCGCTCAACAAACCAGCGGGCGCGCAGGCGTACCGCCCTCCCAACCCCCACCCCCCGTACATCGCGTCCGCGAAAGCCGCCGCCAGTTTGTGTTCGCCCGTCGGGCCCGGGTGCGTGCCGTCGTACGTGTCCTGGTGGATGTCGTACGTCGGGTGAGGTGCCGCCAGCAGCAGCGGGGACGTGCCGGGCGCGTCCAGATTCGCTACCGCCTTCGTCAGAAGCTCGTTGAAGCGGTCGCACTCCGCCGCGAACGGGGCGTCGGACTCCGCCCGGACGTTGGGAATCACCGGGTGGATCACCATCCGCACCCCCGGATTGGCCGCGCGCGCCTCCGCTATGAAGCGTTCCGCGTTGTCGGCGGTCTGGGCCGCGTCCGTGTAGAAGCCGAGGTCTATCAGGCCCAGCGAGACCAGCAACACGTCCGCCTTCGTCGACGCGACCGTCTCCCCTATCAACGGCGCCATGTGCAGCCAGCCTTCCCCCCACCCCGACAGGTGGCGGCGGGCGTGCGCCGGAAAGGCCGGGTCGGCGTACTCGTACGACAGCGGTGCGTTCGCGAAAGTGTCGTACAGCTCAGTGCGGGGGCCGACGATCTGGAAGGGGCCGCCGTACGACGTCACCAGGTGCTGCCACATGCGATAGCGCCACGTGAAGTCGCCGGCGCGCCCGATGGTCATGGAGTCGCCGACGAACAGGAAGCGCATTGCGCCATCATCCCGGATCACCGCCGTGGCCTGCGACGTGATGATGAACACTTGGGGCCATGCGCCTGCTCTCGTACCGCCTGCTCTCGTACCGCCTGCTCTCGTACCGCCCGCTCGCGTACGTCGTCGCCCCCAGTGCCGCCGCTGCCGTTCTCCTCCTCGCGGCGGCCGGTACCGCCACCGCCACCGCCGACGACGGCTTCACGATCAAGGACCCACGGATCACCGAGTCCAGTGGCCTGGCCGCCAGCCGCATCCACCCCGGCATCTACTGGACGCACAACGACAGCGACGACGGCGCGTTCATCTACGCAGTGGACTCCAAGAGCGGCGATACGGTCGCGACCCTCACCATGCGCGGGGTCGGCGCGCCGCGCGACGTCGAAGCGATCTCCATCGGGCCCGACGGGAACGTGTACGTCGGTGACATCGGCGACAACCTCGACGGCAGTTGGAGCCACGTGTGGATCTACCGCTTCCCCGAGCCCAAGCGGCTCACCAACGCGACGGTCGACGCTGCCCAGTTCACCGTCAAGTACGCCGACGGGCCCCGCAACGCCGAAGCGCTGATGGTGCATCCCAAGACCGGCCGCGTCTACATCGCCAGCAAGAACGAGGACGGCGGCGGGTTGTACGAGGGGCCCGCCCGGCTGTCGGCCGGCGGCACGAACGTCTTCCGGCGGGTGGGCAAGGTGCCCTGGGTGACGGACGGGGCGTTCTCGCCGGACGGGAAGGAGCTGGTGCTGCGCTCCTACTTCAGCGCCCGTGCGTACGACTGGAAGGACAGCGGGCGGCTCGGGGCCGACCGGGGGGTGGGCGCGCCGTTCCAGGGGCAGGCCGAGTCGGTGACGTACACGGCCGACGGCACGGCCATGATGTTCGGCTCGGAGGGCGTCGGGAGTGACGTCGAGCGGGTGGAGGTCAAGGGGAAGAAGGAGTCCGGAGCCAAGTCGCCGTCGGGGGAAGGGGGGAGTTCCGATGACGGCGAAAGGGGCGGTGGCGGTGGCGGTGGCCGTGGTGGGGATGGTGACGGTGCTGGTAGCGGCGACGTCACTCTTGGGGTCGTTGTGCTCGGTGGTGTGATTGCCGCGTTTGTCGGGCTCAGGCGGCTGCTGCGGCGGCGGTCATAGGTGGTGGCGTAACGCAGCGTGACCGTTCGACGTGCGGGGGTGACCATGCCCTGTTTCGCTGAAGGGGACCCGCTCTTCCTACCGTCAAGGAGTGACGATGAGCGTTACAGGCGATTCCCGTGGCCGCGTGGAGCAGATGCGCCAGAAGGCCGACCAGCTGAGGGAGGCCGCGGAGCGCGCGACCGATCCGCAGGAACGGCAGAAGCTGATCGACAAGGCCGACCGGCTGCGGGATCAGAGCCAGCAGGAGGGCAAGATGAGCGGCGGCGGTCAGCAGGGGTACCTGCCTGAGTAGTCGTACGGTCTCGGTCGTATGACCGGCATCATCACGAGCCGATGGCCTTCCGTCCCGCGAAAGCGGGCCGGGGGGCCATCGGTTTTTTTGTACTCGTGCAGTCCACAGTCCTGGCTACGGACGGATCGTCCGACTTCTCGCCCTGGATTGTGCACAGTGGCGCACGACCCGCCGCACCGTCGCCCCTAGCCTCACCGGAACAGCACCAGCACCTACGAGGGGCGGTATCGGTGAACTGGCTCATCCACGACTACCGCGAGAGCGATCTCGCCGCAGTGGTCCACCTGATCGACACCACGGCCGAGCTCGGGCAGGAGTCCGTCTTCTCGCTCGCCGAGTGCATCGGTGCGCTCACCTCACGGCAGCCCGCCGTCGTCGCCGTGCACCAGGGCGTTCCCATCGGCGCGGCGCTCGCGTGCGTGGCCGGCGAGCGTGCCTGGGTGATGCGTATCGCGATCTCCTCGGCGTGGCGCGGCCGGGGCCTGGCGAGCGCGCTCCTCGTGGAGCTGGAGCGGCGGCTCGTCGCCGCCCGGGTGGGGCGTATCGCGTACGTACTGCCCGAAGAGGATCTGCTCGGCGAGGGGCTGCTCAACGCGGGATACACGCGCCAGCCCGCCGTGGCGTACTTCGAGAAGGTCGAGCCGCTCCACGGGCCGTCCGCCAGCCTCCTGGAGGATCTCGGCGGGCGCTTCCTGCCCAGCGACCTCTGGGCCAAGGTGGCTGGCATGGAGGCGGAGAAGGACCTGATCGAGCGGCGCGTCGTACTGCCGCTCGCGCAGCCGGAGCGAGCCGCCCGGCACGGGGTCCGGCCGCCGCGCGCCGTTGCGCTTTTCGGGCCTCCCGGGACCGGCAAAACGACGTTCGCGAGAGGCATCGCTTCCAAGCTCGGGTGGCCGTTCGTCGAGCTGCTGCCGTCGCGGCTGGCCGACGAGGGCAATCTGGCGGCGGCGCTGCGCGACGCGTTCGCCCGTATCGCCGAGCTTGAGCGGGTGCTCGTCTTCATCGACGAGGTGGAGGAGATCGCGCCCGTACGGACCGAGCCTGCGCAGCCCGGCGGTATGCACGGCGTGACCAATGAGCTGCTCAAGCTCATACCGGGCTTCCGGGAGGGCGACGAGCGGCTGCTGGTGTGCGCCACCAACTCCATCCGGTCGCTCGATCCCGCGTTCCTGCGGCCCGGCAGGTTCGATTACCTGATCCCGATCGGTACGCCCGACACGGCGGCGCGGGCGGCGATCTGGGCCCGTTACACGGACGGCCGGGCGGATGTGGACGTGGCGCGGCTGGTGGGGGCGAGCGAGCTGTTCACGCCCGCCGACATCGAGCACGCGGCCCGTATCGCCGCACAGGCCGCGTTCGAGCGCGATCTGGAGGAGATCGGAGCCGGTACGGGCGATCCGCGCGCGCTCGGCGCGAGTACGGACGACTATCTGGCGGCCATCGCGCAGTGCCGGCCGACGGTGACGCCCGCGATGATCGACCAGTTCGACGCGGACATCACGGCTCACGCACGGTTCTGATTGGCGGCTCCGCGTGCGTCGGCAGCCCTTGGTGACAAAATGGGACCGGACGGCTCGGGGATGCTCACGTCACGTGGGAGGCCACGATCATGGCGTCGCACAGCGCACAAACCCCTTCCTCTTCGCCTTCCCCTTTCGCCTCTCATCCGGAACCCGCCCCGCACCGCGACCTGTGGCCAGGGATCGCCGGGCTGGTGGCCGGAGGGCTGCTGATCGCCGGGCACATCCTGTGGATGCGTACTCCGGACACGAGCGGGCGGGGCGCGATCAGGAATGTCGTGAACTTCTACTCGAAGGACAGCAATCAGGTGCTGGCGGAAACGTCGGCCCTGATGCTGCTGGCCGCGGGTCTGCTGTTCATGTTCTTCCTCGTCGCCCTGTCTCGCCTGGCGGGCAACCGCTCGCACCTCGTGCTGGTGGGCGGCATCGTGTTCACCGTTTCGCTGATGGTTTCGGCGATCGCCGGGAACATGTTCGCGATCACGGCGAACAGCTCCGATGTGTTCCGTGTCGGCCCCGAGACGGCGCTCATCGCGATCCTGCTCCTGGATCTGGCGTACGGCGCGACGATCGCGGCGATGGTGGGCGCGGCGGTGCTGCTGTTCGCGGTGTGGCGCGTGGCGCGTGAGTCGCGGGCCGTGCCGGGGTGGCTCGGGTGGTTCGGGTTCGTGGTGGCGGTGCTGTCGCTGGGCGCGCCGTTCAGCGCCTGGGCCACGCCTGTGCTGTTGGGGCTCTGGGTTCTGGCGGCGGGTGTGGTGCTGATCTTGAACGCGCGGGTGGCGCAGCGGGACGAGGGGCAGAGCGAGCCGGCCGTGGCGCCCGGCACGCCCTGACTGACGGCGGGGCGACTGACGGCGGGGCCCCCGTCGCCCGTCAGGTCAGCTTCTCTCGGCGCCCTCCGCGCCCTCCGCGCCCTCCGCGCGTGCCGCGCGTTCCGCAACCAAGGTCTCGAAGCCGGCGATCAGTCGGCGCAGGCCGAAATCGAAGTGGTCGAAGTCGGTGGAGAACGAGTCCTCGGCGAGTGCCGCCATCAGCGGGAACTCGCCGCTCGCCATGGCCCTTTCGAGGTACGGCCGCTGGCCTTCCCAGAAGTCTTCGTGACTCAGCCCCGTCTCCTTGGCCGCCTCCGCGGACTGGGCCTCCATGCGGGCGATTCCGATGACGAAGCTCTGCACCGTGATGATCACGGAGATCAGTTCGGCGTCCCGTAGCCCCATGCCCTTGATCGCCGCCAGCGACACTTCGAGGCCGCGCACGGCGCTCGGGCCGAGGACCGTACGCGCCTGGTTGATCTTGAGCAGCCACGGGTGGCGCCGCAGGAGATCGAGGTGCGTGCGGGCCATGGACTCGACCGCCGTCCGCCAGTCCACCGGCTCTCGGGCGTCGACGGAGTCGAGCGGCTCGCCCTGTACGCGGTCGAGCATCAGGTCGAGCAGCTCGGCCTTCCCCGGTACGTAGCGGTACAGCGACATGGTGCCGGTCCCGAGGTCGGCGGACAGGCGGCGCATCGATACGGCGTCCATGCCCTCGGCGTCCGCGATCGCTACGGCAGCCGCGACGATGCGGTCCAGCGTCAGGCCGGGCTTGGGGCCGCGGCTGGGGCGGTCGCCCGTACCCCAGAGGAGTTCGAGGCTGCGGCCGATGTCGCCGCTGCCGCTGCTCGTTTCGCCGGTCCCGGTCGTCTTCTTCATGGGGTCACCCTAATCTTCTGGACAGGAACTGAGTACGGTGTACTCTCATCAGAGTACGCCGTACTCAGTTAAGTCGTGAACGGGAAGGGGAGCCCCTTGTGAGTGCCATCGATTACGCCGTTCGGGCGGAAGGACTCCAGAAGAGGTACGCCGAAAAGGGCGCGAAGCGTGCGAAGGGCCTAGCGAAGGGGGGCGCGGAAAAGCTCGCCCTCGACGGCTTCGATCTCGCCGTCCGCGCCGGCACCGTCCACGGCCTGCTCGGCCCCAACGGCGCGGGCAAGACGACCGCCGTGCGCGTTCTCGCCACGCTGCTCAAGTTCGACGGCGGGCGCGCGGAGGTCGCGGGCGTGGACGTGACCCGCGATCCCCGGCTCGTACGCCGCCGGATCGGCCTCACCGGCCAGTACGCCGCCGTCGACGAGGTGCTGACGGGGCGGCAGAACCTCGAAATGTTCGGCCGCCTCTTCCACCTGGGCGGGAAGTGGTCGAGGGTGCGGGCCGGTGAACTGCTGGAGCAGTTCGACCTGGTCGAGGCGGCGGACAAGGGCGTGGGCGCGTACAGCGGCGGGATGCGGCGCCGGCTCGACCTCGCCGCGTCGATGATCCTCGCCCCGCAGGTGCTCTTCCTCGACGAGCCGACGACCGGGCTCGATCCGCGCGGGCGCGGCGAAGTGTGGGATGCGGTACGGGCCTTGGTGGCCGGGGGTACGACCGTACTCCTGACGACCCAGTACCTGGACGAGGCCGACAAGCTCGCCTCGCACATCACCGTCATCGACCGGGGGCGGGCCATCGCCGACGACACCCCGGACGGACTGAAGAACCGGGTCGGCGGCGACCGTATCGAAGTCGTCGTCGCGCAGGCGGCGGACCTCGCGGTCGCCGCGAAGGTGATCGCGCGGGTCTCGGAAACCGAACCGGAGACGGACGGCGCGGCGCTGCGGGTGCACGCGCAGGTCGGCGACCGGGTGGCGGCTCTGACGGAGGTGGCGCGGACCCTTCAGGACGAGGGGATCGCGGTGGAGGACATCGGACTGCGCAGGCCGAGCCTCGACGACGTATTCATGCGCTTGACCGGACACCGTGCGGAACTGGAGGCAGCAGCGGCATGAGTAGTTGTAGTGCTAGCACTTCCGAGCGACGGCTGTACTGGGCGCTGGCCGACTGCTGGAACGTAACCAGGCGCAGTCTCACCCACTACCAGCGCCAGCCCATCGCCATCATCTGGCAGCTCGGCTTCCCGATCATCTCCGTGCTGCTGTACGGGTTCGTCTTCGGCGAGGCGATGGCGGTGCCCGGCGGCGGGGACTACCGGGAGTTCCTGATGCCCGGCATGTTCGCCTCCACCATGGCCTTCGGGTTCATGGGTACGACGATGGCCGTGGTCAACGATGCCTCGAAGGGCGTCATCGACCGGTTCCGCTCCATGCCGATGGCGCCGTCGGCGGTGGCGTCGGGGCGCGGCGTGTCCGATCTGCTCGTCGCCTGCGCCGAGTTGACGATCCTGGCGGTGACGGCGCTGCTCATCGGCTGGGAGGCGGAGGGCGGCGCAGTCGCCGCCGTGGGGGCCTTCGCGCTGCTTCTGCTGCTGCGCCTGAGCCTGATCTGGGTGGGGGTCTGGCTGGGGCTGCTCCTCCCCAACGCGGAGGCGGCCGGCGGGCTCTACGCGGTGGCCTTCCCGCTGACGATGATCTCCAGCATCTTCGTGGCGCCGTCCCTGATGCCGAGCTGGCTGGGACCGGTCGCGGCCTGGAATCCCGTTTCGTCGACGGTGACGGCGACGCGCGAGCTGTTCGGGCAGCCGGTGAGCGGTGGCACGTGGATCGAGGAGAACGCGGTGCTGATGGCGGTGGTCTGGCCGGTGGTGATCACGGCGGTGTTCCTGCCGCTGGCTGTGCGGCGGTTCCAGGCACTGAGTCGCTGAGTCGCTGAGTCGCTGAAGCGGGGGCCGTTGGGGGAGCGGGAAGTGGGGGGTGGACCCGGGAGGGGGCGGGCCCACCCCGCCGTGGCTACGCCGGGCATTCCTTCCAGGCGAGCCGGTAGATGGTCTTGATCTCGCCGTCCGTCGAGTCCATGGCGATGAAGCTGGTCGTCTTCGTCGGGTCGGAGGTGCCCGCGCTCACGCGCAGCTCGGTGTTGATGTTGAAGTTCCGTTTCACCCCGCAGGGCGCCCAGACCAGCTGGCCCCAGTCGGTTTCGTCGGTCGCCTGCCAGTTGTTGTCGTACGGCCCGGTGTACGGGTGGGTCCTGGACGCCGTGTCGGGGGAGCCCTGGAAGTAGTACGACGCTTTCTGGACGGCGGTGGCGCCCGCCTGGAGGCGGGCGTAGCCGCGGTAGTCCGCGCTGGCGACCGCGTAGGTGAAGCCGTGCGGGACGTGCACGATCAGGTTGAGCTGGCAGTTCTTGCGGAAGTCGGTCGGCTTCGCGCCCACGCCCACTTGGGCGAGGTAGTCGCTGTACGTAACGGTGAAGGCCGTGTTGTCCGGGGAGACGGCGACAGCCGCTGTCCCCTGGCGGCAGCCCGATCCGTTGACGGTCGCGACCTCGATGACGATCTTGTCGGGCGGTGCGACGATCCCGTGGTCCGTGGCCGCGGAGGCGTTGTGTGCGAACAGCGTGGAGGCGAGCAGCGCGGCGGCCGCACCGCCGACGAATAACGCTCGGTGTGCGGGCGTGCTGGTGGGTTTGGGCATGGTGCTCCGATCGGTCGTCGGGCGAACTTGGGGGGTTCAACCGAAGGAACTGTCATGGGACATGATGTGTACATGTCAAATATTCAAGCGGTGTCGGCCGGTGTTCAAAGCGCCGGAACCCTTCGGACTGTAGGCAGCGGGGCGGAACCTGGATAGGGCGGTTATCGGCCGAGCGCGGAAAAGGGGCCCGTCCGACGGTGTCGGACGGGCCCCTCACACGTGTCACACGTGAGCTGCTGAGCTGCTACAGCTTCTCGATCACGTAGTCGACGCAGGCCGTCAGGGCCTGGACGTCGGCCGGGTCGATCGCCGGGAACATCGCCACGCGCAGCTGGTTGCGGCCCAGCTTGCGGTACGGCTCCGTGTCGACGATGCCGTTGGCGCGCAGCGCCTTGGCGACCGCCGTCGCGTCGATCTCGTCCGAGAAGTCGATCGTGCCGATGACCTGCGAACGCTTCGCCGGGTCCGTGACGAACGGGGTTGCGTACTTGGACTCGTCGGCCCAGCCGTAGAGGTTGGCCGCGGAGGTCGCGGTGCGGCGGGTCGACCAGTCGAGGCCGCCCTGGGTGTTGATCCACTCAAGCTGGTTGTTCAGCAGGAAGAGGGTCGCCAGCGCGGGGGTGTTGTACGTCTGGTTCTTGAGGGAGTTGTCGATCGCCGTGGGCAGGCTGAAGAACTCCGGGATGTGGCGGCCGGACGCGTGGACGCGCGCGGCGCGCTCCAGGGCGGCGGGGGAGAAGACCGCGATCCACAGGCCGCCGTCGGAGGCGAAGGACTTCTGCGGGGCGAAGTAGTAGACGTCGGTCTCGGTGATGTCGACCGGGAGGCCGCCGGCGCCGGAGGTGGCGTCGACCACGACGAGGGAGCCGGCGTCGGCACCCTCGACTCGCTTGATCGGGGCCGCGACACCGGTCGAGGTCTCGTTGTGCGTGAACGCGTACACGTCGACGCCCGCCTCGGCCTGCGGGTCCGGGTGCGTGCCGGGGTCGGAGGCGATCACGGTCGGGTCGTCCAGCCAGGGCGCCAGCTTGGCGGCCTTCGCGAACTTCGACGAGAACTCGCCGAAGTTCAGGTGCTGGGACTTCTGCTCGATCAGGCCGTGGGTCGCGATGTCCCAGAAGGCGGTGGAACCGCCGTTGCCCAGGATCACCTCGTAGCCCTCGGGGAGCTGGAAGAGGTCGCGTACGCCGTCACGCACCGAGCCGACCAGGTTCTTGACCGGGGCCTGGCGGTGGGACGTACCGAGGAGGGAGGTGCCGGTCGCGGCCAGGGCGTCCAGCGCCTCCGTACGCACCTTGGAGGGGCCCGCGCCGAAACGGCCGTCGGCGGGCTTCATGTCAGCGGGAATCTGGATCTCAGCCACGCTCCGGAGCGTAGCCGGTCCGTGGAGGTGCTGGAGGTGCGCGTCCGGCGGGTGAGACGCGTGCTCCGGCCCGTGAGATGCGAGACCCCTTTCAGCCCCTCCGGCGTTTGAGGAGCGGGGTCTGGGGCGGAGCCCCCACGCGGCGGAGCCGCAAAGTGTCACAGCGGGAAGGGGCGGGTAGGGGAAATGCGCCGCAGGCACCACCGGCCCCGTTGCTGCTGCGCCGAGCTTCACCCGTTCGGCGTACCGAGCCCGAGCCCGAGCGCGCGTCTGCGGCCTCGCCGGGAATAGTGAGTCATCGGCATCCTTGAGCGCATGGCTGAGCAGCGGAACGGGCGGGACAGGCAGGGCAAAGCGCGGCCCAGGAACGACACGGCGGCGCTGGCGCGCGAGTTGCGCCGTGCCGTGCGCGGGGAGGTCGCCTTCGACGCGGCGGCGCGCGCCCTGATGACGATGGACGCCTCCAATTACCGGCGCGTGCCGCTCGGTGTCGTCGCCCCGTACGACGCCGCCGACGTGGCCGCCGCGCTCGCCGTCTGCCGGGCGCACGGGGTGCCCGTCGTGCCGCGCGGCGGCGGCACGTCGATCGCCGGCCAGGCGACCGGCACGGGCGTCGTCCTCGACTTCACCCGCCACATGCGCGCCATCACCGACCTGGATCCGGACGTCCGTACTGCCGTGGTTCAGCCCGGTGTCGTCCTCGACGACCTGCGGGCCGCGGCGGGGGCGTACGGGCTGACCTTCGGGCCCGATCCGTCCACGCACAGCCGCTGCACGCTCGGCGGCATGATCGGGAACAACTCGTGCGGCTCGCACTCGGTGGCGTGGGGAACGACGGCCGACAACCTCTACGACGTCTCGGTCGTCCGTTACGGCGGCGGCGACGTGCTGCGCCTCGGACAGGGCTGGCAGAGCGACGCACCCGAAGGACTGCGCGCACTCGTGAACGGCAACCTGGCGCTCCTGCGGACCGGATTCCCCGAACTGCCGCGCCGCATCTCGGGATACGCACTGGACGCGCTGCTTCCCGAGAACGGCGTGAACCTCGCCCGTGCGTTCTGCGGAAGCGAGGGCACGCTCGGGGTGGTGAGCGAGGCGACCGTACGCCTGGTGGAAGCACCCCGTGCACGCGCACTCGCCGTTCTCGGGTACGCCGGTGAGAGCGCCGCCGCCGAGGCCGCTCCCGCACTCCTTCCGTACGGCCCGCTCACCGTGGAAGGGATGGCCGAAGACCTCGTTCCCGAGAAGGAACGGACGCTGCTCCCGCGCGGCTCCGCCTGGCTGTTCGTGGAGATGGGCGGGGATACGCCGGCCGAAGCCCTCTCCCGCGCCGAGCACCTGCTGAAGGCCGCCCAGGCGCTCGACGGAACGGTCGTCACGGACGCGGCCGGACAGCGCGCCCTGTGGCGCATCCGCGAGGACGCCAGCGGTACGGCGACCCGGATGCCCGACGGGAGCGAGGCCTGGCCCGGCTGGGAGGACTGCGCCGTACCGCCCGCACGGCTCGGCGCGTACCTGCGGGACTTCAGGTCCCTGCTCGCCGAGCACGGTCTGCGCGGCACGCCCTACGGCCACTTCGGCGACGGCTGCATCCATGTCCGTATCGACTTCGACCTGCTCAGCGAGACTGGCGTACGTCGCTTCCGTGCGTTCTCAGAGGAACAGGCGGAACTGGTCGTCGCGCACGGCGGCTCGCTCTCCGGTGAACACGGCGACGGACAGGCCCGCGCCGAACTGCTTCCGAAGATGTACGGGAACGAACTCGTCGCCCTCTTCGGCCGCTTCAAGGATGTGTGGGACCCGGCCGGCGGAATGAACCCCGGCATGCTCGCCCGCCCCGCCCGGCTGGACGAGAACCTCCGCTTCGCGGTGCTCCCCAAGGAGCCCGTCGACGTCACCTTCGCCTACCCGCAGGACGGGGGCGATTTCTCGGCCGCCGTACGCCGCTGTGTGGGCGTCGCGAAGTGCCGCACCGAGGCGGCGTCGGGAGCGGGCGTCATGTGCCCCTCTTTCCGCGCCACCGGAGACGAACAGCACTCCACGCGCGGGCGCGCGCGTCTGCTGCACGAAATGCTCGCCGGAGAGGTCGTCACGGACGGCTGGCGTTCCGAGGAAGTGCGGGACGCCCTCGACCTGTGCCTGTCGTGCAAGGGATGCAGGAGCGACTGTCCGGTGGGCGTCGACATGGCGACGTACAAGGCGGAATTCCTGCACCACCACTACAAGGGCCGCGTGCGCCCCGCGGCGCACTACGCGATGGGGTGGCTTCCCGTGTGGCTGCGCGCGGCGGCTCCGTTCGCGGGTGTGGTCGGGATCGCTTCCCGGGTACGCCCGCTGACCGCTCTCGTGAAGCGCCTCGGCGGCATCGCACCGGAACGCGACCTGCCCACCCCCGCACCGAGCACCTTCAGGAGCTGGTGGCGAGCGCGGAATGGGGGCGAGCGTGAACGACCGCCGCAGCCGGGGGCCACAACGGTCGTCCTGTGGCCCGACACGTTCACCAACCACCTCTCCCCGGACGTCGGCCGAGCGGCGGTGCGCGTACTGGAAGCGGCCGGTCTGCGGGTCGCGATGCCACCCCGGCAGCTGTGCTGCGGTCTGACGTACGTCTCGACAGGACAGCTCGCCAGGGCCCGCGCGGTCATGCGCCACACCCTGGACGGCATGGAACGCGCCGCCGGACTGCCCGTCGTAGTCCTGGAACCGAGCTGCGCGGCCGCCCTCAAGACGGACCTCCCCGAGCTCCTGCCGGACGACCCGAGAGCGGCCACTCTCGCTTCCTCGGTACGCACCTTCGCGCAGGTACTGGAGGAGTACGCCCCGCATTGGCAGCCACCCCGGATCGGCCGCCAGGTCGCGGGCCAGACGCACTGCCACCAGCACGCCGTACTGGGCGACGCGGCGGAACGGCGGCTGCGCGAGAAGGCCGGCCTCACCGGCGCACTGAGCGGCGGCTGCTGCGGCCTCGCCGGAAACTTCGGTTTCGAGCGCGGCCACTACGACGTATCGGTCGCCTGCGCGGAGGAACAGCTGCTTCCGTCGGTGCGCGACGCCGCCCCGGGAACGGAGCTCCTGGCCGACGGCTTCTCCTGCCGTACGCAGCTGGAACACCTGGCGGGCCGCCGAGCGAGGCACCTGGCGGAGGTACTGGCGGACGGGCTGGTGGAGGAGCCGCCGGAGGGAGACCGGAAGGTGGTGTAATGCGCGCCACCTCGGTCAGGGGTGTGGGCCGGAAACGGTCCTGGTCCACTTACCGTGGAGCGCATGGATCAGCCCACCTCCGCCGCCCCCGGCGACGCGCCCGCCCCTGCCCCCGCTCCGTCGATACCCGGCGCCCTCCCCGCCCCCGCCCCCACTGAGGGCACTGGAGGGCGTCTCGGGGCTCGGCTCGGGCCGGTGGCGATGGTGGTGGCCGGTGGGCTGTCCGTGCAGTTCGGGTCCGCTGTCGCGGTCACGATCATGCCGAGCACGGGAGCGGCGGGTGTCGTCGCCCTGCGCCTCGCCGTCGCGGCCGTGATCCTGCTGGTCGTCTGCCGACCGCGAGTGCGCGGGTACGCACGCGCGGACTGGGGCACCATCGCCGCCTTCGGCCTCGCCATGGCGGGCATGAACGGCCTCTTCTACCAGGCGCTGGACCGTATCCCGCTGGGCGTGGCGGTGACCCTTGAGGTGCTCGGCCCGCTCGCGCTCTCCGTGTTCGCGTCCCGCCGTGCCATGAGCATCGTGTGGGCCGCGCTCGCGCTCGGCGGCGTCGCGCTGCTCAGTGGGGGCGGTTTCGACCGGCTGGATCCGGTCGGCGCGGCGTACGCGGTCGCCGCCGGTGGCTGCTGGGCGGCGTACATCCTCTTCAGCGCGCGAACCGGGCGCAGGTTCCCGCAGGCTGACGGGCTGGCGCTCGCGATGGCGGTCGCGGCGCTGATCAGCCTGCCCATCGGGCTCGCGGAGGCGGGCAGCGGGCTGCTGGAGCCGCGCACGGTGGCGCTGGGTGTGGCGGTCGCGCTCATGTCGTCCGTACTGCCGTACACGCTGGAGCTGCTGGCGCTGCGCCGGCTGCCGGCCGCGACCTTCGCCGTACTGATGAGCCTGGAGCCGGCCATTGCGGCGGTGGCCGGGTTCCTGGTGCTGCACCAAGCGCTGTCCACGACCGACGCGTTGGCGATCGCGCTGGTCATCGGCGCGAGCATGGGTGCGGTACGGAGTCAGTCGCGGCAGGGGCGCCGGGAGCGGTCGAAGCCGGTGGCGTGAGCTCGGGACAATCCCGCGCGACAAATAATGCAAGCACGCTTGCTTGTTTCTGGAGGGGCTGCCATGCTCCGGACACACCACCCTACCGCGAGGGGAGCGCACCGTGTCCGATCCGGCAGCCGTGCTCGACGATCTCCGTGCCGAAGGGGACGAACTCGACCAGCTGGTCGGGGCCCTGAGCGAGAAGCAATGGTCGCTCGCCACGCCCGCGCCACGCTGGACCGTCGCCCACCAGATCGCCCACCTCGCCTGGACGGACACGGCGGCGCTGCTGTCCGTCACCGACCCGGAGGGCTTCGCGGCGGAGGCGCGGGAGGCGCTGGCCGCGCCCGAGCGCTTCGTCGACGAGGGCGCCGAGGCGGGGGCCGCGCTGCCCGTCGACGAGCTGCTGGCCTGGTGGCGGGACGGGCGCGAGCAGCTTCAGCGCGCGCTGCGGGCGGCGCCGGACGGGGTGAAGTTCCCCTGGTACGGGCCGCCGATGGGCGCCGCTTCGATGGCGACCGGGCGGCTGATGGAGACCTGGGCGCACGGCCAGGACATCGCGGACGCGCTGGGCGTACGACGAGCACCCACGGCGCGGCTGCGGCACGTGGCCCGGATCGGGGTGCGGGCGCGCGGCTACGCCTTCGCGGTGCGGGGGCTGACGCCACCCGCCGAGGAGTTCCGGGTGGAGCTGACCCCGCCGGACGGGCAGGCCTATGGCGGCGAGTCCGGGCTGTGGGCGTACGGGCCCGAGGACGCCCGGCAGCGGGTGACCGGGCCGGCGCTCGACTTCTGCCTCCTGGTGACGCAGCGGGCTCACCGTGACGATCTCGCCGTACGCGCCGAGGGCGCCGACGCCGACCGGTGGCTCGACATCGCGCAGGCCTTCGCCGGGCCGGCGGGGGCGGGGCGCGAGCCGAAGCGGGACGGGGGAGCGAGGTGACTTCGCCGCCCGGTCGCCGGCCACTGCGCATCGGGAACGCTTCGGGCTTCTACGGGGACCGTTTCGACGCCATGAGGGAGATGCTCACCGGCGGCGAACTCGACGTACTCACCGGGGACTATCTCGCCGAACTGACCATGCTGATCCTCGGACGCGACCGCCTGAAGGACCCACGGCTCGGATACGCGAAGACCTTCCTGCGGCAACTGGAGGAGAACCTCGGCCACGCGCACGAGCGCGGGGTGCGGATCGTCGCGAACGCGGGCGGACTGAACCCGGGAGCGCTCGCCGACGCCGTACGGGAACTCGCCGACCGGATCGGCGTACCCGTGCGCGTCGCCCACGTGGAGGGCGACAGCCTGCCGCTGCCCCAGGGAGCGCTCACCGCGAACGCCTACCTGGGCGGGGGCGGCATCGCGACGTGCCTGGGAGCGGGCGCGGACGTGGTGGTGACGGGGCGCGTCACGGACGCGGCACTCGTCACGGGACCGGCGGCGTGGTGGTTCGGGTGGGGTCCCGAGGAGTACGACCGTTTGGCGGGTGCGGTGGTGGCGGGGCATGTGCTGGAGTGCGGAACGCAGGCGACGGCCGGCAACTACGCGTTCGCGTTCCTCGCCGAACGCGACACAGGGCGCCCCGGTTTCCCCCTCGCGGAGATCCATTCCGACGGCTCTTCCGTCATAACGAAGCACCAGGGAACGGCCGGTTACGTCGACACGGGAACGGTCACCGCGCAGCTCCTCTACGAAACGGGCGCACCCCGGTACGCCGGTCCCGACGTCACCGCGCGCCTGGACACCGTCCGCCTCTCGCAGGAGGGCCCCGACCGGGTGGGGATCTCGGGCGTACGCGGAGAGGCCCCACCACCCACCCTCAAGGCGGGGCTGACCCGGGTCGGCGGCTGGCGCAACGAGGTCGGGTTCGTACTGACCGGCCTGGACATCGAGGCGAAGGCCGCGCTGGTGCGCGCCCAGGTGGAGGAAGCCCTGTCGGCGGCCAAGCGCCGCCCGGCGGAGGTCCGCTGGGAACTCGTGCGCACGGACCGGCCGGACGCGGACACGCAGGAACGCGCGAGCGCGCTGCTGCGGCTGGTCGTGCGGGACCCCGATCCGGCGAACGTCGGCCGCGTGATCAGTGGAGCGGCGATCGAGCTCGCGCTCGGCAGCTACCCGGGCTTCCACGTGACGGCGCCACCCGGGAAGGGCGCGCCGTACGGAGTCTTCGAGGCGGTGTACGTCGACCCGGAGGCCGTGGAGCACGTCGCCGTGCTGCCGGGGGGAGAGAGGGTGAAGGTGCGGCACCCCGTACGCACGCGAGCACTTGAGCCGGTGAGCGCCGCTGAGCTGCCGCCCGCGCTGACGGGTCCGACACGCAGGGCCCCGCTCGGTGCTGTCGCGGGCGCGCGCAGCGGGGACAAGGGCGGGGACGCGAACGTAGGCGTATGGGTGCGGTCGGACGAGGAGTGGCGGTGGCTCGCGCACGCACTCACGGTGGACCGCTTCCGAGAGCTCCTCCCGGAGACGGCCCTTCTACCCGTGACGCGGCACGTCCTGCCAAACCTGCGCGCGCTGAATTTCGTCGTCGAGGGTCTGCTGGGCGAGGGCGTCGCGTCCCAGTCCCGCTTCGATCCCCAGGCGAAGGCCCTGGGCGAGTGGCTGCGCTCCCGGCACATCGACATCCCGGAGGTACTCCTGTGACGGCGAAACGGTCCCCCTACCCGCCCCTCCCCGAACCCGGGGCTGCGCCCCCGTACCCCCAGACGCCCTACGGGCGTGTCCTCAATCGCCGGACGGGCTTGATTTCCCACCCCGCGCATGTCCAGCCCGTCCGGCGTTTGAGGACCGGGGTCTGGGGCGGAGCCCCAGTTCGGGAAGGGGCGGGTAGGGGAATAGCGCCGCAGGCACCCACCCCCACCCCCACGGCGGTGGCCCAGTGACAGTGCTCCCCACCGCACTCGACCCTCACGCCCCCGACTACGCCGCCAACCGCGCCGCCATGCTCGCCAAACTGGCCGACCTCGACGCCGAGCACGCCAAAGCCCTCGCCGGCGGCGGCGAAAAGTACGTAGCCCGCCACCGCAAGCGCGGCAAACTGCTCGCCCGCGAGCGCATCGAGCTGCTGCTCGACCCCGACACTCCGTTCCTGGAACTGTCACCCCTCGCCGCATGGGGAACCGACTATGCGGTAGGCGCGTCCATGGTCACCGGCATCGGCGTCGTAGAGGGCGTCGAATGCCTGATCACCGCCACCGACCCCACAGTCCGCGGCGGCGCCTCCAACCCCTGGACCCTCAAAAAAGCACTCCGCGCCAACGAGATCGCCTACGCCAACCGCCTCCCCTGCATCAGCCTCGTAGAGTCCGGCGGCGCGGACCTCCCCTCCCAGAAAGAGATCTTCATCCCCGGCGGGGCGCTCTTCCGCGACATTACCCGTCTCTCCGCAGCCGGGATCCCCACCATCGCGGTCGTCTTCGGCAACTCCACCGCCGGCGGGGCGTACGTCCCCGGAATGTCCGACCACACCATCATGATCAAAAAGCAGTCGAAGGTCTTCCTCGGCGGCCCGCCCCTCGTCAAAATGGCCACCGGCGAGGAGTCGGACGACGAATCCCTCGGCGGCGCCGAAATGCACGCCCGTACGTCCGGCCTGGCCGACTACTTCGCCCTGGACGAGCACGACGCCCTGCGCCAGGCCCGCCGCGTGGTGGCCCGCCTCAACTGGCGCAAGGCGCAGGCCGACGCGCCCACCCCCACCGAACCGCCCAAGTACGACGAGGACGAGCTCGCCGGCATAGTCCCCGGCGACCTCAAGGTCCCCTTCGACCCCCGCGAAGTGATCGCCCGCATCGTCGACGCGTCCGACTTCGACGAGTTCAAGCCGCTGTACGGCCCCAGCCTGGTCACCGGATGGGCCCGCCTCCACGGCCACCCCGTAGGCATCCTCGCCAACGCACAGGGCGTGCTGTTCAGCGCGGAGTCGCAGAAGGCCGCCCAGTTCATCCAGCTGGCGAACCAGCGCGACATCCCGCTCCTCTTCCTGCACAACACCACCGGCTACATGGTCGGCAAGGAGTACGAGCAGGGCGGCATCATCAAGCACGGCGCGATGATGATCAACGCGGTGTCGAACTCCAAAGTCCCGCACCTCTCCATCCTCATGGGCGCGTCCTACGGAGCCGGTCACTACGGCATGTGCGGCCGCGCCTACGACCCCCGTTTCCTCTTCGCCTGGCCGAGCTCCAAGTCCGCCGTAATGGGCCCGCAGCAACTGGCCGGTGTCCTCTCGATCGTCGCCCGCGCATCCGCTGCCGCGAAGGGGCAGCCGTATGACGACGAGGCCGATGCCGCCCTGCGCGCCATGGTCGAGCAGCAGATCGAGTCGGAGTCCCTGCCGATGTTCCTGTCGGGGCGGCTGTACGACGACGGGGTCATCGACCCGCGCGACACCAGGACCGTGCTGGGTCTGTGCCTGTCCGCGATCCACACGGCACCGGTCGAGGGCGCGCGCGGCGGCTTCGGCGTCTTCCGGATGTGAAGGGCCTCCCGATGAGTTCGACGATTTCCTCAGTCCTCGTGGCCAACCGCGGCGAGATCGCCTGCCGCATCTTCCGTACGTGCGCACACCTGGGCATCACCACGGTCGCCGTGTACTCCGACGCGGACACGGGTGCGCTCCACGCGCGTTCCGCGGACGCTGCGGTACGCCTCCCGGGAACGGCCCCGGCCGACACGTACCTGCGCGGCGACCTCGTCGTGAAGGCCGCCCTGGCGGCAGGTGCCGACGCGGTGCACCCCGGGTACGGATTCCTCTCCGAGAACGCCGAGTTCGCCCGCGCCGTACTGGACGCCGGTCTGGTGTGGATCGGCCCGCCGCCAGCGGCGATCGACGCCATGGCCTCCAAGACGCGTGCCAAGGAACTCATGGCGGCCTCCGGCGTGCCCCTCCTGACCCCCGTCGCCCCTGACAAGGCCACCGACGCGGACCTCCCTCTCCTCCTCAAGGCGGCGGCGGGCGGCGGCGGCAGGGGCATGCGCGTCGTACGCGATCTCGCGGCGCTCCCCGGTGAGCTGACAGCGGCCACCGCGGAAGCGCGGTCCGCTTTCGGCGACGGGGAGGTGTTCGCCGAGCCGTACGTCGAACGCGGCCGCCACGTCGAGGTCCAGGTGATGGCCGACGCGCACGGCACGGTGTGGGCGCTCGGCACCCGCGACTGCTCGCTCCAGCGCCGGCACCAGAAGGTCGTGGAAGAGGCCCCCGCACCCGGCTTGGACGACACCCTTCGTACGACGCTGCACGACGCCGCCGTGGCGGCGGCAAAGGCGGTGGACTACCGGGGCGCGGGAACGGTCGAGTTCCTGGTCTCGGCCGAGGGCCGCCCGTACTTCCTGGAGATGAACACCCGCCTCCAGGTCGAGCATCCCGTGACGGAAGCGGTGTACGGCATCGACCTGGTGGCGCTCCAGCTGCGCGTCGCCGAGGGCGAGGCCCTACCGCCGGAACCACCAGCCCCTTCAGGCCACGCGGTGGAAGCCCGCCTCTACGCCGAGGACCCGTCCCGCGACTGGCAGCCCCAGACCGGCCTCCTGCACGCCCTGAGCGTCGCGGAGAGCCCCGGTCTGAGGCTCGACAGCGGGTACGCCGCCGGGGACGCCGTAGGAGTGCACTACGACCCGATGCTGGCCAAAGTGATCGCCCACGCGCCCACCCGCGCCGAAGCCGTACGCAAGCTCGCCCACGCCCTCGAGCGCGCCCGTATCCACGGACCGGTGACCAACCGGGACCTGCTCGTACGCTCGCTCCGTCACCCCGACTTCGCGGCGGGGCGGCTCGACACAGGGTTCTACGACCGGCACCTGGACGCGCTCACAGAGGCGTCCGCGGACTCTCCGCAAGGCGCGCACGCCGCGCTCGCCGCGGCCCTCGCCGACGCCGCCGCGCGGCAGGACACGGGAACGACGACCACGGCCCGCCTCGGCGCCTGGCGCAACGTGGCGTCCCAGCCGCAGGTGAAGACCTATCGGGCCGAGCCCGACGGGACGGAGCACGAGATCCGCTACCGGGCCACCCGAAACGGCTTCACCGCGGAAGGCACCCCGGGCGTTCGCGTGCACGACGTACGCACCGATCACGTGACGCTCGAAATCGACGGCGTGCTAAGGCACTTCCAGATCGCCGCGCACGCCACTGGACGTACGTACGTGGACACGTCCACGGGCGGTTCGCGCACTCTCACCGCCCTGCCCCGCTTCCCCGATCCCACAGCCGGCACCGAACCGGGATCCCTGCTCGCACCCATGCCCGGAACCGTCGTCCGCGTCGCCGAAGGGCTCGCGGAGGGCGCGCACGTCACCGCCGGACAGCCCCTGCTCTGGCTGGAGGCCATGAAGATGGAGCACCGTATCTCCTCTCCCGCCTCCGGCACGCTCACCGCGCTCCACGCCGCCCCCGGCCGCCAGGTCGAGGTCGGTGCCCTGCTCGCCGTCGTACAGGCCGAAGGGTCTGGCGAAGAGTCTCAGGAGGAACAGCAGTCATGAGCACCGCCGTTGCAGAGACCGAAGAACACCAGGCGCTCCGAGCGGCCGTCGCCGCTCTCGGGAAGCGCTACGGACGCGACTACATGACCACCGTCGTACGCGAAGAACGGCATCCCGACACGCTCTGGGCGGAGGCCGCCAAGCTCGGCTACCTGGGTGTGAACCTTCCCGAGGAATACGGCGGAGGAGGCGGCGGGATAGCGGAACTGTCCATCGTGCTGGAGGAGCTGGGCGCGGCCGGCTGCCCGCTCCTCATGATGGTCGTCTCGCCCGCCATCTGCGGCACCGTCATCGCGCGCTTCGGTACGGACGGACAGAAGGCCGCCTGGCTACCGGGCCTCGCCGACGGAAGCCTGACCATGGCCTTCGGCATCACCGAGCCCGACGCCGGATCGAACTCCCACCGGATCACCACCACGGCCCGCCGCGACGGCGCCGACTGGCTGCTCACGGGGCGCAAGGTCTTCGTCTCCGGCGTCGACATCGCCGACGCGACCCTCATCGTCGGCCGTACGGAGGACGCGAAGACGGGCCGCCTCAAGCCGTGCCTGTTCATCGTCCCCCGCGACACACCGGGCTTCGGGCGCTCGCAGATCGACATGGAACTCCAGGCGCCCGAGAAGCAGTTCGAGCTGGTCCTGGACGATGTGCGGCTGCCCGCCGAAGCCCTCGTCGGCGACGAGGACGCCGGCCTCCTCCAGCTCTTCGCCGGCCTCAACCCCGAGCGCGTCATGACCGCCGCCTTCGCCCTCGGCATGGGCCGCTACGCCGTCAACAGGGCCGTCGAGTACGCCAAGGACCGCACCGTCTGGAAGGCCCCCATCGGCGCCCACCAGGCCATCGCCCATCCCCTCGCGCAGGCCCACATCGAACTCGAACTGGCCCGCCTGATGATGCAGAAGGCGGCCCGCCTCTACGACGAGGGTGACGACCTCGGCGCGGGCGAGGCCGCCAACATGGCGAAGTACGCCGCCGCCGAGGCATGCGTGAAGGCCGTCGACCAGGCCGTCCACACCCTCGGCGGCAACGGACTCACCCGCGAATACGGCCTCGCGTCGCTCATCACCGCCGCCCGGGTGGCCCGTATCGCGCCCGTCAGCCGCGAAATGATCCTGAACTTCGTCTCTCACCAGTCCCTGGGTCTCCCCAAGTCGTACTAGTACGCGCGATTCTGGCCACCACCCATACCGCGGAGGGGACTGCCATGGCGTTCCAGAGCGAGTACACACCCGTAGAGCCCGTCGAACTTCCCATCCACGAGGCGGTGCTCGGCAGGGCCGCCGAGTACGGCGAAACGCCCGCCCTGATCGACGGGACGAACGGCGACACGATCACGTACAGCCAACTGGACGTCTTCCACCGGCGTATCGCCGCCGCACTCGCCGAGGCGGGCCTGCGGCAGGGCGACGTACTCGCCCTGCACAGCCCCAACACCATCGCCTACCCGGTGGTCTTCTACGCCGCCACGCGCGCCGGAGCCTCCGTCACGACCATCCACCCGCTGTCCACGGCGGAGGAGTTGGCCAAGCAGCTCGCCGACTCCTCCGCCCGCTGGATCGTCACCATCTCGCCGCTCCTGGGCGTGGCGCGCAGGGCCGCCGAACTCGTCGGCGGGATCGAGGAAATCTTCGTCTGCGACAGCGCCGAGGGACACCGCTCCATCCTCGACATGCTCGCCTCGACCGCCCCCGAACCGCAGCTCACCATCGACCCGTCCGAGGACATCGCGGCCCTCCCGTATTCGTCGGGCACCACGGGCGTTCCCAAGGGCGTGATGCTGACGCACCGCAGCATCGCCACCAACCTGGCGCAGCTGGACCCCTTCATCCCCATGGGCCCCGGCGACCGCATCCTGGCGGTCCTTCCCTTCTTCCACATCTACGGTTTGACCGCTCTCATGAACGCACCCCTGCGCAATGGTGCGACGGTCGTCGTACTTCCGCGCTTCGATCTCGAGCAGTTCCTCGGCGCGATCGAGAAACACCGCATCAACGGCCTGTACGTCGCCCCGCCGATCGTCCTGGCCCTCGCCAAGCACCCCGCCGTCTCGAAGTACGACCTGTCCGGCCTGCAGTACATCGTCAGCGCCGCCGCCCCGCTCGACGCCGCTCTCGCCGAGGCCTGCTCGCACCGCCTCGGCCTGCCACCCGTCCTCCAGGCGTACGGCATGACGGAACTGTCGCCCGGCACACACGTTGTTCCCCGGAACGCACCGAACCCGCCCCCGGGAACGGTCGGAAAGCTGCTCCCGGGAACGGAAATGCGCATCCTCTCCCTCGACGACCCCACCAAGGACGTGGGCGTCGGAGAGGAGGGCGAAATCGCGATCCGCGGCCCCCAGGTGATGAAGGGCTACCTCGGCCGTCCCGACGCCACCGCCGCGATGATCGACGCCGACGGATGGGTGCACACCGGTGACGTCGGAAGGGCCGACGCGGACGGCTGGCTGTTCGTCGTCGACCGGGTGAAGGAACTCATCAAGTACAAGGGCTTCCAGGTCGCACCGGCCGAACTCGAAGCGCTCCTGCTCACCCACGAAGCCATCGCGGACGCGGCAGTCATCGGCGTGTACGACGAGGACCGCAACGAAGTACCCATGGCGTACGTCGTCCCGCAGCCGTCCGCGCGCCTCACCGAGGACGACGTGATGGCGTACGTCGCCGAGCGCGTCGCCCCGTACAAGAAGGTCCGCCGCGTCGCCTTCATCGCAAGCGTCCCCAGGGCGGCCTCCGGAAAGATCCTCAGGCGCGAACTGCGCGCACTGCGCGACCGTGAAGGGGAACACGCATGACCCTGGTACCGACCGCACACGAACGCGGGATCACCACCCTGACCCTCGACTCCCCGGCGAACCGCAACGCGCTGTCCGCGCGGCTCGTCGGTGAGCTGGGCGACGCCCTGTCCGCGTGCGCGAAGGACCCCTCCGTACGGGCCGTACAACTCACCCACACAGGGACCACCTTCTGCGCGGGAGCAGACCTCAAGTCCCCGCCGGACCCGGCGGCCTTCCTCGCCCTCCTGCGAGCCGTCGTCGAACTGCCCAAGCCGGTCGTGGCGCGGGTGCGGGGACACGTGCGGGCCGGCGGCCTCGGCCTGCTCGGGGCGTGCGACATCTCGGCGGCGGGGCCCGGCGCGAGCTTCGCGTTCACCGAGTCCCGCCTCGGGCTGGCCCCCGCAGTCATCTCCATGCCCCTGCTGCCGCGCCTGGACCCGCGCGCCGCCGCCCGCTACTACCTCACCGGGGAACGGTTCGACGCGGCTGAGGCGGCCCGTATCGGGCTGATCACCGTCGCGTCCGGCGACCGTGACGTGGACGAGGCGCTCGCGCCCGTGCTCGACGGGCTGCGCAGAGCGTCCCCGCAAGGCCTGGCCGAGTCCAAGCGCCTGGTCACGGCTACAGTGCTGGCAGCTTTCGACCGGGACACGGACACGCTCGTCGAGCGGTCCGCGCACCTCTTCGCCTCACGGGAGGCGGCCGAAGGCGTGACGGCATTCCTCGAACGACGGGACCCCGCATGGGTGCTGTGACCCCGACACCAGCCGCAGGCGCGCCCCCGGCCACCGGCAAAGCCCCCAAGCAGGACCGCTCCAGGGCCACCAGGCAGCGCCTGCTGGAGGCCGCCGTGTCCTGCCTGGCCGAGCGCGGCTGGGCAGGCTCCACGGTGTCCGTCGTCGCCGAACGGGCCGGCGTCTCACGGGGCGCCGCCCAGCACCACTTCCCGACCCGGGAAGACCTCTTCACGGCGGCCGTCGAGTACGTCGCCGAAGAACGCTCCACGGCACTGCGCGCACTGTTCCCACACGGCGCCACCAACCGCGCGGCCGTCGTCAGCGCCCTCGTCGATCTCTACACGGGACCGCTCTTCCGGGCCGCCCTGCACCTGTGGGTCGCCGCCTCCAACGAGGACCAGCTGGGCGCCCGCGTCACCGAGCTCGAAGCCCGCGTCGGCCGCGAGACCCACCGCATCGCCGTGGACCTCCTCGGCGCCGACGAATCGGTACCCGGCGTACGCGAGACCGTCCAGGGCCTCCTCGACATGGCCCGCGGCCTCGGCCTCGCCAACCTCCTCACCGACGACGCGTCGCGCCGCGACCGAGTCGTCGCCCAGTGGGCCGCGCTGCTCGACGACGCACTGGACTGAGGGGCCGGCGGACCGGCCCCTCAACAGACCTCGGCGAGCGGGCCTGCGGACCTCAGCGCGCGATGTCGTCGAAGCCGGTGACCTGGTGCGGATTGCGCGACGCGGGACCGACGTACCGCGCGGAAGGCCGCACCAGGCGCCCCGTGCGCTTCTGCTCCAAGATGTGGGCGCTCCAGCCCGCCGTACGCGCACACGTGAACATCGAAGTGAACATATGCGCCGGGACCTCCGCGAAGTCCAGCACGATCGCTGCCCAGAATTCGACGTTCGTCGCGAGCACCCGGTCGGGCCGCCGCGCGTGCAGCTCCTCGAGAGCGGCCTTCTCCAGCGCCTCGGCGACCTCGAAGCGCGGCGCGGCGAGTTCCTTCGCCGTACGCCGCAGAACGCGCGCCCGCGGGTCCTCGGCGCGGTACACCCGGTGGCCGAAGCCCATCAGACGCTCGCCCTTGTCGAGAGCCTGCTTCACGTACGCGCTCGCGTCACCGGTGCGCTCGATTTCCTCGATCATGCCGAGGACGCGCGAGGGCGCGCCACCGTGGAGCGGTCCCGACATGGCACCGACCGCGCCCGACAGGGCGGCGGCCACGTCCGCGCCGGTCGACGCGATCACACGCGCCGTGAACGTGGAGGCGTTCATGCCGTGCTCGGCGGCCGACGTCCAGTACGCGTCGACGGCCTTGACGTGCTTGGGGTCGGGCTCACCGCGCCAGCGCTTCATGAAGCGCTCCACAACGGTCTCCGCCTTGTCGATCTCCTTCTGCGGAACCATCGGCAGACCCTGCCCGCGCGCCGACTGGGCGACGTACGACAGTGCCATCACGGCGGCGCGCGCCAGATCGTCGCGCGCGGTCTGCTCGTCGATGTCGAGCAGCGGTTTCAGCCCCCACACGGGGGCGAGCATCGCCAGCGCGGACTGCACGTCGACGCGGATGTCACCGGAGTGGACGGGGATCGGAAACGGCTCGGCGGCGGGCAGCCCGGGGTTGAACGCGCCGTCGACCAGCAGGCCCCACACGTTCCCGAAGGACACGTGCCCGACGAGGTCTTCGATGTCGACTCCCCGGTAACGGAGCGCACCGCCCTCCTTGTCCGGTTCTGCGATCTCCGTTTCGAACGCTACGACTCCTTCGAGTCCGGGTACGAAGTCGGACATCAGGCGGCTCCTCATGACGTGTTCGACAGGCGACAAAGCGGCTTGTGACCAGGGGGCATGCGGGCAGGTTTTAAGTGCCATGGGTCACCCCGGTGATTCCCCGCGCGGCCGGTGGTCACCCAACCGCTTCGGAAGCAGGCACGATAGCCCCTGCTGTATGGAGGCCACAGTGCCCGGCGCCCACATTTTGGCGGGTTCCGCCGATGCGGGGAAGCGTGATTACCGGCACACTGCCCCATTTCCCGCGCAGAGGGTTGATGGCACCGGGTGCCGGGCACAATGGGCCGCTGCGGCAGGATGGCACCGTGCCGAACCGAGATTTCGATCCCGCCGCCATGCGTGAGCACTACCGCAGCGAAGCCTTCACCGAGGCCCAGCTCGCCGACGAGCCGATGGGTCAGTTCGACCGCTGGTTCAGGGAGATCGCCACAGGAGGCCTCCACGAGCCGAACGCCATGATCGTCTCCACGGCCACCCCCGACGGCCGGCCCTCGTCCCGCACCGTGCTGCTCAAGCAGTACGACAGCCGGGGCTTCGTCTTCTTCACGAACTACGCCTCCCGCAAGGGCCAGGAGATCGCTTCCAATCCGTACGTCTCGCTGCTCTTCCCGTGGCACCAGGTCGCGCGCCAGGTGGTAGTCACCGGTACGGCGGAGCGGATCGGCCGCGACGAGACAGCGGCGTACTTCAGAACGCGCCCGCACGGCTCACAGCTCGGGGCCTGGGCGAGCGCGCAGTCATCCGTGGTCGCGTCCCGCGAGGAGCTGCTCGCCCGCTACGACGAGCTGGCCGCGCGCTACCCGGAACCCGAACGCGTACCGGTGCCACCGGACTGGGGCGGCTACCGGATCGTTCCCGAGACGGTCGAGTTCTGGCAGGGCCACGCGAACCGCCTGCACGACCGCCTGCGGTACGTCACCGAGGACGGCACGTGGCGAGTGGAACGCCTCTGCCCGTAAGGCCTGTCACCCCAGGGGCCTGTGCAACGCAGAAACCCGCGGGCTCTGGTCCCTCCGAAGAGAAGCCGGCCGGACTTACCGGCGAGCCCGCGGGTCAGTGACTGCTGGGATTTCGGCCGACGATCTGTCGGCCTGCACTAAGTGCGACGACGGGCCGTCAGCCCGCAGTCACCTCACGAGTCCGGAAAGAATTCACTTCCCGATCACCTCCCTTCCAGTGTGGGCCACACACTAGGAGCCGCTTTGGCGCTGCTCAAGCGATTTTCTGAGGCTCCCGTCCACCGGGGTTCTCCTGCCTGGTGGCGTAGACGTAGCCGTCGGCCCTTTGCAGAAGCCGTAGATTTCTGTGGGAGACGTCGAAGCGACCCGTCGGTGTGGTGAGGCGGTGCTGGCCGTTGGCGCGGACGGCGATACGGCCGACCCACGCCCCTATCCACTTGCCGCGAGGGACCTGGGCGCGTACGAGGTCACCGGTGACGTAGCCGTAGTGCTGCTTGGCACGGGTTCGCCGTAGGCGGGGAAAGCCGAACCGGTCCGGGGTCGTGCGGGCGTACGTACCACGACCTGTCGCTCTGATGACGCAGACCCGCTCGGCAACGCGGACGACGCGGTCTCCGTTCTCGTGATCGAGGTGGCCGACGGCAAGGGCGTCGAGAGAGTGGCTCTTGCCCAGCCCCATGGCAGTGCGGTTCCACTTCGTGCGTCCGCCCGACCATGCGCTCACCGGACGGCCCAAAGAGTCCAAAGTCTCGGCGAGTCGCCAGCGGGTCGCGTTCATGACTGCGGCGTCGAGCAGAGGGCTCTTGGCGTCCCGGAGGATCGTGGCGAGGCGATCGGGTCGGCGCGCCAGGAAGTCTTCTACCGCTGTCGTGCCCTTGGCCTGATTGCAAGGAATGCAGGCAAGGGTCAGGTTCGAGACGCGGCTGGAGCCGCCACGGCTGCGCGGGTGGATGTGGTCGATATTCAGCGGCACCCCGGTGGCCCCGCAATAGGCGCAGGCGCGGTCCCACTTGGTAAGGAGGTACTCCCGGACCTCGGTCCCGGCGAGGGTTCCGTTCTGGTACTCGGAAGCGGTGAGGGTCCTGCCCGCGCTCAGGGCGTGGGTGTCGAACGCGACGCGCTCGATATGGATTTCGGTGACTGGTGCCCATGTGCACAGCCGACGGACAGTCGACAGGGTCGTATCGACGCGGTGTTGCAGTGACGGTGGTAACCAGGCGTTCGGGCGCGTGCGGTTGTCGAAGCGGGGAGCGCGGTGGCGGAGGTTCGCCGAGCGCCGTCTGCGGCGGTAGCCCGCTCGCTGGCGCATGCTCTGATGGATCTGGTCGCCCCGGTGCTGGAGCTCGATCGAAATCAAGCCTCGTCGCACGGCGACTTTGGCGCCGTCCTTGGCGGATTCCCTTTTCACATCGGTGACAGCGATGCCTGTTCCCTTGGAGCCGGGGTCGATGCGCAGTTGTACGCCCTCGACCTCCGAGTCTGCGAAGGTGCGGTCCTTCAGCCGGATGGTGAAGGGAGCCTGCCGGATGACTACGGCGCGGTCCTTGGCAAGGAGTTCCCGTGCGCGGGCGGGGTGGCACGGCATCAAAGGGCCTCCGTCCTTCCCGAGAACGAATACCCTGCCGGCCCCCACACCGCCTTGGTACCTGGTGGGAACGTCACCGTTCCCGGTCTCTGCCTGTTCGGCGTGACGCCGATGGGGTGTGGTGCCCTCCCTACCGGTCTCCCCTCGCCCATGTTCCCTGCCGGTGCCGCGCGCAATGGTGCGGTGTCCATGAGCCGTTTCGTCCCTGCTCCCAGGGGTGTCTGCTCCCACGGATTCCAGCGCAGGCTGCTGAGGAAGCACAGCCTGGTGGGTCTGCTCGCCTGCAGGAAACGTAGCCATCGAAGGCACCTCTTCTTGATCGACTGATCGCGATGGCTCGAGCTGGCCACTCTCTGAACCTTCCGTCCGGGGAGCGAGTGGCCTCCCTTCACGTGTGCTTCGGACGTTAATGCGAGGGCCGCCGCTGCGAGCCGGAGGCCGGTCGATATCACCCGTGCGTGTGATCCGCTTCGAGACTACGAACGCATGAGAGGGGTGCCTCTCTCTCCACAAGGACCTCTGACTTCTTCGAAACGTGGTGTGTGCTGCGTCACGTTCCAGTTGAATGATCCCGAGTTCAGCAGACAGCAGTGCGGCAGACAGCAGTGCAGCAAAGGCGAACACCTGCAGGGGGTGCCAGGTGAGTGCTTCCCGGATTGGCGAGACCACCGACGCGTACGGTCCCGACGAGCCAGGACCCGGTTCCGACGATCTTCTTGCCGCGCTTCTCGACGGCATGGACGCGGCGCTCTGTGCCTTCGACGCGGACGGGGTGATCACCCACTGGAACCGCGAGGCCGAGCGGATCCTCGGGTGGACGGCGGACGAGGCGGTCGGGCGGGCCGGTCTCGCGGGGTGGGCGGCGAGGGCGGCGGACGCGGACGAGGTGCAGGGACGGCTGATGTCGGCGATGCACGCTCCGGGCCGTCAGGTGCACGAATTCGCGCTTCTGCGGAAGGACGGTGGGCGCGTTCTCGTACGTACACAGTCGGCGGGAGTGCGCGGTGCGGAGGGCAAGCCCGCCGGGGTCTACTGCGCGTTCAGTGAGGTGCACGCGCAGATCGACCTGGAACGGGCGATCGCGCTGAGCGAGGCGCTCTTCGACGACGCGTCCTGGGGCGTCGTTCTGGTGGACGTGGACCTGCGTCCCACTGTCGTCAACGTGCACGCGGCGCGCGCTCTCGGAGTGGGGCGTACGGCGCTCCTGGGCCGTCCCCTCGGGGAGCTCATCGTCCAGGGCGTGGAAGAGCTGGAGGGCGCTCTGCAGCACGTACTGGCGGAGGGGGCGCCGCCGGCCCCCGCCGAGCTGTGGGTGACGCTGCGCAGGGTGGAGGCGGGCGGGAAGGGCGAGCGGCGGCGGTGCTGGCGCAGCGGCTTCCTGCGGCTGGCCTCGCCGCTCGCGGAGGAACCGGTCCCGCTGGGCGTCGGCTGGCTGTTCCAGGACATCACCGAGGCGAAGACCGCGGAACAGGAAGCCTCGCAGCTGCGCTTCCGCGGCAACCAACTGCACCGCGCCGGGCGCGCGGCCGCCGAGTGCGAGGACCCGATGGAAGCGGCGTTGTCGTACCTGGACTTCGCCCTCGCCGGATTCGCCGACCACGCGCTGGTGGACCTGACGGCGGGGGATCACCCGGCCCGCCTGGTCCGGGCGGCGGCCACGCCGTCGGGTGCCCCGGGGCCCTGTCTCCCGGTGACCGGCGGAGCCGGCATCCCCGTCCCGTATCCGCCCGGTCATCCGGCGCTCCAGTCCCTCGACCGTCTCGGCTCGGTACGGGCGAGCGGGGGACCGCAGGACTGGGCGGAGCGGCGCCAGTGGCCGAAGGACACCGTGCACGCCTTGTGCACGGTGCTGCGCAGCCGCGGCCGGACGCTGGGCGTGGCCACCTTCCTGCGCGGTCCGAGCCGCAGTGCCTTCGAGCGCCCGGACGCGACGTACGCGGAGAACATCGCCGTGCGGGTGGCGGCGGCGATCGACTTGGCGCAGGTGCTGAGAGCGACGTAAGACGTAAGAAGCGAACCCGGGAACGGGCCGTCCTACGCCGCGTGCAGCGCCAGCGTCGGGGAGAGCCGTGCCGCTCGTACGGCCGGGTACAGGCCGGCGATCGTGCCGATGACCAGCGTCGCCCCGAATCCGCCGCCGACCGCCCATGGGGGCACGACCCACGGCAGGCCGCCGGAGTACGCGTAGATCCCCGTCGCGGCGGCGCCCATCGCGACCCCGGCCAGGCCGCCCAGGCCCGAGAGCATCAGCGACTCGGTGACGAACTGGATGCGGATCTGGCCGCGGGTCGCACCCAGGGAGCGGCGGAGCCCGATCTCGTAACGTCGCTCCAGCACCGAAATGATCATGGTGTTGGCGACCCCGACGCCGCCCACCAGCAGCGCGATCCCCCCGAGTCCGAGGAGCAGACTGCTGAACGCGCCCTTGGTGGCGGCTTTCGCCTGCAGAGCCGACGACGGGTCGGTCACCTGTACGTTCTGGGGATTCCGCGGGTCGACGGTGGAGGCGATCAGCTTACGCACCTCGTGTACGGAGGAGTCCGACGAGCGTTCGTACACCGACGTCGGGTGGCCGTCGAAGCCGAGCAGCTTCTGCGCACCCTGCCAGCCGACCAGTGCGGAGCGTTCGATCTCGGGAGAGAGCGGCAAGGGGCCGAGGATGCCGACGACGGTGAAGTACCGGTCGCCGATGTAGACCTGCTGACCCGGTGCGGTGATGCCGAGCCGCTGGGCGGAGACGTGGCCGAGTACGACCGAGGGATAGCGGCCGCTGGCCTGGTTGAGCCATGTGCCGGCGGCGACCTCACCGCGCAGCACCTTCAGCAACTCCTCCGTCGCGGCCTTGACCGCGATGCCGCCTGTCTCGTCCTCGGAGATCTTCTCGCTGCGCCGCACCGCTTCCTTGATGTCGCCGGTCGCGGCTGCCTCCTCGACCCCGTCGATGCGTCCCACCATGCCGACCGCGTCCTTGGGCAGCTTGACGTCCTCACCGGAGAACACCGGTTCGCCGGGGGTCGCCACCAGCATGTTGGTTCCCAGCCTGTCGAGTTCGCGCATCAGCTGAGCCTGGCTGGACGCGGAGACGCCGACCACCGCGATCATGGTGGCGATTCCGATAGCGATGCCCAGTGCGGACAGGACGACGCGCACAGGGCGGCTGCGCAGCCCGGCCGAGCCGACATGCAGGACGTCGCGGGGACCGAGCCGGGCTGCTCTGAGTCGTGTACGGACATGTGTGCGGGCCATCAGTTGTCGCTCCTCAGGTCCGCCACGACCCGGCCGTCGCGGATGCGTACCTGGCGGGGCAGCCGCTCGGCGATCTCCGTGTCGTGAGTGATGACCGCGATCGTCGCGCCCTCCTTGTTGAGGTCGTGGAGCAGCGCCATCACCGCTTCCCCGGAAGCGGAGTCCAGTGCTCCGGTGGGCTCGTCGGCGAGCAGCAGATCCGGCTCGCCGACGACTGCACGCGCTATCGCCACCCGCTGTTTCTGCCCACCGGACAACTCGTGCGGCCTGTGCCCCATCCGGTCCGCCAGCCCCACCCGCTCCAGCGCGTCCGCGGCCCGCCGACGCCGCTGTGCGGGGGAAAGGCCGGAGTAGAGCAGCCCCTCCGCCACGTTGTCGCGGGCGCTGATGCCGGGCACCAGGTGGAACGCCTGGAAGACGAAGCCGACGTGCTGGGCGCGCAGCGCGGACAGTTCGCGGTCGGTGAGTGTGGCGACATCGTGTCCTGCGATGGCGACCGTTCCGGCGGTCGGCCGGTCCAGGGTGCCGACGATGTGCAGCAGGGTGGACTTGCCGGAGCCGGACGGGCCCACGATGCCCAGCAGTTCGCCCTCCTCGACAGCGAGGTCGACGCCGCGCAGGGCGGCGACACCGCCGGGGTACTCCTTGGTGACTTCTCTCAGGTCGACGACGGCGCTCATATCTTGGGCACCCCGACCATCATGCCGTCGCGCAGTCCGCCGCCGCTGACCTCTACCCGGCCCTGCCCGAACATGCCGAGTTCGACCTTCACCTCGCGCGACTTGCCGTTCTCGACGACCTCGACGCCGAAGCCGCCGCCGGGCAGTGCGAGAAGTGCGTTCACGGGAACGGACAGAACGCCTTCGCGGGTGTCTCCGGTGAGGTTGACGGTGACCGGGGACTGGTCGAAGCCGCTGACCTTCTCCGGTGCGTCGAAGGAAACGGTCACGTCGATCTTGGGCGTTGTGTCCTGCGGGTCGTCGCCCGGCTTGGCGGTCTTGCCGACCGAGGAGACCTCACCCTGAGCGCTGGAGCCGTCCGGCAGGCCGACGGTGACCTTGGTGCCGGCTTTGGCGAGCTTTCCGTCGGTGACGTCCAACTTGAACGTGACGACCCTCTCCGAGCTCGTGGTGGTGAAAACGGGCCGGCCCGGTGCCGCCTGGTCTCCGACAGCCGACTCCGCGCTCTTGATACGTACCGGACCCGGCGCGAAGGCGACGTGCTCGGGACCGACGCGGCCGGTCTGCTTGAGCTCGTGAGCCTTCTGCCAGCGCTTGACAGCGGCCGCGGTCAGCGACGTGTACTCGTCGTCGACGGTGAAGCCCGTGTAGCCGAGGGCGGCGAGGTTCTGTTCCAGCTGTTCGACGTCCCTGCCCTCGTCGCCGGTCTTCAGCGTCCGGTACATCGGTCCGGCGCCGTACATCAGGCGGACGGGCTTGCCGTCGATCTCGTACAGCCTGCCGTCCCGCTTCACCGCGGAACCGGTGCCGGCGGCCCAAGTGAGCGTTCCCGTGACGCCCGCGTTGAGTTTGCGTTCCCTGGCGTAACCGAGCGTTCCCTCGACCTGGGTGCTGTTACTGAGGTCGCCGCGCTCGACGGGAGCGGTAGCGGGCGGCAGGGCGGAGTCCTGCGGGGGTTCGCTCCTGCCCGGGGCGCTCAGGGCGGTCGCGGCGACTCCGCCGCCGGCCACGGCGAGCACCACCACCGCGGCGATGAGTGTCCTGCGCCGCTTCATCGCATGACGCTTTCGCAGGCCTTGTTGGCCTTCTCGAACTTCTCCTTCTCGACGCCCTTCGGCATCGGCAGCGCTTCCGTCATCCCGCCGTCGAACTTCGGGTCGGGCATGTTGTAACCGTTCTTGCGCATGCACTGGGCGTGCTTGACCATCTTGTCCTTGTCGGCCTGGGTGATCCCCGCACCCGCCGAGCCGGGGCCGCCCTTCCCGGCGCATGCCTTCAGCGCCTTCTCCATGGCTTCCTTGCTCAACCCGTCGCCGCTGATCGTCATGCCGCGCTCGTCCTCGCCCGGCTTGGGGTCGGGGACGTCGAGCCCGTTGTCGCGCAGACACTTGCGGTGCTTGGCCGCGTCGTCGCTGGCCTTGCCCGCGTTCGTACCGGAGTCCTTCGACGTGTCATTACTGCTGCCGCCGGAGCAGGCCGAGGCGAAGAGGGCGAGCGCGGCGAATCCTGAAGCGAAGGCCGCCGAGCGCGTACGGGAACGGGCAGGTGTCCTGGTGCTCATGGTTCTTCTCCTTCTGAAGGGGACACCGCGAGCGTTCCAAGGAACGGCATTTCGTTTCTCTCAGGCCAGACGCTTACATCGCCGAAAGGTCCCCTTCAGGTACACAGAGCGCATGCGTGTGCTGCTGGTGGAGGACGAGGCATTTCTGGCCGAGATGATCGCCGAGGGCTTGCGCCGCGACGCGATCGCGGTGGACGTGGCGCCCGACGGCCTGACGGCCCTGCGCAAGCTCGGTCTTGGCGAGTACGACGTACTGGTCCTGGACCGCGATCTGCCGGGGCTGCACGGCGACGACGTGTGCCGCAAGGTCGTCGAGCAGCGGCTGCTGACCCGCATCCTGATGCTGACGGCTTCGGGGACGGTACGGGACCGGGTCGACGGCCTGGGCCTCGGCGCCGACGACTACCTCACCAAACCGTTCGCGTACGACGAACTGCTCGCCCGCATCCTGGCGCTCGGCCGGCGCGCCCGGCCCGCGCTGCCCCCGGTCCTCGAACGCGCGGGACTGGTCCTGGACACCGCCCGGCGGCAGGTCAGCAGGGACGGCCGCTACCTCGCGCTCTCGCGCAAGGAATTCGCCGTACTGGAGACCTTGATGCGCGCCGACGGGGCGGTGGTCAGCGGCGACGACCTGATCGAGCAGGTGTGGGAGGAGGACACCAGCTACCGCACCAACGCGGTCCGCGTCACCCTCAGCAAACTGCGCGCGAAGCTGGGTGAGCCGCAGGTGATCGAGACGGTCCCGGGTGCGGGCTACCGGGTCGGCGGTGCGGCATGACGAGTGAGCGCGGGCGTCTGACGGCGCTCTACGGCGGCCTGCTCGTGCTGGCCGGTGTGCTGCTGATCGGCTTCGTCCACCTCCTCGTACGGGACGCACTGCACTCCAGCATCAGCACGGCGGTCACCACGACCGTGCCGTACGCCGACCTCGCCGTCCCGGGCACGGACCCGGGCCCGGACTGGCGGGAGGCGGCCCCCGCCCGGCGGGCGGAACCGGGCACCCCCGTCGATCTCGGCCCGGGGGTGGCGGCGGAGTACGCGGCGACCCGGCGGATCAGCAACGCGGCCGAGGACGCCGCCCTGGAGAGCCTGCTGACGGTGTCCGGCGTGGCGCTCGCCTTCTTTTCGGCCGCCTCCGTGGCCCTGGCCTGGTGGATGGCGGGCAGGGTGCTGCGCCCGGTCGGGGTGATCACCGCGCGGGCGCGCCGGCTGTCGGGCGAGAACCTCCACGAACGGCTCGCCCTCAAGGCGCCGCCGGGCGAACTCAAGGAACTCGCCGACACGTTCGACGGAATGCTCGACCGGATAGAGCAACTCGTCTCCGCCCAGCAGCGCTTCGCCGCCAACGCCGCCCACGAACTGCGGACGTCCCTCGCCGTGCAGCGGGCAGCGGCAGAGATCGGACTGGCCGGCGAACCGTCGCCGGAGAAGGTCGCCCGTATCCGGGAGAAGCTGATCGAGACGGCGGGGGAGAGCGAGCAGCTCATCGAGGGCCTGCTGCTTCTCGCGGTCTCCGACCAGGGGATCCAGCGCCGTGAACCCGCCGCGCTGGACGCGATCGCCCGCACGGTGGCGACGGGGCTGACCGAGGATGCCCGGCGCCGGGGCGTCACGGTGGAGGCTTCGGCGCAGCCGCTGACGGTACGGGGAGACGCGGTCCTGCTCGAACACCTCGTTCACAACCTCGCCGCCAACGCGATCCGCCACAACCACCCGGGGGGCCGGGTGCGGCTCCGTGTGTCCCCTGACGGCCTGGAAGTCTCCAACACGGGCCCCCTCGTCCTGCCCGCTACGGTGCCCCGCCTTTTCGAGCCGTTCCGCCGGGCGCGGGAGCGCCACCATGCGCCGGGTGAGGGCGCGGGGCTGGGGCTGTCCATCGTGGCGTCCATTGCGCGCGCCCACGGCGCGCTGACGGCGGCCGTGGCGAACCCGGGTGGCGGGTTGACCGTACGGGTGACGTTCCCGGGAACGTAGGGCGTGCGCTCCGGGGAACGCACGGTGACGACGCGATCAGTGCCGGTAGAAGATCCGGTCGCGGTACTCCGTCATCACGCGGCCGTTCCATTCGTGGCCGCCGTCGACGTTGCCCGAGCGCAGCAATGGAGGTTCGATGCCGCGCTCCGCCAGGTCGCCCGCAGCGGTCGCCATGACGGCCTGCACCAGAGCGCTCGTCACGACAGTCGACGCGGGCGCGAAGGGCGCCTCGATGCCCGGCGCCGTGAGTTCCGCGTCGCCGACCGCGATCTTGCTGTCGAGGACGATGTCGCAGTGGTCCTTCAGGTACGTTCCCGAGACGTGCCGGGACTTGGTCTCTCGCGTGTACGCCACCGAGGTCACGCCGATGACCTTCAGGCCGAGCGCCCGCGCGTTCATCGCCATTTCCACCGGCAGCGCGTTGCGCCCCGACAGCGAAATGATCACCAGTACGTCGCCCGGCTTGGCGGGGCTGCTGTCCAGCACGGCTGCCGCGAGCCCGTCGACGCGTTCCAGGGCGGAGCCCAGCGTGGCGGGCATGACGTCCACGCCGACGGTCCCGGGAACGGCGAGCAGGTTCATCAGGGCGAGGCCGCCGGCCCGGTAGACGACGTCCTGGGCGGCCAGCGAGGAGTGGCCGGCGCCGAAGGCGAAGAGCCGCCCTCCCGCAGCCACCGCGTCGGCGATGGCTGCGCCGGCGGCTGCGATGTTCCGGGCCTCCTCGTCGCGGACGCGGTGCAGCAGCCCGATCGCGGCGTCGAAGAACTGACCGGCCAGTTTGCTTTCGCTCATCGCGCAGGGCCCTTTCCAGCGGTACATCGTGCGAGTGTCGTGCGACGGTGGCGCGGATCACGTTGCGGTCTGGACCAGTGCCGTGTCAATACGGCTTCCGGTCGGCGCGGCACGGTTGTCAGCGCTATGCGTCAGAATTGGGTCAGGGCCAGCGCACGAGTAATCGAGGGGCACGTATGTCCGGACTGATCGACACAACGGAGATGTATCTCCGCACCATCCTCGAGCTCGAGGAAGAAGGCGTCGTCCCCATGCGCGCCCGTATCGCCGAGCGGCTCGACCAGAGCGGACCAACAGTGAGCCAGACCGTGGCGCGTATGGAGCGCGACGGGCTGGTGACAGTGGCGGGCGACCGTCACCTGGAGCTGACCGACGAGGGCCGCAAGCTCGCCACCCGCGTGATGCGCAAGCACCGGCTCGCCGAGTGTCTGCTCGTCGACGTGATCGGCCTGGAGTGGGAGCAGGTCCACGCGGAGGCATGCCGGTGGGAGCACGTGATGAGTGAGGCGGTGGAGCGGCGCGTCCTGGAGCTGCTGCGTCACCCGACGGAGTCTCCGTACGGCAACCCGATCCCCGGCCTGGAGGAGCTTGGCGAGAAGGCTGAGGCGGACCCGTTCCTGGACGACAACATGGTCAGCCTGAACGACCTGGCACCCGGCCCGGAGGGCAAGACCGTCGTCGTACGCCGGATCGGGGAGCCGATCCAGACGGATGCCCAGCTGATGTACACGCTGCGACGCGCGGGCGTGCAGCCCGGGTCGGTCGTGAGTGTGACGGAGTCGCCCGGTGGGGTACTTGTCGGCAGCAGTGGCGAGGCCGCGGAGCTCGGTGCCGAGGTGGCCTCGCACGTTTTCGTCGCCAAGCGCTGACACCGGCGCTCCGGCGGCAACGGCCCCCGGCCCCAACGTCGTTGGGGCCGGTCCGGCGATCCTCCGGAATCCCAGCGACCGGGCGGATCCCGTGCCAGGCTGTGACCGAAGCACTTGACGTGAGGGCCGCCGACCGGTCTGCCGGTTCGGTCGGGGAGGGGGCAGGGGATGCGCCCGTCGCGCTGGTACGGCCTGGGGGGTCGTCCTGTTCGTTCTGTTCGTTGTGAAGGGGACGGCTCCGGCGCCCTGAGGCGCCGGAGCCGGTCCTCCCCTGCGCTGACCCGGAGCCCCGAGCTCCCAGGGTCAGCCCCCGCGGTCCGTCTTCCCCGAGCGGCCCGCCTCCCGCTGAAGATCTCCCCTCGGCGGCGGGAGTCAATCCTTGAGCGTGGTCACTCGAAAGAGGGGTGTTGCGCGCCGCAAGCGCGTTTTCGAATACAGGTTCGATAGTCTGGCTCGACTCGACCACTCATGGACGGACCACCCGGGGGACGAAGGGGGTGCCAGGACATATGGTGCGGCGCATTGACGTGACCGGAGCCGACGGCGTACGCCTCGCGGCCTGGGAGTTCGCCGACCTGCCCAAGGGGAGCGGGGAAACCGACCGCGCCCCCGGGGTCTTATTGCTCCACGGCCTGATGGGCCGGGCCTCGCACTGGGCGGGCACGGCGCGCTGGCTCTCCGAGCGCTACCACGCGGTCGCCCTCGACCAGCGCGGCCACGGCCGCAGCGACAAGCCGGCCGACGGCCCGTACACCCGCGAGGCGTACGTCGCCGACGCCGAAGCCGCGGTCGAGCAGCTGGGTCTCGCGCCCGTCACGCTCATCGGCCACTCCATGGGCGCTCTGACTGCCTGGCAGCTCGCCGCCAAGCGCCCCGATCTCGTCCGCGCGGTCGTCATCTGCGACATGCGGGCGGGTGCGCTCGGTGCCGCGTCTCAGCGTGAGTGGGACGACTGGTTCAAGTCGTGGCCCGTCCCGTTCGCGACGCTCGCCGACGTACGCAAGTGGTTCGGCGAGGACGACCCCTGGGTGGAGCGGCCGAGCCCGGCCCGCGGCGAGTTCTTCGCCGAGGTCATGGCCGAACGGGCCGACGGCTGGCGCCCGCTCTTCTCCCGCCGCCAGATGCTCACTTCCCGCGAGACATGGGTGTACGACGCCCACTGGGAGGAGTTGGCACTGGTCCAGTGCCCGGCCCTGGTGGTGCGCGGCCTCGACGGCGAACTGGGGCGAGCGGAGGCGCAGGAGATGGTCAGAGTGCTGCCGCGCGGGCGGTACGCGGAGGTGGTCGACGCGGGCCACCTTGTCCATTACGACCAGCCGGAGGGCTGGCGCACCGCGATCGAGTCGTTCCTGGAGGAGACCGCGGAGGAGCCGGTCGTTCCGCCCCTGGGCCACCCCTGACGGCCGTTGGTGCCGGCGGGGCAGCCGCTGCGCGGGGCGTTCCCCTACCCGCCCCTCCCCGCAACTGGGGCTCCGCCCCAGACCCCGCTCCTCAAGCGCCTGAGGGGCTGAAAAGGTGCACAAGCGGCGTGCCAGGGTCAGCCTTTGCTTACCGCCGTCAGGATCTCCGGGAGTCGCGCCGCTGCCTGCGGTGCCGACCAGCGCACGCCCGCCCAGGAGATCAGCGCGCCGTACGCCGTGCCCAGTGGTAGCACCAGCCACAACCAGTCCTGTGCGTCGGCCACATGAAGCCAGATCGTCAGCGCGATCAGCGGCGCGCACAGCAGCGCCGCCGCGATCATGCCGCCGACGATGGAGATCCAGGCGAGACCCGCCTGGCCCGGCGCGACGTTCTTGTGTGTGCTGCCCTGCGGGATCGAGTACGGGAAGCGCACCGAAGCCACCGCCCCCGTCGCCAGCATCGCGCCGAGCAGCGCGAACGACAGGCCGAGGGCCTCGGGAAGGGCCCGCCAGTCGCCCACCAGCGCCGCCGTGACCACGGTGACCAGCGTCGAGTACGGGAGCGTGACCACCAACAGCGCCAGGGCCCGGGCCCGCAACTCCTCGTACGCGTCCCGCGGCGTGGAGATCGTCATGGCGACCATCCAGAAGGCCGAGGTGTCCTGGCCGAACTGGTTGTACATCTGGATGCCGAGCATCCCGGCCGCGAAGCACGCGAAGTAGATCGTGCCCGTTCCCTGGAGCGCGTTGAACACCGGCACGATCAGACCGATCACCAGCGAAGTCACCCAGGCGGCCTTGGTCTTGGGATCCCGCCACACGTACCGCAGACTGCGCTCGATCACCGTGCCCGTACGCCCGCCGGGCAGCCACCGGCCGCCGAGTCCCGGCGACGACTCCTTGCGGGCCGGCTCCGCGGCCTGGAGTGTCGAGCCGTCCGGTGACGTCATCAGTTTCACCAGACTGCGCTCCCAGGACCACAGCAGCCCCGCCAGCGCCACCACGGCCAGCAGCAACTGTGCCGCTCCACGGCCGTACGCCCCGTCGCTCACCGCGTCCACCGCGCCTATCGCCGACGCGGGCGGCACCCAGCTCAGTACGTCCGCGACCGGGTCGAGCCGCGAGAGGCCGCCGGCGGTGCTGAGCCGCTGGGCGCCGAAGTTGACCACCTGGAAGCCGACGGCGATCACCAGGCCGCTCAGCACGGCCAGATCCCGGCCCTTACGGCTCGTCAGCAGCCGGATGTTCGCCGCAGCCACGGCCCGCGCCAGCGCCAGGCACAGCAGCAGCGTCAGTGCCACGGCGAGGACGCCGACCGCCGCGGCCGCCGCGCCGTGCGCCACGGCGATCACCGACCCCAGGGCCAGGCAGAACGTGAACAGCGGTCCGATCCCGACGAGCGACGCCGTCAGCAGTGCCCGGATCAGCGGGCGCGGCCGCAACGGCAGCATGACCAGGCGGGTCGGGTCGAGCGTCTCGTCGCCGCTGGGGAAGAACAGCGGCATCACGGTCCAGCCGAGCCCGAGAATGGCCGTCAGCAGCACCACCACGGTCGTCGCGTGTTCGTTCCCGCGAAGCACGACAAGACCGATCAGCTGAAGCGCCGCGAAGAGCAGCGCGAGCACACCGGAGAGGATGTACGCCGTCCTGCGGCCGGACGACTGCCGCAGCCCATTGCGCAGCAGTGACAGCTTGAGCCGTACGAAGACGGACGTGATCCCGGGAACAGCGGAAGCGTCGCTCCCGGGAACGGTCGTGACGCCCGCGCTCATCGGGCGCCGCCGCCGAGCCAGTCCAGACTCTCCCCACTGTCCCGGCTGTTCGCACCGACCAGCTCGAGGAAGGCGTTCTGGAGAGTGGGCGCGTCGCCGCGTACCTCCGCGAGCGTTCCCTGGGCGCGAATACGGCCGACCGCCATCACCGCGACCCAGTCGCACAGTGACTCGACGAGCTCCATCACATGGCTGGAGAAGACGACGGTCGCGCCGGACAGCGTGTACCGCTCCAGCACGCCACGGATCGTCTGCGCGGACACGGGATCGACACCCTCGAAGGGCTCGTCCAGAAACAGCACTTCCGGGTTGTGCAACAGGGCTGCGGCGAGGCCGATCTTCTTGCGCATGCCCGTCGAGTAGTCGACGACGAGCTTGTGCTGAGCCCCCGCCAGGTCCAGTACGTCGAGGAGCTGCGTCGCCCGCTTGTCGACCTCGGCGCCGGGCAGCCCCCGCAGCCGCCCGGAGTACGCGAGGAGCTCACGCCCCGACAGCCGCTCGAAGAGCCGCAGTCCTTCCGGCAGTACGCCGATCCTGGCCTTGACCGCGACCGGGTCCTGCCACACGTCGTGCCCGCCGACCAGGACCGTCCCCGCGTCGGGGCGCAGCAGCCCGGTGACCATCGAAAGGGTGGTGGTCTTCCCGGCGCCGTTCGGCCCGACCAGGCCGATGAACTTGCCCGCGGGAAGCTCCAGATCGATGCCCCCGACGGCGATCTGCTCACCGAAGCGCTTCCACAGGCCCTCTACACGTACGGCGGCGGGCGGCGCCGTGTGCGCTCCGCCCGCCTCTTCTGATCCCACTGCCTTGTCAGGCATGTCGCACAACCTCTCGGTGTCCCCGTGCCGCTACGGGGAACACACTACGGTCGGCGTGTGCGCGCCGCTGCTGCCTCTCGCCCGCAGGAATACGCCAGCGGACTGATGAGCTCCTCCACGTCGGGCAGCCACCGGTTCGCCGGGGTGGGGCGGCGCGCCCATTGCACCGCGCCCATCCCGCCGAGCCGGGTCGGCGGCGCCGCGACGTAGTCGCCCTCGCCCCGGGTGACCAGGTCGATCGCCGTCGGCGTCCAGCCCAACTTCCGTACCAGATCGGGCACCTTGGCTCCGGCGCCGGGAAGTACGAAGAACAGCATCCGGCGGTCGGGCGTGCAGGTCACCGGCCCGAGCGTCAGGTTCATGCGCTCCATGCGCGCCAGCGCCAGGAAGCCGGCCGACTCGGGAACGTCCAGGGCGTCGAAGGAACGGCCCGTCGGCAGCAGGATCGACGCTCTCGACTGTTTCGACCACATGCGGCGCGCCGCGGTCGCGCTGCCCGTCGCCTGCGACGCCCAGTCGGCGGTGGCGGGGTGCGCGCCGGGCGAGGCGCAGGAGGGGACGCCGCACGAGCAGCGCTCGACGCCCTCGTCCGCCTCCAGCCAGGTGCCGGGGAACACGTCCCAGTGCCGTTCTTCCGCGTACCGCACGGCGCTGTCCAGCAGTTGATCGCCGCGCTGCTTGGGGATCTGGGCGGCATCCGTGACTCCGATGGTCTCTTCCACGAACAACTCAACTCCCGCCGTCACCTTGGGTTACGGGCGTGGGGGTGCCTTGCCGAGGAACATCGATCCTGCACGCGGGGCGCATCGGTGCATGGGCGGGGGCGCGCATGCGGCTGTGCGTCGGCGGGTGGGTAGCCAGTGGTGTGGAAGCTCGGGAATGCCCGGGAATGACAGTCAAAAGGCTGTCAATACCGTCTCTTCCGGCATGTTCTGCATTCTCGGCATTCTCTGCATATTTGCCGGGCAGTGATCAACGTGACCGGCGTGATCAGTTCACGACTCGCGACTCACGACCAACGGACCACGAATCACGGACCACTGCGGCACCAGGGGGTAGTCAATGGCAGCCAGGCCTCTCGTCGCCCGCCAGCCGAACGAACGGTTGCAGGCGCTCATTCAGGAAGCCGGGTGCTCCAATGCCGGGCTCGCCCGTCGCGTCAACATGTGCGGCGCCGAACACGGCCTCGACCTGCGGTACGACAAGACATCGGTGGCCCGCTGGCTGCGTGGACAGCAGCCGCGCGGGCGGGCTCCCGGCATCATCGCGGAAGCGATCGGGCGCAAACTCGGCCGTACGGTCACGATCGACGAGATCGGCATGGCCAACGGCAAGAACCTGGCCTCCGGAATCGGCCTGCAGTTCTCGCCGACCGTGCTCGGTGCGATCGAGCAGGTCTGCGAGCTGTGGCGCAGCGACGTGGGGCGCCGCGACTTCCTGTCGGGCTCGACGGTCGCCGCCTCGGCGCTCGTGGAGCCGAGCCGCGACTGGCTGATCACGGGAGCGGACACCCAGGTCGCCAGAACGTCGGGCGGCGGGCGGGTCGGCGCGTCGGACGTGGAGGCGGTACGGGCGACGACGGACGCCCTCGTGGACCTCGACCACCGCTTCGGCAGCGGACACGTCAGGCCGATCGTCGTCCACTACCTCAACAGCGTCGTGTCCGGGCTGCTCTCCGGCTCGTACCGTGAATCGGTCGGCCGGGACCTCTTCGCGGCAGTGGCGCGGCTGACGGAACTGGCGGGCTACATGGCCGTCGACACAGGCCAGCCGGGGCTCGCCCAGCGCTACTACATCCAGGCGCTGCGGCTCGCCCAGGCGGCGGGCGACCGCGGCTACGGCGGGTACGTACTGGCCGCGTCCATGAGCCACCTGGCCGCCCAGCTCGGGAACCCGCGCGAGATCGCGCAGCTGGCGCGGGCCGCCCAGGAGGGTGCGCGGGGGCAGGTGACGCCCCGCGCGGAGGCGATGTTCTGCGCGGCGGAGGCACGCGGGCACGCGCTCATGGGGGACGCGCGGGCATGCAACCAGATGGCGGGCAGGGCGCTGGCCGCGCTGGAGCGTACCGAGGAAGACACGGGCGACGACCCCGTGTGGATCGCGCACTTCGATCACGCCTATCTGTCGGACGAGCTCGCCCACTGCCACCGCGATCTGGGACAGGGGGAAGCGGCGGCCCGGCGGGCCCAGGACGCGCTGGACGGCCATCCGGACACGCGGGCGCGGCGGCGGGCGATCGGGCTCGTCCTACTGGCCACGGCGCAGGTCCAGCAGCGCGAGGTCGAGCAGGCCTGCCACACGGGCACACGCGCGGTGGAGCTGCTGAGTACCTTGCGGTCGAACCGGGGAGCGGAGTATCTGGAGGACTTCCAGCAGCGACTCACGCCGTACCGCGACGAACCAGCGGTACGGGAATTCGGCGCCCGGATGGAAATCCAGGCGGCGTAGGGAGACGGGGTGTACGGAGCGGCGTACCGGGGCGGCCCTTAACAGCGTCTTAAGGGCGCTTCTTGTTACAGGGCTGCCCGCCGGGCCCCGGGCGGCATGTGTGGGGACCGTGGGCGCGTGGCAGAGGCGTGGTGTCACCCGGTAGCGTGAACCGACGGTTCCGTAGGTCCACACATACGTCCACACGTAGGAGTCCCGGTGACGCAGAGCGGACAGGGTGACGAGTCGCGGCTTCCCGCCGCGCGGCCGCCCGCGCACGAAGGTGTCGTGCTGCCCGCGGACGGCAGCGGTCCCTGGATACCCGGGGCGCCCGAGGAGCAGGTGGCTCCGGCGGGTGGACAGCCGTGGGGCCAGCCGTGGGGGCCGCAGCAGTCCGCTGCTCCGCAGCCGCCTCAGCAGCAGTACGGCGCTCCGCAGCCGCCGCAGGCCCCGCAGTACGGGACGCAGCACTACGGCGCCCAGCAGCCGGCACCGCAGCAGCAGTACGGAGCGCCGCAGCCGCCTCAGCAGCAGTACGGCGCCCCGCAGCCGCAGCCCGGAGCGCCCCTGCCGCCGCAGCAGCCCGGCGCCCTGCCGCCGTCGCAGCCGCAGCCGGGGGCGCAGCAGCAGTACGGCGCGCAGCAGCAGCCGCAGGCCCCGCAGTACGGCGCGCAGCCGCCCGTACAGCAGCAGCCCCAGCAGCAGTACGGCTCCCAGCCCGCGCCTCAGCAGCCCGGTCAGCAGCAGTACGGCGCTCCGCAGCCCCAGCCGCAGGCACAGCCCCTGCCGTTGCCCGCGGAGGCCCCTGCCGGAGCCCCGGCGGCCGACGCGGACGCGACTCAGTACCTCCCGTACGTGCCGCCGACAGGCCCTGGCGCCCTGCCGCCCGAAAACCCGGCGGACTCCACGCAGTTCCTCGGCCGGCACCAGAACGCGCCCGCAGGAGCCCCGGCGGGCGACGCTGACGCCACGCAGTACCTCCCGCCCGTCACGAACGCCCAGGGCGCGCCTGAGGCGCCCTCCGGCGCGCCCTACGGCATCCGCCCGGGCGCCCCCGAAGACCGGCAGCCGCCCGCGGAGTTCGACAACCTCTTCCGGGCCGACGCCGCGCCGCCGGCGAACCCCACGCAGCAGATGCCGCCCCTGAACGCGCAGCCCCCGCACCAGCAGTACCAGCAGCCCCCGTTCGGAGCCGCGCCCCAGGGCCGCGCCGCACGCCGTAACGCGTCCCAGGCCGGGCCCCCGGCGCCCACGGGTCCCGTGACGTCCGTGGCTCCCTCGGGGGCCGCCCCGCGGCGGCGCAACTCGCCGCTGGTCCTGATCGCGGCCGTCGTCGTCGGATGCTCCGTACTGGGTCTCGGCGCGGGCGCGCTGCTCAGCAGTGGCGACGACGAGAAGACCGATGACAAGAAGCCGGTCGCAGCGGCGAGTTCGCCAGGAGGCGACGCGTCGCCGCAGGCCGCCGCGGATCCCGCCAAGCCGCAGGCCGAGTCGCTCGACGCGCTGCTCGCGGACAGCAACGACAGCCGCGCCTCCGTGATCAGCGCCGTCCAGACCATCAGGACCTGCAAGAACCTGCCGAAGGCGGCGAGCGATCTGCGAGCCGCCGCCAAGCAGCGCAACGAACTGGTGACCCGCCTCAAGGGCCTGACCGTCGACAAGCTGCCGAAGCACGCGGAGCTGTCGGCCTCCCTCACCACCGCGTGGAAGGCGTCGGAAGCGGCCGACAACCACTACGCGGCCTGGGCCGACCAGGTCGCGGGCAAGAAGGGCTGCAAGAAGGGCCACGCACGGGAGACGCCGCAGCAGCAGGCGGGCAACCGCGAGAGCGGCAAGGCGTCACAGGCGAAGAAGGAAGCCGTCGGCATGTGGAACGACATCGCGAAGCGCTACGGCCTGACGGAGCGCGACGCCACGCAGCTCTGACGGCAGTGGACGGGCGGGGGGCCGGCACCGACTCGGCGCCGGCCCCTCCCTCTCCCGCCCCGCGAAATCAGCGCGCTCAGCCGAGCAGCCCGATCAGCCCGCAGAAGGCGCCTGTACCAGCGTGTCGCCCACGTCCACGAAGCCCTCCTTCACGGACACCAGCCGCCCCCGGCGCACCACTTGGAACGTCACGTCCCTGTTGATGATCCGCGGAAAGTCCCGTGTAGCCAGCATGTGCTCCAGACGCCAGCTGAGGGTGGGTGTGAGGCCGCCCGTGTCGACTCCTTCGACACGGTTGAGCGCCCCGACCACGTCGGACGCCGAAACGCTGTCCGTGTCGCCGTCCCCGCCGCCCTTCGCGAGCGACTCGATGATCGCCTTGAGCACGGTGTACGCGATCCACGTCGTCTGCACCCCGGGCTCGGCCGGGTCGATGCGGTTGTCGGCGAAGGCGTGTTCCTTGATGACCTCGCGCATCGGGTTCCAGCGCGCGTCGCTCGCCACCGGGTACCAGCCCGTGACGTACGCGCCCTCGAAGGGCCCGTCCTTGCCGCCCGTACGGTCGAGGAGCGGCTGTCCGACGCTTCCGAGGACCGACGCGACACCGACTTCCCTGGGGGCCTCGGACTCCAGTCTCCGGAACGAGTCGAAGAAGGTCTCCGTGTGGTCGCCGAGAACCGCCGTGACGCAGCCCTTTCCGCTCCGGTACGCGTCGAACGCCCCCGCGCTGGTGAGTGCCTGCCGGGCCGACGCGGTGTAGTCGTTCGCGTCCTCCGCCGCCCGGATGTCGGTGGGCGCTTTACGGTCGCCCTCCGCGAGGCCGGAACCGAGGAGTATCGGCAGGCCGTCACCGGCGACCGTGTCGGGGCGTACCAGGGACACGCGGTCGCAGTCGCGGGCGAGCTGCCTGCCGTTGCCCGCGAGGAGAGCCGGCTGGCCGCCGTTGACTGGATACGACAGCGGGCTGGTGAACTCCTGGTCGGACGCACCGTAGCCGCCGAGGAACGGAATGCCGGCGACCTCCAGCGGCGCCATGAAGGCCCGGCCGTGCTGGCTGTACGAGCCGACGACCGCGATGGCGTTCTCGCGTACGGCCTGCTTGGCGCACTTGGCCGCGCCGACGGTGTTGTTGCGCTCGTTACAGGTGAGGACCTTGAGTTCGTGGCCCGCGAGGCCGCCGTTCGCGTTGACCCAGCGGGCGTAGGCCTCCGCCATGGCGGGCATGCCCGGCATGTTCGTGGCCGAGGTGCCCACCGGGGCCCACGTCATGACGGTTATGGGCTCCCTGGAGCCCCCCGTGGCCCCAGGGAGCATTCCGCATCCGGTCAGCAGCGACGCCCCGACCGCCGTTGCCGTGGCCGTGGCGATTAACGTCGCGGCCTTCGAGAGGAATGGGCGGGTGGAGAAATGGCTTCGCCGTCCGGTCATGTGCATGCACGCTTCCGCCCCATGGGTAACGGGGGAGTGAGCATGTCTCAACGCGCGGTGACATCGAGGTGAATTACGGGGTGCCGTACGCCCGTCCTGTCAGGGAACGTACGATCTGCAACCGTGCAAGGTTCGGTGAACTCTTCCCGTCGCGGCCGTCGCTCCCCCACCATGGGCGGCATGCCGCTCAATGACATGCCCTGGTGGCGCTGGCGCACGAACGTGCGATCGGCGCTGCACATGCTCTCCGACCCCGTCTTCCAGCAGGAGTGCTGGCTGGCAGGTCTCGAGGGCTACGGAGACGTGACAGATGCCGTGTACCGGCTGGTGGAGGACACCTGGCTGGACAACTGGTCGGCCGAGAAGTACGTCGGCACGATATTCCGGGACTCCCAGGAGGCGTCGCTCGTCGACGTCGCCGTCCTGCGGGTGCTGAAGATCATGCATCAGGTGGGTGCGGACGCGCCCGTGTCGGCGTACCTCGAACACCACGCCTGGCCCGAAGCGGTACGGGCGGCCCGCGAGGCGCACGTACGGCTGGCGGCCAACGACGGCGAGGATCCGGACACGGCGCCACGCACGCTCGAGGTCATCCGGATTCTGACCAGAGCGGCCTGACCCCCGCCGGATATGGAATCCTCGGGGCATGAGCGACCCGCGCCCCGCCCCTTCGTCAGACCGGTCCTCCCCGGACCAGTACGTCCTCACCCTCTCCTGCCCGGACAAAAAGGGCATTGTGCACGCCGTGTCGAGTTACCTCTTCATGACCGGCTGCAACATCGAGGACAGCCAGCAGTTCGGCGACCACGACACGGGTCTGTTCTTCATGCGGGTCCACTTCACGGCGGACGCCCCGGTGACCGTAGAGAAGCTGCGCGCCAGCTTCGCCGCGATCGGTGACTCCTTCCGGATGGACTGGCAGATCCACCGCCCGGAGCAGCGGATGCGGGTCGTGCTCATGGTCAGCAAGTTCGGGCACTGCCTGAACGACCTGCTCTTCAGGACGCGGATCGGCGCCCTGCCGGTGGAGATCGCGGCGGTCGTCTCGAACCACACGGACTTCGCCGAGCTGGTCGGCTCGTACGACATTCCCTTCCACCACATTCCGGTGACGCGGGACAACAAGGCGGAGGCGGAGGCGCAGCTCCTCGAGCTCGTACGCTCGGAGAACGTCGAGCTGGTCGTCCTCGCCCGCTACATGCAGGTCCTCTCGGACGACCTGTGCAAGCAGCTGAGCGGCCGGATCATCAACATTCACCACTCCTTCCTGCCGAGCTTCAAGGGTGCGAAGCCGTACCACCAGGCGCACGCGCGCGGTGTGAAGCTCATCGGGGCGACGGCGCACTACGTGACGGCCGACCTCGACGAGGGGCCGATCATCGAGCAGGAGGTCGAGCGGGTGGGCCACGACGTGACGCCGGAGCAGCTGGTGGCGATCGGGCGGGACGTGGAGTGCCAGGCGCTGGCGCGGGCGGTGAAGTGGCACAGCGAGCACCGCGTGCTGCTCAACGGCCGCCGCACGGTGGTCTTCGCGTAGGCGCCTGCCGGTCGCGGCTACAGGCGGCTCAGTGACGCCGCCGCGAAGAGCACGTCGCGGATGGCCTCCCGGTCGCCGTTCTGGCCCGCCGCCGCCTCTTCGGGCGGTACGTGGCCCGATGCCAGCTGGCAGAATTCGACGCCGTCCAGAGCGACATGGGCCACCTGGTGGGCGGGGGAGCCGACCGCCGCAGGGGAGTCCAGCGCGATGTACCAGTCGCCGCCGCCCGCCCCCTCGATCTCCAGGTGGAGCGAGCGGCCGGGCGACCCCGCGGTCACCAGGCTCTGGGACGGGGCCGCGAGACCTGCCCTGCGGCGGGCCGCGAGGGTGGCCGGGATCAGCCGCGCGGCCAGGTCGATCATGCTGTTGAGATGCGCGGCGGCCGGCGGTTCGTACGGATAGTCCACCGCGTCCGCGATGTCCCCCGCGTGCACCCAGCACTCGAACGCCCGGTCCAGCAGCGCGTCGCGCAGGGGCAGGGAGAAGTCGCCGTACGACACGGAGAGCTCGGCCACCCCGCGGCCCGCGAAGGACACCGTGCGGATCAGGGCGTGGCTCTGCTCGCGCCAGGGTTCGCGGACGGTGCGGGTCGGCGGGAAGTGGGAGCCGCGCCAGTACGACTCGGTGCGCTCCGCAGGTGCTACGGGTCCTGCCGCGCCCAGCGGATCGTCGAGGCCGAGCGCCTTCGCGACCAGGCCGTCGACGCTCATCAGGTGGCCGATGACCCCGGCGACGGTGGTTTTGCGGTACGTCGCCTCCTCGCCCGTGAACCACTTGAGGCGGACCGGAGCGTGCCATTCCGCGTCGCCGATGTCCCGCAGCAGGGCGTCCAGGCGCGCCGTCTCGGCGTCGTACGGTGTGGCCCAGCCGGGGACGGGGATGCGGGCGGGCCTGCGTCCGAGGCAGCCGTCGAGCACGCGGTTGCGCAGCAGCGGGTCGAGGTCGAGGCTGCGCTCGGCGTGGAGCAGACCGACCGCGTCCCGCAGCCGCAGCGCCTCGTCCGCGCAGGGGGCGCACTCGGTGAGGTGGTCCTCGACCGCCTTGGTCTCGTCGGACGAGCACGCGGCCAGGGCCCAGGCGCCCAGCAGCGACTTGAGCACACTGTGGGAAAGGGCGGCCGGGACGGCCGGGACGGCCGGGGCGGGTGGCGGTGGGGAAGCGGACTCCAGCACTTCGCGGTCGTCCGCCGCCGCTCTGGGTGACGGTATGCGCGGAGCCCGGCCCTCCGGCGGCACGCGACCGCCCGGACCGCCCGGACCGTGCGGATCGTCCGGTCCGTGCGGCCCGCCTGCTCCATGCGGTCCCTCCGGTCCGTCGCGAGGGTCCGGACCGCTGCCCTCGGGGCCGGTCGAGCCGATCGGCCCGGTCGGTCCGCGTCCCCCGCTCACCGGTGCTGTCCGTATCCGGGCGGGGACGAGAGCCCGTCCTGGTAGCGCGGGTTCGCCGTGGACAGCAGTTGCAGCCCGAGCCGCAGCCGCCTGCGCGCCTCGTCCTCGGTGACTCCCAGGTCGGCCGCCGTCTGCCGGTAGTCCCTGCGCTGGAAGTACGCGAGCTCCAGCGCGGCCCGCAGCGGCGCCGGCATCGACGTCACGATGTAGTCCGCGCGGGCGGCGGCCGACGCCCTGCGGACCTTCTGCTCCAGCTCCTCCGATGTGCCGTCGCCACCGCCGTCCCGCAGCGCCGCCGCCTCGGTCTGCCGGAGCCGGTGCACGGCCTGCCGGTGAGTGAGCTTGGCCACCCAGGACCTCATCGAGCCCTGCTTGGGGTCGTACGCGTCCGGGTTCTCCCAGACATAGCCGAACACCTCGCGCGTGATCTGGTCGGCCGCCGCGTCGTCGTCGAGCACCCGGTGGGCCAGGCTGTGCACCAGCGAGGCGAACCTGTCGTACAGCTCACCGAGCGCCGCCGCCTCGCCGCGTGCGAGCCGCTGCTGCATCCTGCGGTCCCAGCGAGGTGGTGCGTCCTTCGCCATGCGGCCCCCAACCCTGTGCGCCTGCCCACCGTGTGCCCCTCGTCACTTCCTTCGAATGTAGTGCGACCCACTGACAACGCATGCCCCTTTACGGTAAGTGAGTCCGCGCCCCGGCGCCGGGATGATAATGATCGGGCCTCCGGCCTCTCCAAGACGGTGTGTTTCATGGGAGTGCGGCGGGGCAGCCGCGAGAGATGGAAGCACTACTTCCGCATCAGCAGAACGAAAGGTCCAGACGCGTGACGCTGAAGGTGATCGAGGCCGAGCACAACGCCTGGGCCGTACTGCACGTTTCCGGAGAGCTGGACCTGGTGACCTCCCCCGCGGTCCGCCAGCACGTTCACGACGCCGTCGCGAAGGGCCGCCACCGCGTGGTCCTCGACCTCTCCGAGGTCTTCTTCTGCGACTCCAGCGGGGTCGGCGTCATGATCGCCGCCCGCCGCCTGATGCACTCCTGCGGCGGCGAGCTGCGGCTGATACTGCCCGCTCGCGGATCCGTCGACGGTTCGCTCGTCAACCGGGTGCTCGCCGCCCTCGGAGTACGCCGCCTCTTCGAGGTCTATCCCGACGTGGCCACGGCCGCGGACGACAAAGCGCAGGCTCTCTCCGCCTGAGAATGCTTCGGTTGGCCCGCCCACGTCGTACCCTCCCCCCTATGGACAGCGCAGAGTACGAGCGCAAGACAGCAGCCCGTTTCGCGAGTTTCGACCAGGACGGCAACGGATACATCGACCGCGAGGACTTCAGCGCCGCCGCGGCGGCCCTGCTGGCCGAGTTCGGGACGACGGCCCGGTGCGACAAGGGGCAGGCGCTCTACATGGGGGCCGAGGCCTTCTGGCAGGGCATGGCCGGTATCGCCGACGTGGACGGCGACCAGCGGGTCACCCGTGAGGAGTTCGTCACGGGTGCGGTGAAGCGGCTGGCGGACAACCCACAGCGGTTCGCCGAGATCGCCCGCCCGTTCCTGCACGCGGCGATCGCCGTAGCGGCAGAGGCGGACGGCGGGGGCGTAACTCCGCAGGCAGCGGGGCGGGTCCTGCGCGTGCTGGGTGTGGCGGGGGACAGAGCGCAGGCCGTCGCGGCGGCGCTCGACGCGGACGGTGACGGACTGATCAGCGAGGAAGAGATCCTGACCTCTTTCGCCGCGTACTACACGACACCCGGACCGGAAGCGTAGGCCTGCCGGGCCTACTGGCCCACGGGCCCTACTGGGCCTGTGAATAGCGTTCACGCAGCTTGTACTTGAGGACCTTGCGCAGCGTCTCGTTGCGCGGCAGCGCGTCCACGACTTCAAGCTGCTCGGGCAGTTTGTGTACGGACAGCCCCTGCGCCCGCAGATACGCGGTGACCTCCTCCAGGGTCAGCGGTGCGGCGCCAGGGGGCTGTTCGACGACGGCGCACACCCGCTCGCCGCGCGCCGCGTCCGGCAGTCCCACCACGGCCGCGTCTGCCACGCCCGGGTGCCGGTGGAGGAGGTCCTCGATCTCCTTGGCCGAGATGTTCTCGCCCTTGCGGATGATGATGTCCTTCAGCCGCCCGGTGAGCACCAGATGGCCGGTCGCGGTGAGGTGCCCGACGTCACCGGTGATGAGGAAGCCGTCCTGGTCGAAGGCGGCAGCGTCGTGGGCCGGTTCCAGGTAGCCCCGGCACACGGCTTCGCCGCGCAGCCGCACCTCCCCGTCGGTGCCCGTCGGCAGGGGCGTGCCGTCCTCGGCGGTGATGCGTATCTCCATGCCCGCGGGCGGCCGGCCCTCCGTCGTCGCCAGGTGGTCGGCGGTGTCGTCCGGGGCGCCCATCGTGATCATCGGGACCTCGGTCATGCCGTAGCCGTGGGTCAACTGGCAGCCCATCTCGCGTACGACGGCGTGGTAGATGTCCGGCGGTTTGGGCGCCCCGCCGCCTGCGAGCAGCCGCAGGGTGGGGACGATTTTGTGGGACGGGTCTTTTCTCTGCTCGGTCAGGAACATCGAATAGAAGGCGGTGGACCCGCCCGCGACCGTGACGCCGTGCCTGCGGTAGCCGTCAAGCGCGGCGGGCATCGCGAAGTGCTCGAAGAGGACGGCGGGAAAGCCGTACAGGAGCAGCATCACCAGATAGTCCGGGCCGCCGATGTGCGCGTACGGGAACGCTATGGAGCCGATGTCGTCCTGGGACAGCCGCAGAGTGTGCGCCAGGCACGAGCCGCCCGCTATCAGCGAACGGTCGGTGTGCAGGACGCCCTTGGGGTCGGACGTCGTCCCTGAGGTCCAGTAGATCCAGCGAACCGTGGTGCCGTCGGAAGGCGGCTCCGGGAGCGTTCCCGGGTCCCCGTCCGGAACGTTCCCGTACGCCTCGAAAACGCCCCGCGCGCCGAGCCGGTGCGCCATCTCCGTATGGTCAAAACCGCGCCACTGTCCCGGGACCGCGAAGAAGTCCGCCTTTGACTCCCGCAGCGCGAAGCCGACTTCGCGCTCCCGGTAGAACGGGATGACCGGCGACTGTACGGCGCCGAGCCTGGCCAGGGCCACGGACAGGAGCACCGTTTCGATCCTGGTCGGCAGCTGCCAGGCGACCACACTTCCGGGGCGCACCCCCAGCCCGTACAGCCCCGCCGCGACGCGCTCGGCGCGGTCCCTGAGCTCGCCGAAGGTGAGGGCGCGGTCGACGCCGTCGACGCCGTCGTCCTGGAGCAGCGCGGGCCGACGCGGTGTGAGCGTGGCGCGGCGGTCGACGAGTTCCCAGAGCGTACGGGAGGCGCTCAGCGCGTGCGCGGTGTCGGTCGCGGTGTCGGTCACGGCAGTCCCCTCACAGCTGACGAAGCTGACGGACAGTCAGATTGTCCGGAGAGCGTAGGGCGCTGCGCCTTGTCGGTCCAGGGGCGCGGGGCTAGCCTGATATCTGACGGGTCATCAGAAACGCGGGATCGCGAACGCCGGAGGACACACCATGGAACTGCCTCGGATTGTCAGCGTCGACGACCATGTGATCGAACCGGCGCACCTCTTCGAGACCTGGCTTCCGGCGAAGTACCGCGAGCGCGGCCCCAAGCCGCTGACCGCCGGAATCGGTGACCTCGCCTACGTGGCGGGCAAGTACCGGATCACGATGGATCCCGACGGCCCGCCCACCGACTGGTGGATCTACGAGGACCTCAAGTTCCCGTACAAGCGCAACATCGCCGCCGTCGGCTTCGACCGCGACGACATGACCCTGGAGGGCATCACCCGCGCGGAGATGCGGCGAGGCTGCTGGGACCCCAAGGCGAGGCTCGCCGACATGGACCTCAACCATGTCGAGGCCTCCCTGTGCTTCCCGACCTTCCCCCGCTTCTGCGGGCAGACCTTCGCGGAAGCGCACGACAAAGAGGTCGCCCTCGCCTGCGTGCGCGCGTACAACGACTGGATGGTGGAGGAGTGGTGCGGCGACAGCGGGGGCCGGCTGATCCCGCTGTGCATCATCCCGCTGTGGGACATCGGCCTGGCCGTCGCCGAGGTCAAACGCAACGCGGAACGGGGCGTACGGGCGGTCACCTTCAGTGAGATCCCGACGTACCTGGGACTGCCGTCCATCCACTCCGGCCACTGGGACCCCTTCTTCGCCATCTGCGAGGAGACCGGCACGGTCGTCAACATGCACATCGGGTCCTCCTCGCAGATGCCCGCCGCTTCCCCGGACGCCCCGCCGGCGGTCCAGGCCGCCCTCAGCTTCAACAACGCCATGGCCTCGATGATGGACTTCCTCTTCAGCGGCGTACTGGTGAAGTTCCCGCGCCTCAAGCTGGCCTACAGCGAGGGTCAGATGGGCTGGATTCCGTACGCCCTGGAGCGCGCCGACGACGTGTGGGAGGAGCACCGCGCGTGGGGCGGCGTCCGGGACCTGATCCCCGAGCCCCCTTCGACGTACTACTACCGGCAGATGTTCTGCTGTTTCTTCCGCGACAAGCACGGCGTCGCTTCCCTGGACGTCGTCGGCCGCGACAACGCCACCTTCGAGACCGACTATCCGCACGTCGACTCGACGTTCCCGCACACGAAGGAAGTCGCGCTCGATCACGTGAAGGGCCTCGACGACGAGACCGTCTACAAGCTGATGCGCGGCAACGCCATCCGCATGCTCGGCCTCGACCTGGACCGCGACCGCGTCCCCGCCGCCGCCCGCGCCCGCTGATGGACCTCACCTACAGCGAGGAGGAAGAGGACTTCAGGGCGCGCCTGCGCGAGTGGCTGGCGGCCACGCTGCCCGGTCTGCCGCCCCGGCCCGACCCGCTGGACTGGCCGGGACGGCGCGCGTACGACACGGCGTGGCAGCGCCGGCTGTACGACGCCGGGTACGCGGGGCTGCACTGGCCCGCCGACGCGGGCGGGCGCGGCGCCACCCCCACACAGCATCTGATCTTCCTGGAGGAGACCGAGCTGGCCGGGGCGCCCTACGTCGGCGCGAACTTCGTGGGCCTGCTGCACGCGGGACCCACCATCGCCGCCGAAGGAACCCGGGAACAGCACGCACGCTGGCTGCCGCCGATCCTGCGCGGCGACGAGGTCTGGTGCCAGGGCTTCAGCGAACCGGACGCCGGCTCGGACCTCGCGTCGCTGCGCACCCGGGCGGTGCGGGACGGGGACACGTACATCGTCACCGGATCGAAGATCTGGACCTCGCACGCGGAGGTCGCCGACTGGTGCGAGCTGCTGGTACGCACCGAGGCGGTGAGCGCGGACGTTCCCAAGCACCGGGGCATCACCTGGCTCGCCATGCCGATGAACGCTCCGGGGGTGACCGTAAGACCGTTGCGAACGCTCACGGGAACGGCCGAATTCGCGGAGATGTTCCTCGACGAAGTGCGCATACCGGTCACCCACCGCGTAGGGGACGAGAACGACGGCTGGCGCGTCACCATGGTCACCCTCTCCTTCGAGCGGGGCACGGCCTTCGTCGGCGAGGTCGTCGCCTGCCGCCGCACGCTGCGGGCACTCGCCGCGGCCGCTCGCGGGAACGGCCGTTGGGACGACCAGGAAGTGCGCCGCACCCTGGGGCGCCTGAACGCCGAATTCACCGCTCTGTGGCGGCTCACCCAGTGGAACGTCAGCGAAGCGCAGCACACGGGAAGCGAAAAGAGCGTTCCCGGGAACGGCGGTTCCCTCTTCAAGCTGCGCTACTCGCACGCCCGTCAGGAGCTGTACGACGCTGCCGCGCGGGTACTCGGCCCCGGTTCCCTGGACCTGTCGCACGACTGGACCCTGGACCGGTTGTCGTCGCTCTCGTACACGATCACCGCGGGCACGTCCCAGATCCAGCAGAACATCGTCGCCGAGCGCATCCTCGGCCTTCCCAAGGGGCGCTGACGTAACGATGGACTTCCGTCTCACCGACGACCAGCGTGCGCTCCGGGCGGGCGTACGGGAACTCCTCCAAAGGCGCTTCGGGCGCGAGCGGCTGCGGGCGGCGGTCGACAAGCCGGGCCGGGGCCCGGACGCCCTGGACCGGGAGCTGTGGCGGGAGCTCGGCGACGCCGGGTTCTTCGCGCTGCGGCTGCCCGAGGAGGACGGCGGAGTGGGCCTCGGCCTGCCCGAAGCGGTCCTCGCCTTCGAGGAGGCGGGCCGCGCGCTGCTCCCGGGCCCCCTAGTGGCCACGCACCTCGCGGCCGGCACGGTTGTGGGAGCGGCCACCGGCGAGAGCGTGGTGACGAGGGTGGACGGCGAACTGGTGGAGTGGCTGGACGCGTCCGATCACGTTCTCGGGAACGCTTCGGGGGCCGTGCCCGTACGCTCCGTGGACCCGCTGACGCCGCTCCACCGCGTGCCCGGGAACGCTCCGGGGCGCGTGCCCGGGAACGTTCCTGAGAGCGTTCCCGGGACCGTTCCCGAGGCCGCCCTTCTTACCGCCGCCGAACAGCTCGGCAGCGCGGCCCGTACCACTGAGGCAGCCGTCCAATACGCGCGCGAGCGCGAACAGTTCGGTCGGCCCATCGGCGCCTTCCAGGCGGTCAAGCAGCTGTGCGCGCAGATGCTGGTACGTGCGGAGGTGGCCCGCGGCGCGGTGTACGGGGCCGCGGTGACCGGTGACCCGGTGGAGATCGCCGGGGCCAAGCTGCTCGCCGACGAGGCGGCGGTCCGTAACGCCCGTGACTGCCTCCAGGTGTACGGAGGCATGGGCTTCACCTGGGAGGCCGACGTACACCTGCATCTGAAGCGCGCGTGGGTGCGTGCCGAGCGGTGGCAGACGGCAGGGGACGCGACGGAGACGCTGGCGGCGGCGCTGCTGTGACGGAGAAGAACGGGAGGTCTGATGTGCGTTCTGTGGTCGTGCGTAAACGGGCGGTTACTCAATCCTGCGACTGGTGAGCGATTACCGTCCGTCGATATCGGGTTGTGTCCTTCGCGTGACTCGTCACGGGCCGGAGTCGGGGGTGCGCTCCGGTACCCTCCGTGGGATGCGAGTGGTTGTGATGCGCAGCTGTCCCGGCGTTGCCTTGGTGGCGACTGCGGGCCGCGAGATGTGCGCCGCTCGCGCCGTGCGGAGGCGCTGTGCGCGCCCCTGTTCGACTCCCCGCAGCGTGCGTCGCACAGTATGCACCACGCGTACTCCTTCGCGCTGGAATATGCCCGAAGCGCTTGTTGCGGTGACTGTACGTCAACCATGCTGTCCCATAAGGGAATCACGTTCCGTGACCCTGTGGAGACGCGAGGCGATGTGTCCGCCGGTTCGGATGGTGTGAGCGGTGCAGGTGCTTCAGGTGCAGTTGGAGGTAGGGGCCGACCCCGCCGAGGTGGGGCGCGCTCGGAGGTGGGCCCGCTCGCGGCTTGCCGGCTCCGGGATAAGAGTCGATGAACCGCTGGCCGAGACCTTGATCCTGCTCATCTCGGAACTGGTCACCAACGCGGTGGTGCATACGGGCTGTCCGGCCGTGCTGCGCATGCTCTTCGGCACCGCCGCCGACGGCACGGTCCGGGTCGAGGTCGCCGACGCCAGTGCCCGCCCGCCGAAGCCCCGGCACGCGGACGGCGACGACACCAACGGGCGGGGGCTGGAGCTGGTCGACGGCCTCGCCGACCGTTGGGGCTGGCAGTCCGAGGGGGCGGGCAAGCGGATCTGGTGCGAGGTGGACCGGGGGGCGCCCGTTGTTGCATCGGGGGCGTACGAGACGACTGCGTATGAGCCGTCGTGCGCTGTCACAAATAGTGCATAAGTAGCAAATCCCCGGTCAGGTGTTGACGGTTCGTGATGGTCTGATGACCCTTGGACGAGGCGATTCGCTGCGAGGGGACGCCGAGGATCTGAGCTGTGTTGTCCTTGGCGAGTGCGGGTCGTGGTTCGGCGTCAGCTCTTCGAGGGCATGGGGGGCAGGGCCTGTACGCCGGAGCCGGGTGGTGGCCCTTGTGCCGCGCTCGGGGCGTGCGGGAGTGCGTCGCCACCCGGCTGTTCACACCCCTGAGGGGGCAGAGGCCACAGGTCAGAGGATCGCTACGGGGGCGACCGGGGTGCCCGTTCCCCCGACGAACGGCTCCGGCATCGCGGAGAGCAGGAAGGCGTACCGCCCCTCCTCCGCACACGCTGTGGACAGGGCTTCCAGATTCCAGTTCTGGCCCTGGAGCATGCCCATCTCGACGAGGTCGAGGGCGTGTACGGGCAGCCACAGGTTCTCGATCTCCGGCGGGAAGATCTCGAAGGTGAGGGTGTCGTTCGCGACCGCGGCGACGTCGCGGGCGTGGAACCACTCGGGCGTACGGATGGACAGGCCCGGGGACGGGTAGCCGTAGCCGTGCTTGTCGCCCGCGAGGTAGACCTGGATCTGCCCGGTCCGTACGAGAACGATGTCGCCGGCCCGGACGGTCGTACGCGCCAGCTCCTCGGCGGCTTCGAGGTCATCCGGCGTCACCGCGTGGTCCCCGGCCAGCCGGTCCACTCCGTGCGCGCGGGCCACGTCGAGCAGCACGCCGCGTGAGACGACGTGCCGCGCCTTGTCTATGCCGCTGAAGCGGGCCCGGGTGTGGGGGGTGATGGTGGAGGCCGGGCGGCCGTTGTAGATCTTCCCCGAGTGCGAGGCGTGGGTGAGGGCGTCCCAGTGGGTGGCTGCCTGGAGTCCCATGGTCACGGCGTCGTCGCTGGTGGCGACGGTGCCGGGGCCGAAGAGCTCCTGGTTGATCTGGACCATGGAGTGGAGCGGGTTGACGCGGCCCGGGATCAGGCCTGTCTGTACGCCGTCCTGGTCGAGGGGGAGCGCGAGGGGTATGCGGCGGCCGGTGCGGATGGTGGTGGTGGCGGCGGTGCGTACGACTTCGTCGGTGATGAGGTTGAGGGTGCCGATCTCGTCCTCGGCGCCCCAACGGCCCCAGTTGTTCACGCGCTTGGCGATGTCGTGGAACTCGGCCGGCAGTGACATGGGGCCTCCTCGTGCTCGGGGCTTGTGCTCGGGCGACTGGGTGCGCCTAAAATCTAACGGTCCGTCAGAAACCTCGGGAAGGGGCCGGACGTGGGGAACTTCTTGGCAGGCAAGGTCGTCGCCGTGACAGGTGCCGGGCGCGGCATCGGGCGGGCGGTGGCTCTGGCCTGCGCGGCCGAGGGGGCGCGCGTCGTCGTCAACGACTACGGCGTCTCGATGGAGGGCTCGGAGCCGACGAGTGAAGTCGCCGAGGCGGTGGTGAAGGAGATCGCGGCGGCGGGCGGCGATGCGGTCGCTGTCGCGGACGACGTCTCGACGATGGCGGGCGGGCAGCGGATCGTCGATGTGGCGCTGGCGCGGTACGGGCGGGTGGATGGGGTGGTGTGCGTCGCGGGGATTCTGCGCGAGCGGATGCTTTTCAACATGGCGGAGGGGGAGTGGGATCCGGTTATCGCGACGCACTTGAAGGGGACGTTCACGGTCTTTCGGGCGGCGTCGGCGGTGATGCGGAAGCAGGGGGGCGGGACGCTGATCGGTTTCACGAGCGGCAACCACCAGGGGAGCGTCGCCCAGGCCAACTACAGCGCGGCGAAGGGCGGGATCATCTCGCTCGTGCGGAGCGCGGCGCTCGGGCTGCACAAGTACGGGGTTACGGCCAACGCGGTGGCTCCGGTGGCGCGTACGCGGATGTCCGCGAACGTACCGATGGAGCTGAAGGAAATCGGGGAGCCGGAGGATGTGGCGGCGCTCGTCGTGTATTTGCTCTCCGAGCGGGCGCGGGAAGAAGGGATCACCGGGCAGGTCTATACGGTCGCCGGTCCGAAGATCGCGGTGTGGGCGCAGCCGAGGGAATTGCGGGCGGGGTACGCGGAGGGCGGGGCGTGGACGCCGGAGCGGATCGCGGACTTTTTGCCGGGGACGGTGGGGGTGGATCCGATGCCGATGCTGGCGCGGGTGGAGGCGATGGCTGAGGCGGCGTCCAGGAAGGCGCGGCCCAACGCGTGACGGGTGGGTGGCGGTCGGCCCCGGCTGGGGGGTTCCGCTGCGCGGGGCGGGGCGGGGCGGGGCGTGCGCGTGCGGGTGTCGGTGTGCGGGGGCGGGCCGCTGCGCGGGCATTCCCCTACCCGCCCCTTCCCGCTGTGACACTTTGCGGCTCCGCCGCGTGAGGGGCTCCGCCCCAGACCCCGCTCCTCAAACGCCGGAGGGGCTGGATTTGGCTGACGCGCATTTCGGAGTACGGCAACGCAACGAACAGGAGACCCCACCGTGGACTTCGCCTTCGGCGCCGACGACGACGCGTTCAGGAGTGACGCCCGCGAGTGGCTCGCCGCGCATCGCGGGGACGCCGTCGGCCGGGCCTGGGAGCGGGAGCTCGGCGGTGGGGGGTGGATCGGCATCGGGTGGGAGGACGGCGGGGCGTACGGCAGCCGGCGGGCCGGCCTCACCCAGCAGGTCGTCTGGGCCGAGGAGTACGCCCGCGCCCGCGCCCCCGCCAGAGCCGGGCACATCGGGGAAAACCTGCTGGCCCCCACCCTCATCGCCTATGGGAGCGACGCCCAGAGGCAGCGGTTCCTGCCCGCGATCGCGCGCGGCGAGGAGCTCTGGTGCCAGGGGTACAGCGAGCCCGGCGCCGGGTCGGACCTGGCCGGGGTGCGCACCGTCGCCGTACGGGACGGGGACGCGTACCGCGTCACTGGACAGAAGATCTGGACCTCCCTCGCCCAGGACGCCGACTGGTGCTTCGTCCTGGCCAGGACCGGCGCACACACCGTGCGCCACCGCGGGCTGTCGTTTCTGCTCGTGCCGATGGATCAGCCGGGGCGTGTCGAGGTGCGGCCCATCCGGCAGATGACCGGGACCAGCGAGTTCAACGAGGTGTTCTTCGACGGGGCCCTGGCCCGCGATGTGGTGGGCGGGGAAGGCAACGGCTGGCGCGTGGCCATGGGCCTGCTCGCGCTGGAGCGCGGAGTGTCCACGCTCGTGCAGCAGATCGGGTTCGCTGAGGAGCTGAGGGAGGTCGTGCGGCTCGCCGTCGAGGCGGGGGAGTGGGGTGGAGGCGCCGGGGATCCCGTCGTACGCGCCCGGCTCGTCCGGCTGTGGGCCGAGCTGCACACCATGCGCGCCAACGCCCTGCGCACGCTGGGCACTTCGGGTGGCGGCCCCGGCGCCCCCAGCGTCGCCAAGCTCCTCTGGGGCGGCTGGCACCAGCGGCTCGGTGAACTCGCCGTTCAGGTGCGGGGCGCGGCCGCGACGGTCGGGCCGTACGACTGGGACGAGGAGCGGCCGTACGAACTCGACCCCCTGCAAAAGCTGTTCCTCTTCAGCCGGGCCGACACCATCTACGGCGGCTCCGACGAAATTCAGCGCAACATCATCGCCGAGCGCGTGCTCGGCCTACCGAGGGAGTCGGCATGAGGGGCGGCATGCGAGGTGTTGTGTTTGACGGGAAGGCGGTTCAGGTCGTCGATGACCTGGAGATACGTGACCCGGGGCCCGGCGAGGTCATGGTCGCCGTCGGCGCGGCCGGGCTGTGTCACAGCGATCTGTCGGTCATCGACGGGACGATCCCCTTCCCGTCCCCCGTCGTACTCGGGCACGAAGGCGCGGGAGTCGTCGAGGCGGTCGGCGCAGGGGTGACGCATGTCGTGCCCGGTGATCACGTGTCGCTGTCGACCATCGCCAACTGCGGGGCCTGCGCGGAGTGCGGCCGTGGCCGGCCGACGATGTGCCGCAAGGCGATCGGGATGCCCGGGCAGCCCTTCTCGCGCCGCGGCGGCGATCCGCTCTACCAGTTCGCGTCCACCTCCACCTTCGCCGAGCGCACCATCGTCAAAGCCGTCCAGGCCGTCAAGATCCCGAACGACATCCCGCTGACCTCGGCCGCACTCATCGGCTGCGGCGTCGTGACGGGCGTGGGCGCCGCGCTGAACCGGGCGAAGGTCGGCCTCGGGGACACCGTCGTCGTCATCGGGACGGGCGGGATCGGGCTGAACGTCATCCAAGGCGCCCGTATCGCCGGGGCGTCGGCCATCGTCGCCGTCGATTCCAATCCGGCCAAGGAGGCGGTCGCGCGGCAGTTCGGCGCGACGCACTTCCTTCTGTCGGCCGACGACGCGGATGCGGTACGGGAGATCCTGCCGACCGGCGCCGACCACGCCTTCGAGTGCGTCGGCAAGACCGCACTGATTCGGCAGGCGATCGACCTGCTCGACCGGCACGGGCAGGCGGTGCTGCTCGGCGTACCGGCCGCGACGGCCGAGGCGTCGTTCCTCGTCTCCTCGATGTACCTGGACAAGTCGATCCTCGGCTGTCGGTACGGTTCTTCGCGCCCGCAGCGGGACATCGCGCTGTACGCCGAGCTGTACCGGGAGGGCCGGCTTCTGCTCGACGAGCTGGTGACGGAGACGTATCCGGTGGAGGACTTCGCGAAGGCGGCGGACGACGCGCACCACGGGCGCGTGGCGCGCGGGGTGCTCACGTTCTAGCCTCACGTTCTAGCCTCACGTTCTAGCCTCACGTTCTAGCCTCACGTTCTAGTCTCACGTTCTAGTCGGTTTCTAATCGGTTGGGCCCGTACGCGCCCCGCGCTACCGTCGGCCCATGTCCTACCGCGAGATCGCCACCCGACCCGTCCTGACCTGGTCTCTTGTCGCGATCGGGGCCAGATCTCCGGTCGCCATGGCGCCGCTCGCGCTCGTGTTCCTGGTACGGGAACGGCCCGGCGGTTACGGCATCGGCGCCTTGCTCGCCGCCGTCTACGTCGTCGGTGAGGTCGTCGGCGCGCTGGCGCTCGGGCCGCGCCTCAAGGCACACCGGGCGCGGCCGCAGTTGGCCGTCGGGCTGGGGCTGGGGGCCGCCGCCTTCGGGGCGCTCGGGGTGTTCCAGGAGGGGCATCCGGTGCTGCTCGGCGTGTTCGCGGCGCTGGCCGGAGCTGCGCCGGGGGCGGCGCCCGGCGGGCTGCGGGCGCTGATGCTGGCGCTCGTACCGGACAAGTCGGCGACACAGGCAATGAGTTACGACACCGTCCTGACGTACGGGCTGTGGGCGGCCACTCCCGGTCTCGCCGCCGGGCTCGCGCTCAGCGTGGACCCGGCCGCGCCCGTGCTGCTCGGCGCCGTCCTCATGGCGGCGGGGGCGGCCGGACTGTGGGCGCTGCCGGCCGGGTGGCGCGAGGTGGCCGAGGACGACAGTGGCGACGGCAAGGACAAGAGTGGCGGGTCCTTGTTCCGGGCGCTGGGCGCCGCGTGGCCGGTGTACGTCACCGCGTCGGCCGCCATGGGGCTGCTCGCCCTCGCCGAACTGGTCCTGCCCGCCCTGCTGGAGGAGCGGGAGTACGCCGTGGGGTGGGCCGGGCCCATGCTCGCCGGGTACTCGCTGGCGGCCGCCGCGGGGGCGTTCGTCTACGGGCTGCGGTCCTGGCCGGGGCGGGTGCGCACGCAGAGCCTGGTGCTGCTGCTCGGGGTGACGACGTGCGTGGCGCTGGTCGCGGTGCTGACTGCCCTGGCCGCCATCGGCGCGGCGCTGCTCGCCGCGGGGCTCCTCATGTCCGGGGTGCAGGTCACCCGTACCCTCGCGCTGAAGGACGCCCTGCCCGCGCGCCACCTGGCCGCCGGGTTCTCGCTGATGTACGCGGCGGCGGCCCTCGGTTACGCGTCGAGTGCGGCACTGTCGGGCGTACTGCTCGCGGTGGCGTCACCGACGGCGGCGATCCTGGCGGGAGTCGGACTGACCCTCGCGCTGACGGCGGTGAGTGCGTTGGCGGAGTGGCGGGGGCGGTCGGCTTCAGCCGCTGCGGCTTCCGCCGGTGGAGCTTCCGCCGGTGGCCTGGAAAGTGCGGCGGTAGACGGTCGGCGGGACGCCGAGAGCCGCCTGTAGGTGCTGGCGGAGCGACGTCGCCGTACCGAAGCCGGCATCGCGGGCGACCTGGTCGATCGACAGGTCGCTGGATTCGAGGAGGTGCCGCGCCCGCTCCACGCGCTGCTGGGCCAGCCACTGACCGGGGCTGATCCCGGCCTCCTCGCGGAACCGGCGCGTGAACGTCCGTACCGACATCGATTCCTGCTCGGCCATGTCCCGCAGCTGGATCGGCTCGTGCAGGCGGGCCAGTGCCCACGCCCGCGCGGTCGTCGTGGTCGCCAGCTGGGGCTCCGGGACCGGGCGGTGGACGTACTGGGCCTGGCCGCCGTCCCGGTGCGGCGGTACGACGCTGCGGCGGGCCACGTCGTTGGCGATCCCGCTGCCGTGGTCGCGCCGCACGATGTGCAGGCACAGGTCGAGCCCGGCGGCGACCCCGGCAGAGGTCAGTACGTCGCCGTCGTCGATGAACAGGACGTCCGCGTCGACCCGCACGGAGGGGAAGAGGCGCTGGAAATGTTCGGCCGCCGACCAGTGGGTGGTGGCGGGGCGGCCGTCGAGGTAGCCCGCCGCGGCGAGGACGTAGCCGCCGGTGCAGATGGAGACCATGCGGGTGCCGGGGCGTACGAAGGCGAAAGCGGCCTTGAGGTCCTCGGTGAGCACGCCCTGGTCGTAGACGCGTCCGAGCTCGTACGAGGCGGGGATCACGATGGTGTCGGCCGTGGCCAGCGCCTCGGGGCCGTGCTCGACGTCGATGGAGAAGTCGGCGTCCGTACGGACCGGGCCGGGCGGCCGGACCGAACACGTCGCGATCTCGTAGAGGTGTCTGCCCGCCGCGTCTTTCGCAAGGCCGAAGATGCGGTGCGCGATGCCGAGTTCGAAGGGGAGCAGCCCGTCCAGTGCGAGGACGACTACGCGGTGCGGCACGGCGTACTCCTTGCTTGCTTGTCTTGTTCACTGGGGAATATTCGCTGGCTGGTATAGACCTCAAGCTGGTACATGTCTCGCTGTGATGGACAAGCGCCCAGCAGCCCAGGACATTCCCGAGACGGCATCACGCGAGCCGCGAGCGGTCCCCCGGTCGTCCCTCTGGAACCGTAACTTCCGGCTCTTCTTCGTGGCCCGTACGGTCGCGGTCTTCGGCGACGGCATGGTCCCCGTCGCCCTCGCCGCCGGCCTGCTCGGCGCCGGCCACCCCGGCTCGTCCGTCGGCTACGCCCTCGCCTCGTGGATCGGCCCCTTCGCGGTGCTGGTCCTCTTCGGCGGCGTACTCGCGGACCGCTTCACGCCCCGCCGGATGATGATCGTCGCGGACGCGCTGCGGCTGGTCGGCGCCTCGGTGCTCGCGGTCTCCTTCGCCGCCGGCGATCCGTCGGTGTGGGTGGTGTACGGGCTGAGCGCGGTCAGCGGCGTCGGCGCCGCGCTCTTCCAGCCCGGGGTCGCTTCGATCGTCCCGCGCATCGCGCACGACGTACAGCAGGCGAACGCCGTCCTGCGTGTCTGCGAGGCGCTCATGACCATGGCGGGCCCGGCCTTCGCGGGGCTCGTGGTCGGCCTTTCCGGTGGCGCGGGGGCGGGCGTGGGGGCCGGCGCGGTCTTCGCCGCGAACGCCGCGACCTTCGCGGTGAGCGGCATCTTCCTGTTCCTGCTGCGGCTGCCGCCGGTCGGCGACCCGGTGAAGCGCGGGTCGCTGGTGGCCGAACTGGTCGTCGGGTGGCACGAGTTCACGGCGCGCAGCTGGCTGTGGGGCGTGATCGCGATCTGGACGGTGTACGGACTGACCGTCGCCGGCCCGATGCTGCCCTTGACGGCGGTCCTGGTGACCGAGGCCCACGGTTCGGGGACGTACGGCGCGCTGATGGCGGTCAACGGCGCCGGCAGCGTCGCGGGCGGCCTGCTGGCACTGCGCCTGCGGCCGGGGCGGCCGCTGGCGGCGGGGGCGGTGGCGCTGCTCGGGGTGGTGGTGAACCTGCTGGTGCTGGGGCTCGGCATGCCCGTACTCGGGCTGGGAATCGGGCAGTTCGCCGGCGGTGCGGCCTTCGCGTTCTGGCTGGTGATGTGGTCGACGACGGTCCAGACGCACGTCCCGGCCGATGCGCTGAACCGCATGCACGCGTACGACGTGTCCGGATCGCTGCTGATGATGGCGGCGGGGCGGGCGCTGGCGGGTCCGGTGGCGGAGATGGCGGGCGCGGAGAAGGTGCTGCTGGCCGGGGTGGTGATCATGCTGGGGGTGGTCGGGGTGCTGCTGGGGGCGCGGCCGATCCGGGAGTTGAGGCGCGTGGCCTGAGCCCCAGGGAAGGCTCAGCGTGTCCCGACCGTGTCCCGATCCTTGCGAACCGTGGCCGCCGGGCCACTCGTCCGAGATCTCGACGGGCTCGAAGCTGAGTGACGTGACCCAGACAACCGAAGCCGCCACGCACGGCACCAACGGGCCAGCCACCGACGGGCCAGCCACCCGACCCCGTCGTCAGCCCCGCATCCCCCGCATCCACCGCGCGTGGTTCGTAGCGGTCGTGGCCTTTGTGACGATTATCGGCGGGGCCGCCTTCAACTCCCTGCCCGGCCTGCTGATCGACCCGCTGCACCGGGAGTTCGGCTGGTCGCGCGGTGAGATCGGGTTCGCCGTCTCCATCGACATGGCGCTGTACGGCCTGACCGCGCCGTTCGCCGCCGCCCTCATGGACCGCTTCGGTATGCGCAAGGTGGTGGTCGTGGCGCTGAGCATGGTCGCCGCGGGCGCCCTGCTGAGCGTCTGGATGACGGCCAGCTGGCAGCTGATGCTCTACTGGGGCCTGCTCGTCGGCCTCGGCACGGGATCGATGGCGCTGGCGTTCTCGGCGACGGTCACCAACCGCTGGTTCGTCGCCCGCCGGGGCCTGGTCACCGGCGTCCTCACGGCCGCCGGCGCGTCCGGCCAGCTGGTCTTCCTTCCGCTCTGTGCCTGGATCGTCCAGAACCACGGCTGGCGGCCCGCGTCCGTCACGGTCGCGCTCGCCGCGCTGGTCGTCGTCCCGTTCGTCTGGCTGCTGCTGCGCGACCACCCGGCGGACGTGGGACTGGCGCCGTACGGCGGGGAGTTCGTCCCGAAGCCGGCGCCTCAGACGGGCGCGGCGAAGCGGGCGGTCACGGTCCTCTTCGCGGCGGCGAAGACCGGCCCCTTCTGGCTGCTGGCGGGTACGTTCGCGATCTGCGGTGCCTCGACGAACGGTCTCGTCCGTACCCACTTCGTGCCCTCGGCCCACGACCACGGCATGCAGATCACGGCAGCCGCCTCACTGCTGGCCGTCATCGGCATCTTCGACGTCATCGGCACGATCGCCTCCGGCTGGCTCACCGACCGCTTCGACGCGCGCCGCCTGCTGGCCGTGTACTACGCGCTGCGGGGCGTATCCCTGCTCTTCCTGCCGATGCTGATGGCTCCGACCGTCCACCCGCCGATGATTCTCTTCATCGTCTTCTACGGGCTCGACTGGGTGGCCACGGTTCCGCCGACCCTCGCCCTGTGCCGTGAGCAGTACGGCGAGGACTCGGCGATCGTCTTCGGCTGGGTGCTGGCATCGCACCAGGTCGGAGCGGCGGTGGTCGCGTTCGCGGGCGGTGTGGCGCGGGATGTGTTCGACTCGTACGACGTCGTCTGGTACGCGGCGGGAGCGCTGTGCGCGGCGGCGGCGCTGATGTCCCTGGTGATCCGCAGGAAGCCCGCGTTTGCCGGGGAGGTCAAGCGCTGAAGCGGCCGAACCTGCCCCGGTGGAACAGCAGGGGCTCCCGCTCCCCCTCGTCGTCCGTGTCCGTCCCGCCCAGCGCCTCGACCCTGCCGACCACGATGAGGTGGTCACCGCCCGTGTGAACGGCCTGGATGCGGCAGTCGATCCAGGCAGGTACGGAGTCGAGCAGCGGCGACCCGGTGACGGGCGCCGGCCCGTACCCGACGCCGGCGAACTTGTCCGCCCCGCTCACCGCGAAACCGCGGCACAGGTCGCCCTGGTCCGCGCCGAGGATGTTGACGCAGAAGACGCCGGCGCGGGCGATGCGCGGCCAGGTCGTGGACGTACGGGCGACCATGAAGGTGACCAGGGGCGGGTTGAGGGAGAGGGAGGCGAAGGACTGGCAGGCGAAGCCGGCGGGCCGGTTGTCTTCCTCGGGGTTGGTGCTCGGTGCCGTGATGACGGCGACGCCGCTGGCGAAGTGGCCGAGTACGGAGCGGAATTCGGCCGGGTCGACCGGCAGCCGCTCGTCTTCCCCGACCGCACGCAGGTCGGGGCGCGGCAGCGCGTCGTAGGGCTCGGCGGCCGTTGAGGCGCCGACCGACCTGAGGTATCGGACGGCGGTGGCCGCCATCCCTGCGTGTCCCATCACGCCACCCATTGAAGCTGACGGTTCGTCAGATTGGAAGGGTACGGGCGGGCGAGTGCAACCCCCTGCCGGGGCACCGGCGTCAGAGGTGACGGGAGGGGTGCTGAATGAAGAATTGGCGCGGGGCGGCAGCGGTTTGGGGCGCGGCGCTGATCGCGGAGATGCTGGTCCTGGCCTCGGCCATGGCGCTGGTCGGGCCGCGTGCGAGCCCGTACGAGGGGGACTTCTGGGCGGCGCTGTCGGCTGTGCTGCGCGCGGGTGCGTGGGCGGGGGTGGTGGGGACGTCGGCGGTGCTCGGCGGGCTGTGGGTGGTGACAACTGGCGCCGGGTCCGGGTCCGGGTCCGGTAGGCCGTACCGGGGAGTGCTCGTCGTGTACGTCCCGGCCGTGGCGGCGGTCGGCGCGCTGCTGTGGCCGGCGTCGTACATGCCGTACGGCGGGGCCTGGGTGATTCTGTGCCTGGCCTTCGCTGTACCGGCCGCGGCGGCGAGTGCGGCGGCGGGGCGGATGCGGCGTGGGGGAGCGGTCGCGGTGGGGGTGGGGCTGGCCGGGCTGTCGTGGCTGGTGGTGCCGTTTGTGGAGGCGCTGTACGTGCCGCCGTACTTCACTTCCCGGGACTTCACCGGGAGCTGGATCGAGCCGGCCGTGGGTGACGGTGCGTTTCTCGTCGTACGCCCGGACGGGACGTACACGGTGCGCCGCGGCGACTGCCGCGAGCGCGGCACGTGGCACACCGCCGAGGGCCCGGACGAGCGGCTGACGCTGCGGATGCGGCGGGGCGGCGGGGCGGGGGCCGCGGGGTGCGTGCCGGGGGCGGGTCCGGTGCTGCGGACCGGGGGGCATTACGACTCGCCCACTGTGCGCTTCACTGCGGGCGACGGGGCGCAGGGCAGCAGGGCGGAGCTGGTGGTGTACCGGGACTGAGCTGAGCTACAGGCCTCGGTACTTGGGGGTACGCCGCTCCACGAAGCTCGCCACGCCCTCGTTGGCGTCCGCTGTCGTCATGTTGATCTCCTGGGCGGTCGCCTCGGCGGCGAAGGCGGTGGCCCGGTCGACGTCCAGGGAGGCGTTGACCAGTTGCTTGGCCAGGGTGATCGAGCGGGTCGGGCCACTCGCCAGCCGCTCGGCCCAGGCGCGGGCGGTGTCGGTCAGCTCGGCGTCCGGGACGACTCGGTTGACCAGTCCCAGCCGCTCGGCTTCGGCAGCCGGGACCGAGTCGCCGAAGAACATCAGCTCCTTCGCGCGCTGGGGGCCGATGAGCCGGGGGAGCAGGTACGCCCCACCGCCGTCCGGGACCAGGCCGCGTCGTACGAAGACTTCGATGAACTTGGCGGATTCGGCGGCCAGTACGAGGTCGCAGGCGAAGGCGAGGTGGGCTCCGATGCCGGCGGCGGTGCCGTTCACGGCGGCGATCACTGGTTTCTCGCAGTCCAGGACCGCGCTGATGAGCCGCTGGGCGCCGAGCCGGATCGTACGGGCGACGTCCCCGGCCACGCGCTCACCGCTGCCGGCCGACCCTCGCAGGTCCGCGCCGGCGCAGAAGCCTTTGCCGGTGGCGGTGATGACTACGGCGCGGACGGCGGGGTCGGCGGAGGCGGTGGTGAGGAGGGAGATTATGCGTTCGCGCTGGTCGTGGGTGATGGCGTTCATGGCGGTGGGGCGGTTGAGGGTGATCCATGAGACGCCGTTGTCGGTGGCGTGCGGTACGAGCGTGTCGACGGGCGGGTTGGTCGTCATGTGAGCGCTCCTGGTGGTGTGTTGGGCTGCGGTTCGTTGCCTGCGGCGCTGTCCCCGACCCGCCCCTTCCCGCAGTGACACTTTGCGGCTCCGCCGCGTGGGGACTCCGCCCCAGACCCCGGTCCTCAAGCGTCGGACGGGCTGGAGGGTGCCACTCACCCTTCACCGGCAAACCGCCAGCGCGTCCAGCGCCACCGCCCCCTGCCCCCGCGGCAGGATCATCAACGGGTTGATGTCCAGTTCCGACAGGTCGTCGCCCAGTTCCAGGGCCATCCGCTGGACCCGCAGCACCACCTCCACCAGCGCGTCCACATCCGCCGGCGGCGCCCCGCGCACGCCCTCCAGCAGCGCGTGCCCGCGCAGTTCGCCGAGCATGGCTCGCGCCTGGTCCTCGCCGAAGGGGGGTACGCGTACCGACGCGTCCCGCAGCACCTCCACCAGTACACCGCCCAGCCCCACCGTCACCGTCGGCCCGAACAAGGCGTCCTGTGTCACGCCGACCATCATCTCGACGCCCCGCTCCACCATCTGGCACACCAGGACGCCGTCCAGCTTGATCCCCTCGTACCGCGCGATGTCCGTCAGCTCGCGGTACGCGTCGCGGATCTGGCTGGCGGAGGTCAGGCCGACCTTCACCAGGCCCAGCTCGCTCTTGTGCGCGAGCCGCGGGCCGGACGCCTTCATCACCACCGGGTAGCCGACGAGCCCCGCCGCCCGTACGGCCGCCGCCGCACTCGTCACCAGCTGCTCGCGCGGTACGCGGATGCCGTACGCCCGCAGCAGCTGCTTCGCCGCGTGCTCGCTCAGCTGCTCGCCGGGGCGCATCAGCGCCTGCGCCTTCCGGAAGGAGGGGGACGGGGTGCGCGGCGCGTCGTCGAAGGGGGAGCGGTAGGAGGCGGTGAAGCGGTGGTGGGCGAGGTAGGCGCGTACCGCCGAGATGCAGTTCCCGAAGGTACGGAAGGTGGCCACGCGCGACGACCCGAGCAGCGTTTCGCGGTACGCCGCCTCCGTCCCGACCGGCGACCCCCACACCACGCACACCAGCTTGTCCGTCGCCTCGGCCGCCGCCGCCAGGTCTTCGGCCAGTTTGTCGCTCATGGGAGGGAACGGACCCGTGATCGGGCAGATCAGGACCCCGACCCCCGGGTCCGCCAGTATCGCGTCGATGATCTTGCGGCCGCGCCAGTCGCCGACCGGGTGGCCGCCGTTGTCGACGGGATTCGCCACGCTCAGGTAGTCGGGTATCCACTCGTGCAGCTCGGCCTGCTTGGCCGCCGACAGCTCCGGCAGCCGCAGCCCCGCCGCCGTCGCCAGGTCGGCGAAGTGCGCGCCCGTACCGCCCGAGATCGAGTAGACGACGACCCCGTCGGCCACCGGTTTGCGCGCCCGCGCCAAGAGGGCCGCTGTGTCCTGGAGTTCGTCCAGGCCGTCCACCCGGATCACCCCGAACTGCCGCATCGCCGCGTCCACCACCTCGTCCGCGCCGGTCAGCTTGCCGGTGTGTGAGGCTGCCGTACGGGCGCCCCTCTCCGTACGCCCCACCTTGACCGCGACGACCGGCACCCCCGCCTGCGCGGCCCGGTCGGCGGCGAGCAGGAAGGAACGGCCGTCCTTGAGGCCCTCGACGTAACAGGCGATGGCGCCGACCTCCGGCTGCTGGGCGAAGTACGAGATGAAGTCCGCCGTCTCCAGGTCGGCCTCGTTGCCGGTCGGCGCCCAGTGGGAGAGGCGGATGCCGAGTTCCTGGAGGGCGTGGAGCGGGCGGCCCTGGTGGCCGGACTGGGTGATCAGGGCTATGGCGGGCCCGGCGAGGTCGTCGCGGAAGCGTTCGAAGGCGTTGAGGTTGGTGTTCGGGCCGAGCAGCCGTACGCCGGACCGCTCCACCGCGGCGGCCAGCCGCGTCTGGGCGGCCGCGCCGGCCTCGCCCGTCTCGGCGAAACCGGAGGCGAAGGCGACGGCGAACTTCACCTTCGCCTCGCCCAGCTCCCCGACCACCGGGACGGGGTCGGCGACCAGCAGCACCGCCAGATCGACCTGCTCGGGCAGGTCACGGACGGAGGGGACGCAGGGCAGTCCGAAGACGGACTCGCGCGTGGGATGGACGGGGTGCAGCCGGGCGCCGACCCGCTCGGCCCAGGCGATCAGCTGGCGCGTGATCCCGGTGTTGGGCCTGCCGTCGGCGTCGGACGCGCCGACTACGGCCACCGATTCGGGCCGGAAGAACCGGTCGAGGTCGGGGACCGACGCGTACAGCGGCCGGCCGCTGACATCGAGGTCCCCGGCCGCGGTGGCGGTGGGGGTCGCCGTGTCGTGGACGGCGGCGTGCGGAACCTCCCCGCAGGCCACCACGCGGGCGCGGAGATCGGTGGTCAGGGTGCCGTGGGTAGATCCAAGCATGTCTCAGCCCGCTCCTGCTCGTCGGCCGACGTAACGTAACTGACGCGTAGTCAGATTACTGAACTGACGGCTCGTCAGGAACAGTCCGGCGGGCAAAGCCTCCCGCTCCCTCCCGTCAGTCGTCCAGGGCGGGCAGCTCCATCCGGCTCAGGCGGTCGCGGTCGGCGAGGATGTTGATCTCGACGATCTTCCCGTCCCTGATGGTGAAGTCCTTGACATCCTCCCTCTCGTGAACGAGGGGGATTCCTCACTTCGCAGTGAGGGTTTCCTGCTTCGCAGCAGGTTGCCCCGTCCGGGAGGTCTCCCGTTGAGGTCTTACACCCGCTCCACAGGCTGTAACCGCCAGTCCGGCGGCCAGAATGTTGCATGCCGCGTTCACGTCGCGGTCATGCGTGGTACCGCATTCGCACGTCCATTCACGGACGTGCAGCGGCAGTTTCTCTCGGATGGTGCCGCATGCGGAGCAGAGCTTGGTGGAGGGGAACCAGCGGTCGATGGTGACCAGGTTCCTTCCGTACCAGGTGCACTTGTACTCCAGCATGGAGCGCATGTCGGTCCAGGCCGCGTCCGAAATGGCCCGGGCGAGACTTTTGTTCTTGACCATGTTGCGGACGGTCAGGTCCTCGATCACGATCGTTTGGTTTTCACGAACGAGCCGAGTGGTCAGCTGGTGCAGGAAGTCCCGGCGCCGGTCGGCGATCCGGGCGTGGATCTTGGCGACTTTGATGCGGGCCTTGTCCCGGTTGCGGGAGCCCTTCTCCTTCTTCGCCACGGCCCGCTGGGCCTTGGCCAGACGGGCGCGGTCTCGCCGTTCGTGCCGGGGGTTGGTGACCTTCTCGCCGGTGGAGAGCGTCACGAGGCTGGTGATTCCGGCGTCGATCCCGACCGCGGTGTCCAGTGCCGGCAGGGGCTTGACGGATGCGTCTTCGCACAGCATGGAGACGAACCAGCGGCCCGCGCTGTCCTGGGACACGGTCACCGTGGACGGCTCCGCCCCCTCGGGCAGAGGGCGGGACCATACGATTGCGAGTGGGTTCTTCATTTTCGCGAGCGTGAGCGCACCGTCGCGGTATGTGAACGCCGACTTGGTGTACTCCGCAGAGCGGCGGGTTTTCTTCTTCGATTTGAACCGGGGGTATTTTGCCCGGCCCTCGAAGAAGTTGGAGAACGCGCCTTGCAGATGCCGCAGCGTCTGCTGCAGCGGCACGGACGACACCTCGCGGAGAAAGGCCAGCTCTTCGGTCTTCTTCCACTGCGTGAGCATCGCCGAGGTGGCGTTGTAGTTCACCCGTTCCTGACGCTGGAACCATGCCACCGTGCGGGCGTCGAGCGCCAGGTTGTAGACCTTGCGGACACACCCGAACGTACGCGACAGCTCCGCCGCCTGCTCGTTCGTGGGGTGAAAGCGGAACTTGAACGCCCGCTTCACCAGCTCGGTCTTCACATCTCACTAACTGCCAGGCCCGTTAATAGGACACGGAAAGCCAGAACGGGTGCACACCGAGACTCCGCCGCTTCACGGCTCCGGGCCAAGGATGCGTTTCCTCCTCGAGCTGAAGCACGGGGTACCCACGCAAGGAGATTGGGATGGCGAACTTCTTCAACCGCCTGAACGCCACCACGAAGCAGGTGCCGGGAGCTGGTTGGTAGGCGGGCCGCCGCGGCGACTGCTCAGCGGCCGGCCCGGTCGGTGGCCCGGTTCGTGGACGCGATCTTCTTGGCGATCTTCGCTGCGTCGATGGCCAGTTCGCGGAACATGCCGCTGATCGGGTTGGTGTACCCCGTGAAATACAGGCCCGGAGCCTTCGGTGGTGTGCGCGCGCCGTGCGCCATCGGGCGGCCCCTGCCGTCCAGTACGCCGAGGTGGCCCACCAGGCCGTCCAGCGAGCGTCGGTAACCGGTCGCCGCGATCACCGCCTGCGGCGAGATCCGGGTGCCGTCCGCCAGTACGACCTCGTCCTCGTCGAAGCACTCGACCGCCGCCACCGGCTCCACCGTGCCCCGCTTCACCGCGTCGACGAACCCGACGTCCTGGACCGGGATCGCGCCGTCCCTGACCCGGGAGTACAGCCCGGTGCCGGGACGCGGCAGGCCGTGCGCCGAGAGGTCCGGGATCGCGATCCGGGCCATCAGGGCACCGGCCCGGTCCACCAGCCGCACCGGCAGGCGGCGTACGAGAATGCCGGTGCGCTGCGCGGGCCAGCCCGCCGTCGAGCGGCGCACGATGTGCGGGACGGTGCGCACGGCCAGGCGTACGCGCGACGCACCGCCCTCCACCAGGTCCACCGCGATCTCCGTACCCGTGTTGCCCGTGCCGACGATCAGGACGTCCTTGCCTTCGTACGGGCGCGGGTTGCGGTAGTGGCGGGCGTGCGTCAGTTCGCCGGTGTACGTGTCCCGGCCCGGCCACTCGGGGACGTGCGGCGTGTGGTTGTAGCCGGTGGCGACCACGACCGCCGAGCCGGTGAGCTGCCGGCCGCCGGTGGCGTGCAGCAGCCAGCTGTTGTCGTCGTCGGACGTGGGCTCGATACGGGTTACCTCGACCCCCGTGACGATCTCCAGCTCGTGGAACTCGGCGTACCTCTCGAGGTACCGGACCACGTTGTCCCGCGACACCCACCGCCCGAACGCGCGCGGCATCGCCAGGCCCGGCAGGCCCGACAGGCGTCGCGTGGTGTGCAGGTGCAGCCGGTCGTAGTGGCCGCGCCAGGACGCCCCGACGGCGTCGGACTTCTCCAGTACGACAGCGTGTACGCCCTGCTCGCGCAAGGCCGCCGCGGCGGCGAGTCCACCCGGACCGCCACCTATGACGTAGACGGGGTGGTGCCGGTCGGTAGTGGTATTGGCCATGATTCGTCAGCGTAATGACGAAAGTTGTTGATGGGTCTCGGTCAAGACCGAAATCGGTTGCGAATCGGTCACGGACAGTTGTCGGGTCGTACCTCTTGCGCGCGGTCTGTCTCATCAGCTGAACTGACGTACCGTCAGAAAGTGGATGAGGGGGAGGCGCGGAATGCAGAGCATCTGGCTCGGCGGCGCGGAGTGGCTGGCCGTGCTGCGCATCGGCCTCGGACTGTGGTGGCTGGAGAGCTGGCGCCACAAGGACAAGAAGGGCTGGTTCGAGCGCGGTACGGGCATCGCCTGGGCGGCGGACGTCGCCGGAAAGCACAGGTGGCTGGCGGTGAAGCGCGGCTTCGAGGCGGTTGTCGCGCCGCGCCCCAAGGTGATGGCGTACATCGTCGTGTACGCCGAACTGGCCCTGGGGGTGGGGCTGGTCGTCGGGTTCCTGACTCCGATCGCCCTGGCCGCCGGTCTCCTGTTGAACCTGCTCTACCTCGTGCTGATGATCCACGACTGGGCCGAGCAGGGCCAGAACGCCATGATGGCGCTGATCTCGCTCGTCGCGCTCTTCGCCATGTCCTGGCAGACCTGGTCCCTCGACCACGCGATCGGGCTCTTCTGATGAGCGCTGCCAACCCGGCGGTCCCCGAAATCGACGCGTTCACGCGCCCCTACTGGGACGCCGCCGCCGAGGGCCGCCTGCTCCTGCGCCGCTGCCGCGCCTGCGCCACGCCGCACCACTACCCGCGCGAGTTCTGCCCGTACTGCTGGAGCGAGGATGTCGACTGGGAGCGGGCGAGCGGCCGGGCCACGCTCTACACCTGGTCGGTCGTCCACCGCAACGACCTGCCGCCCTTCGGCGCCCGCGTCCCGTACGTCGCGGCGGTCGTCGACCTCGCGGAGGGGCCGCGCATGATGACGGAGGTCGTCGACTGCGCGGAGGCGGATCTGCGGATCGGCATGGAGCTGGCGGTCGGTTTTCGGGAGGAGGGTACGCACGCGGTGCCGGTCTTCCGGCCCGCCGGGGACGCTTAGCGCGAGGCCTTAGCGCGAGGCCCGTATCCCGCCGCTCACGGCCAGAGCAGCTCCCGCGACCACTGCCCGCCGCCGTCCCGCCGGTAGCGCAGCCGCACGTGCCGGCGCTTGCCGTCCCCCTGGAAGAACTCCACCTCGGTAGGCTCGACGACGTACAGCGTCCAGGTCGGTACGTCGGCCTCCGGATCGGCCTGCGCCCGCTCCCACGCGGCCTCCGATGCCCTGACCAACTCCCCGTACCGCGGCAGGACTTCGCTTTGCCGCCCGACCAGCGCGGAGGCGAGCGCACCCGTCGACCGTGCGTGGAGGTCCGCCAGGCTCTCCTCGCGCGTCCCGGTCGTCACCGCGCCCCTGACCCGCACCTGCCGGCCCTGCGCCGCCCAGTAGAAGCCGAGCGCGGCGTGCGGGTGCGCGGCCAGCTGGCGGCCCTTCGCGCTGGTGGAGTGGGACGCGAAGTGCCAGCCACGGTGGTCCGCGTCGTGCAGCATCAGCGTTCGTACGTCGGGGAGTCCGTCCTCGTCGACGGTCGCCAGGCTCATCGTGTGCGGCTCGGGTTGCTCGGCGGCGACGGCCTCGGCGAACCACTGGTGGAAGAGGGGCAGTGGGGCGGGGGGTGCGGCGGCGAGGTCGAAGGCGGGGAGTTCGGTGTCCCAGACGCGCTGGGAGTGGAGCAGGTCTTGGAAGGTCATCCCGCCATCTCACACCATCGCGCGTTTGGACGTCCGCGCGTTTTGTATGTCCCTACGTGCGCCGCTACGTGCGCCCCAGCACCAGCGTCCCCGACGAGCAGAACCAGCCGCCCGTCCCCGACGCCACCGCCAGCTCCGGCAGCCCGCCGTCCGCTCTGCGGACCTGTCCCTCGCCCGCCTCGCCGCGCAACTGCCGTACCGCTTCCACCAGCAGGAACAGGCCCCGCATGCCGGGGTGGCAGGCGGACAGGCCGCCGCCGTCGGTGTTCACCGGGAGCGCGCCGTCGCGGAGCAGCCGGCCTTTCTCGACGAACGCGCCGCCTTCGCCCTTCGCGCAGAAACCGAGATCTTCGAGCGTCACGAGGGTCATGTAGGTGAAGGCGTCGTAGATCTCGGCGAGGTCGATGTCCGTGGGGCGTACGCCTGCCCGCTCGAAGGCCAGGCGGCCGGAGGTCGCGGCCGGGGAGACCGTGAAGTCGTCCCACTCGGACATGGTGGTGTGGGACACGGCGGTCCCGGCGCCGAGCACCCAGACCGGGGCCTTTGCCGCATCCGGTACGTAATCCTCCGCCACCATCAGCACCGCGCAGCCGCCGTCGCTGCGGATGCAGCAGTGCAGCTTGGTGAAGGGGTCGGCGATCAACGGGCCGGAGAGTACGTCGTCGGTCGTTATCGGGTCGCGGAACATCGCGTCGGGGTTCGTCGCGGCGTTCGCCCGGGCCTGGACGGCTACCTCGGCGAGCTGCTCCAGGGTCGTGCCGTACTCGTGCATGTGGCGGCGGGCGGCCATCGCGTACTTGGCGACGAGGGTGTGCCCGTACGGGACCTCGAACTGCAGCGGGCCGCGCGCGCCGAAGGAGAGGTTCGCGGTGCGGCGCCGCGCCTTGATGTCGGCGCGGGCGGTCGAGCCGTACACCAGAAGTACGGCGTTGGCGTGGCCGGCGGCTATCGCGTCGGCGGCGTGTGCGGCCATGACTTCCCAGGTGGCGCCGCCGACGCTGGTCGAGTCGACCCAGGTGGGGCGCAGCCCGAGGTACTCGGCGACCTCGATCGGCGCGAGCGTGCCGAGGCCGGCCGACGCGAAGCCGTCGATGACGGACCGGTCGAGGCCGGAGTCGGCGAGGGCGCGGCGGGCGGCCTGTGCGTGCAGGGCGTAGGGGGTGGCGTCGTCGACGCGTCCGCAGTCGGAGAGGGCTGTGCCGACGATGGCTACCTTGCGGGTGGGGTGGGTTGGCAGCATGAAACTGACGGTACATCAGGTGTGGGTTGGGTGCGGCCGAATCCAGCCCGTCCGGCGTTTGAGGACACGCCCGTAGGGCGTCTGTGTGGTCTGGGGTCTGCGGCTTGCCCAAAGCCATCGCCCGCACCCGCCGCACGCCCCTGTGCATCTCGCGGACACACCCCTAACATGACGGCCCGTCAGACGGAGATACGGAGGGAGTTCCATGGACGCCGCCTTCACCGTGGAGCAGGACGAGATCCGCCGCACGCTGCGCGAACTGCTGGCCAAGCGATGTGGTCCCGACGAGGTGAAGTCGGCCGTGCGGACCACTGCCGGGTACGACCCCGACCTCTGGCGGCAGCTCGCCGAACAGATCGGGCTGCCCGGCCTCGCCCTCCCCGCCGCCTACGGCGGAGTCGGCTGCGGGACCGTCGAACTCGCCCTCGCCTGCGAGGAAACGGGGCGGGCCCTGTTGCCGTCCCCGCTGCTCGCCACCGCCGTGCTCGCCGCACCGCTGATCGCCGCGCTCGGTACGGACGCCCAGCGCGCCGACCTGCTCCCGCCCGTGGCCGACGGCACGCTGACCGCCACCCTCGCCGTCCCCGGCAGCGGCCTCTCCGCCGCGCTCGCCCTCACCGGCGACAACGCCGCCGGTGAGTGGGCGGGCGGTGGCCGGTCCGGCGGCGTACAGGCCCGGCGTACGGCTGCGGACGAGCGCGACGGAAGCTGGACGCTGTACGGGGAAGCCGAGCAGGTGCTCGACGGGCACAGCGCCGGCCTGCTGCTCGTCGCCGCGCACACGGGCGGCTTCGCCCGCAGCCGCACCCTGCTGTTTCTCGTACGGGCCGACGCGCCGGGGCTGGTCCGCGTACGGCAGACCGCCCTGGACGAGACCCGACCCCAGGCGCGCATCCAATTGCGGGATGTGGGAGGGGAGTTGCTGGGGGCTGACTACGCTGCCGATGTGCCTGCCGCGCTGTCGGAAGCCGGGCGTACCGCCGCCGTCATGCTCGCCGCCGAGGCGGTCGGGGCAGCCTCGCACGCGCTGGAGCGAACCGTCGATTACGTCAAGACGCGCGAGCAGTTCGGGCGCGCGATCGGCTCCTTCCAGGCGGTCAAGCACCGGCTGGCGGACCTGTACGTACAGGTCCAGGCCGCACGCTCGGCGGCGTACTACGCGGCCTGGGACCCGGCCACCGGGGGCCTCGCGCTCGCGCACGCCGTCGAGGCGCTGCGTGCGACCGCGGGGGAGGCCGTCCAGATGCACGGCGGGATCGGATTCACGTGGGAGCACGACGCGCACCTGTACTTCAAGCGGGCGGCGTCGGACGAGCTGCTGTTCGGCCCCGTCCACCGCCTGCGCGACCACGCGGCGCAGGTAGCGGGGCTTTTCGGTACTTTCGATACTTCTGGCACTTCCGGTACTTCCGGTGCGAAGCAAGGGGTGACGGCCTGATGCCGCCGCCCGGAGTACGGCTCATGCAGAGGGTGTCCTCGACCCGCGCCTTCGCCCGGATCGCCCCGCACTTCGTCCCCGCCATGGACCGCGCCGTCCACCGCCTGACCCGCGGCAAGGTGATGCTGAGCGCCCAGATGCTGCCGGGCGTGATCCTCACGGTGAAGGGCGCCAGGAGCGGCCTGCCGCGCACCACACCGCTGGCCTGCATGCCGGAGGACGGCGGCAGGTGGATTCTCATCGGGAGCAACTTCGGCCGGCCGGGGCATCCCGCCTGGACAGCCAATCTCATGAAGCACCCGGACGCCAGTATCAGCTGGCGGGGCAAGGACATCGAGGTCAGGGCGCGGCGGCTGGAGGGTGCCGAGCGGGAGGAGGCGTGGCGGGCGGTGCTGAAGTTCTGGCCGCCGTACGCGACGTACCAGGCGAGAGTGGAGCGGGAGATCCGGCTTTTTCGGCTGGAGGAGCGGCGTAGCCGCTGATAAATGCCACAGCGGCGGACCGGTGTGGGGCCGCCGCTGCGTAGACAGGACTGGGTCGGGTGGGAGTTGGAAGTTGGGAGTTGGGGGCGCGGGGCCTACTTCGTCGGCTTCTTGCCGGTGATGCCCAAGTGCACCAACAGGGCGAGGTTCGGGCGCAGTTCGGTCTGCTTCACGCCCCAGGTCTGGAAGCCCTTCTGGTGCGAGGCCACCGCGGCCAGCATCGCGACGAGCGAGCCGGCCATCGCGGCGGGGCTGATGTCCTTGTCGACCTTGCCCTTGGCCTGGAGCTCCTTCACGGTGTCCGTAAGGGAGTTGGTCACGGAGTTCAGGATCTTCATGCGGATCTTGTAGAACCGCTTGTCGCCCTCCGCGGCGCCAAGGTCGACCACCCGGAGGATGGCGTCGTTTTTGCGCCAGAAGTCGAGGAAGCCCTCGACGAGTTCTTCGGAGGTGGCCCAGCCGGCCTTGCCGACCCAGGAGCGGCCGGAGACAAGTTCGGTCAACCCGGCGCCCTCCTTTGCCATTTCTTCCGCGATTTCGAGGACGGCGCCCTCCACATCAGGGAAGTACTGGTAGAACGTCGCGGGTGAAGTCCCCGCCTTCCGGGCCACATCGATGACTTTGACGTCGCGGTAGGGCGAGGAGCTGAGCATCTCGCTGAGGCAGTCGAGCAGCTTCTGCCGCGTCGCCTGACCGCGTCGTCCGGCCACGCGGCCGTCGACGGTGCGTACTTGTCCTGTCATGCCGTCAGCTTACCGAGGGGTGATCGGAGCGCGATTCGGCCGACTGCAAATGGGGAACCGGCCAGATGTCCCGGCCCGCTCCTGTGTGCCGCCACCCTGCTGACCGCCTCGTACTCGAATAGTCTTATCAACAGCCTGTGGACAACTTCGGTGGACAACCCAGTCCCGCCATGGCGTGATGCCCCGATAATGAATCAATTGTTCGATTCTTCTCCGCTGCGCGGAGCGCGGTGGCCCGTTAGCTTGATTGTGACGGGCGCCACAGCTCGCCCATGCCCTGCGCGACGGAAGGAGCCGGGCTCATGGCCGTATACGCGGAAGGCATGCCGTGCTGGGTGGATGTGACGCTGGCTGACGTCGAAGCGGGCAAGCGCTTTTACGGTGGGCTGTTCGGCTGGACTTTTGAGGACCCCGGCATCGACGACCGGGCCAGAACGCGATGGTCGGGGCGGGCCGGGGGGCAGGCCACGTTCGTCAACGCCCTCAGTGGCGGCAAGAAGGTCGCCGCCCTCGCGCCCAAACTCGACGGCCGCATGCCCACCGCCTGGGGCGTCTACTTCGCCACCGATGACGCCGCGGCGCTGGCCCGCAAGATCAGGGACGCGGGCGGCCAGCTGGTGACGGACCCGCTGCCCGTGCCCCCGCTCGGCACGATGGCTGTGGCCGCCGACCCCGGCGGCGCGGTCTTCGGCATCTGGCAGGCGGGCAGCCAGGCCGGTTTCGAGAAGCGGGACCAGCCCGGCTCCTTCTGCTGGACCGAGGTCTACGCGCGCGACAAGGACCGGACCGACCCCTTCTACGAGACGGTCTTCGGCTTCCAGGGTTTCGACCTCGACCTCGACGAACCGGGCCAGGACTTCAGAATGTGGTCCCCGGCGGGTGCCGAGCCCGGCCCCGATGCCGCCATCGGGGGCCGCAGCGTCATGGGGGACGCCTTCCCGGTCGAGATGCCCGACCACTTCTTGGTCTATTTCGTGGTCGACGACTGTGACGGGGCTGTGTCGAAGGCGGTCGAACTCGGCGGCCGGGTCCAGGCGCAGCCCTTCGACACGCCCTACGGCCGGATCGCGGTGCTCACCGACAACCAGGGGGCCACGTTCGCTGTGCTGGCTGAATTGGCGGAGTCTGCTGAGTCTGCCGGGACGGCGGGGACCGCCGAGACCGCCGAGACCGCCGGGACCGGCGAGACAGCTGACGCGGTTGAGCCGGCCGAGACGGTTGAGCCGGCTGAGACCGCTGCGACCGCTGAGGCGGCGAAGACCGCCGAGCCGGGGGAGTCGGCCGACAGGGCTGCGACCGCCGAGGCGGGTGAGACCGCTGCACCGGCTGCACCGGCTGCACCGGCGGAGTCGGCTGCACCGGCGGAGTCGGCCGCACCGGCGCGGTCCGCCGACTCGGCCGAGGTGGCCGACTCGGCCGACTCCGCCGAAGTGGCCGAAACTGGCGAGGTTGCCGAGCGGCCCGAGCCCGACCGGCCCCGCGAAACCGGGACGTAGCAGGTCATCAGCGACATTACGCGCCTGCGTCACCTGTCCGAATCCGGGTGAGACACCCCGGTCCGCCCCCGGGTTCGCCACCACCGCCTCCGACAGGAAGAATCAGGGTGCGCACCGCTGGGTGGTGCCCAGTGGTGAGACGCTTCACGGGGCTGTGTTCACGGCCTCGTACGGGGAGGTGGCAGGCAAGTTATGGAGCAGCTGACGCAGCATGACCCGCGGCGGATCGGCCCGTTCGAGGTACTGGCCCGGCTCGGGGCCGGCGGCATGGGGCTGGTCTATCTCGCGCGGTCGGCGTCCGGCCGGCGCGTGGCGATCAAGACGGTAAGGACCGAGCTCGCCGAGGACCAGCTGTTCCGCGTCCGCTTCACGCGCGAGGTGGAGGCGGCGCGGGCCGTCAGCGGCTTCTACACGGCCGCCGTCGTGGACGCCGATCCGCGGGCGGCGGTGCCGTGGCTGGCCACGGCGTATGTACCCGCGCCTTCCCTCGAAGAAATAGTGAATGAATGCGGGCCGATGCCGGCCCAGGCGGTGCGCTGGCTGGCGGCGGGCATTGCCGAGGCGCTCCAGTCCATCCACGGGGCGGGCCTGGTCCACCGCGACCTCAAGCCGTCGAACGTCCTGGTGGTGGAGGACGGACCGCGCGTCATCGACTTCGGCATCGCGTCGGGCGTCTCGAACACCCGGCTGACCATGACCAACGTCGCCGTCGGTACGCCGGCCTACATGTCCCCCGAGCAGGCGCGCGACTCGCGCAGCGTGACCGGCGCCAGCGACATCTTCTCGCTCGGTTCGACGCTGGTCTTCGCGGCGACCGGGCATGCGCCCTTCCACGGCGCGAACCCGGTCGAGACCGTCTTCATGCTGCTGCGGGAAGGCCCCGACGTCGAAGGGCTGCCCGACGAGCTGCGCCCGCTGATCGAGTCGTGCATGCAGATGGAGGCGGTACGGCGCCCCAGCCCGGCCGACCTCCAGGCGCAGCTCTCGCCGCACCTCTTCGACTCCGGCGAGGACGACAGCGGTACGGCGTCGGCCTGGCTGCCGGCACGGGCCACAGCGATGATCGAGCAGCGGCGGGGCGGACGTCCCGCGCTGCCGTCCACGCCGAGTACGCCGCCGGCCCGGGCGCACTCCACGCCGCCGAGGCCGCCGGGCCCGCCGCCGTTCGCCCCGGTGGCGTCACGGTCGCAGGCCGCAGCAGCCGCGCCTCCGGCGTACCCGGATGGGCGCGCTCCGCAAGGCGCCCACGCCGGCCGTGCGGCGCAAGGCGCCCAGGGTGCCCACGGCGCCCAGGGCGGCCCTCAGGGAGCCCACGCCGGACAGGCCGGTGACCATGCCGCCCACGCCCCGCAGCATGCCGCCGTACGCCTGCCCGGGGCGAAGGTGCCGATCGGCCCAGGTCCGCGCGTGCTCGACGGCCGGACCGCCGCAGCCATTCACGTGCCCGGCGAGCAGGCCACGGGGTGGATCCGGCCCCCGGCCGGGGTGAGTGCCTCCCCGAACGGCGCGGATGCCCACGCCGGCGTCGTACCTCCGCCTTCCACCGCCCCGCCGCCCCCCGCCATTCCGCCGCCCGCACAGTCGGCGGACGGCGCGGGGCCGTCCGGGGGATGGCGGCCGTGGCGGTTCCGGATGTCCAACGACGTGTGGGGCACACCGGCCGTAGCGGGCGATCTCGTCTACGTCACCTCCTTCGAGGTGCACGCCCTCGACGTGGCCAGCGGCCGGCGACAGTTCAAGACGCGTGACGTCGCCTGGGCGATGGCGGTCGAGGGCGGGCGTATCCACGCCTCCGACGGCCCCACGCTGTACGCCCTCGACGCGGCCGACGGCCAGGAGCGCTGGCGGCTCCAGACCGACGCGTGGGTGTACTCCCTCAAGGCCCACCGCGGCACGGTCGTGACCGGCACGCGGGGCGGCGGCATCCAGGCCTGGGAGGCGTCCAACGGCCAGAAGCTGTGGGAACTCACCGGCGCGCAGAGCGACTTCGAGACCCCGGAGGCCGGTCCCGCCGTACACGACGACACGGTGTACGTGTGGAAGGACGCGCGGCTGCGCGCGCTGGACGCGCGTACCGGCATGGAGCGCTGGTCGTACCCGATCGGCGACGCGGCATCCTGCGGGGGAGTCCCGCTGCGGCTGACGTCGGCGCCGGACGGCTATGTGTACGTCGCCGCCGGGACCCGGGTCCTCGCCATCGACGCGGCCGGCGGCCATGTGCGGTGGCACTTCGAGTCCCCCGCGGTCTTCCTGAGCCCGCCCGCCTTCGCACCGGGTCCGGCCGTCACGGGCGGTGGCATCTACCTCGCCGACTACCTCGGCACGGTGTACGCCCTGGACGCCTCCACCGGCAAGGACCGCTGGCGCATCGCCACCGAGTCCCGCCAGTCCATCGAGCCGGTGCTCGTCGCCGCGGGCAACATCCACGTGGGCAGCGGCAGCGCGCTCTACACCCTGGACGCGGTGACGGGCACGCCGAAGTGGCGCTTCGCGGCGGGCGGCGAGGTGGTCGGCGCGCCGGTCGTCTCCGACGGCCGTGTGCACTTCGGCTCGGCCGACCACTGCCTGTACACGCTGGATGCGAGCGGCGGGCAACTGCGCTGGAAGCTCGCGACGGGCGGCGAGATCACCGGGTCGCCGGTGGCACAGGGTGGTGTGGTGTACGCGTGCAGCAAGGACCGGTGTGTGTACGCCCTGGACGCGGTGAAGGGCACGGCGACGGGCCGGTCGTAGGGGTCGTGGGTCGTTTTGAGGTCGACCGGCCCGCGTAGGGGTCGTTTTGAGGTCGACCGGCCCGTCGCCGGTCAGGGGCGGTACCGGTCAGGGGCGGTACGGCGACGGGCCCGGCCGGTCGTCCCGGCCGTCCCACCCGTCCCGGTCGTCCCGGCCGCGCGGCGGCGGATACCCGCCCTGGCCGCGCGGCGGCGGATACCCGCCCTGGCCGCGCGGCGGCGGATACCTGGGGAAGGGCTCTTCCTCTTCTCGTCCTGGTCGTCCTGGCTCTTCTCGTACGGGCTCGTGCTCCTCCCCCGGTACGGGCTCGCGCCGCCGGTGTTTGTTGCCGTCCACGCGATGCCTGTGCCGCTGCCCGCGCCCGAGCATCACGGCGGCGGCCAGCAGCAGGAGTGCGCCGCCCGCGAGTGCGTAGGCGACGCCGACGTTCAGGCCGGTGCCGTCGTTGTTGACCGCGAGGCTTCCCTGCGCCTGGCCCACACGGACCATCCAGAAGATCGTGAACCCGAGCACGACGACCCCGGCGAGGGCGACCGCCGGCCGGGATCTCAGCAGCAGCCCGATCAGGGCCACCAGGGCGGCGAAGGCGAAGGGCAGCAGGAGGGATCCCACCAGCCCGGCCTTGCTCTCCGTAATGCCGCTGAACAGATCACCGATGCGGTAGTCGCGCCCGAGACGGCCGTCGTACCAGGCACGGAAGGGGCTCAGAACGGCGGCCGTCGCTCCAACGAGAGCCAGGACCCAGCCGAGGACACTGCGCAACATCGGCGGCCTCCTTCCGGTGGCTCTGGATCACGACGCTACGCCCACCGTGCGGCGGTTGCCAGTCACAGAAGGGGGGCGGCCGGTGAACGGGCCCGGGCCAGATGGCCTACCAGGCGGCGCGCTGCTGTGCGGCTCGCCCGATGCTGTGCCGTGAGCGACCCGGCATGCGCCGGGAGCGACGGACTTCCAGGAGGTACGCCGGCATGCGTGCAGCACCCAACCACCGCGGTAGACCCTTCAGCCCCCGACTGCGACCCCGGCTGCGGCCGACCGCCGCCCTGGTCGCGGCCGGGGCGTGTGCGATCGGTCTGATCGCCGGGCCGGCACAGGCCGACGGGCCGCGTCCCGACAGCAAGACGCCTCCCGGCACCAGCAACCGGCAGCACGACCGCGCGTTGCAGGAGGCCCTCCAGGGGCTGGTGGGGCCCCCGGACGGGCCGCCCGGGGCCATCGCCGTTCTGCAACGGGGCAAGAACGTGAAGGTCTACCGGGCCGGTGTGGCGGACCTGGATTCCGGACGGCCGCCGCGGCCCGACGACCACATGCGCGTGGCCAGCGTCGCCAAGGCGTACAGCGGGTCCGTCGCACTCCAGCTCGTGGACCGGGGGAAGCTGCGGCTCGACGACACGATCGGCAAGCGGCTGCCGGCCCTGCCGAGAGCCTGGCACAAGGTCACGCTGCGTCAGCTGCTTCAGCACACCAGCGGCCTGCCGGACTTCACGGAGGACCCCGGGCTCCAGGAGGCGGTGGCGGCAGACCCGCGCCGCGTGGTGGACTCGCGCAGGCTGCTCGACTTCGTCGCCGACGAGCCCCTGCGCTTCAAGCCCGGCTCGCGCTACCGGTACTCCAACTCCGAGAACATCGCGGTGGCCCTGATGGCGGAGGCGGTGACTGGTCGTACGTACGAGGAACTGCTGCGCCGGCTGGCCTACCGGCCGCTCGGCCTGCGCAACACCAGCCTGCCGCGCGGACACCTGCTTCCCCGGCCCTACATCCACGGCTACGCCTTCGAGCCGGAACAGCCGCCGGAGGACGTCACTACCGCCTTCAGCGCGTCGTGGTTCTGGGCCTCGGGCGGGGTGGTCGCCACCCCGAACGACATGAACGCCTTCATGCGCGCCCACGCGGGCGGCGCGCTCCTTTCGAAAGCGACCCGGAAGCAGCAGACGAAGTGGGTCAACGGCTCCTCCGTGAACCCCGGACCCGGCCGCAACAAGGCCGGGCTGGCGCTGTTCCAGTACACGACCCGCTGTGGCGTGGTCTACGGCCACACGGGCACCATCCCGGGCTACACCCAGTTCGCCGCCGCCACGCCCGACGGCAAACGCTCCGTGGCGGTCTCCGTCAACACCCAGTTGAGCCAGCAGGAAACGCCTGAGCTCCTGGCAAAGCTGCGGAAGGTCCAGGAGGACTTCGTCTGCGAGCTGTTCCGCCGCTGAGGTGTCTCCCCGGGAGCTACAGGGACTACAGGGGCTACACGGGCTACACCTAGCGCGTACGGAAGCCGGTCCGGCGGGCGGCGAAGAGCTCCGCCTGCCGGTCCGGCGGCAGGTTCCCGAGCGCCACCAGGTGCGGCGCCTGCGCGAGCGCCTGGTGGCGCGCCCCCTCCGTTGCCGCCCACACCGCGCGTACGGTGCCTTGGACAGCCTCAGTCGGATACGACGCGATCACTTCGGCCGACCGGACGGCCGCCCCCAACACGTCGTGCGGGGCCACCAGTTCCGACACGAGCCCCGTCTCGTACGCCCGACGCGCCGACACCCGTTCCGCCGTACCCATCAGCGACATGCGGGCGACCTCGCCGAACGGCATCCGCTGCGCCATGCAGATCGCCTCGTACGCGCTGACCATCCCGTACGTCGTATGCGGATCGAAGAACGTCGCATCCTCGGCGGCGACGACGAACTCGACCTCCCCCAGCAGGTAGAAGGCCCCGCCGCATGCCATGCCGCGTACCGCCGCGATCACCGGCTTCCACAGGTCGTTCGCCTTCGGCCCGATGGTGAGGAGCGGATCGTCGATCGAGTACGGCGACGGGGGCTGGGGTACGTCCACTCCCCGGTCGATGCCGGTGCAGAAGGCTTTGTCTCCGGCTCCGGTGAGTACGAGGGCCCGTACGCTGTCGTCGAAGCGGAACTCACGCCAGATGGAGGCCAGTTCGCCGGCTGTCTCCAGATCGATGGCGTTGTGTTTCTCCGGCCGGTCGAGCGTGACGACTGCGACGCCGGTCTCCTTGTCCCGCTCGACGCGGACGCGGACGTGGGCGTCGCTGCTGCTGTTACTGCTGCTGTTACTGCTCCCGCTCCCGCTCCTGCTCCCGCTCCTGCTCATGATCGCTCCAGGAGCCACCGAGGCGCCGTCACGCCGCCGGCGCCCTCGGTGAACGCGATCTGCACCCTCGCGCCGATGCGCAGCCGCGCCGGATCGACGGAGTCGAGCGCGGCGTCGGGCTTGGTGACCACATTCCCCACGAGCCGGATGTGCGGGGCGTCGGCCAGCTCGACGACGACCGCGTTGTACGGGGCCTGGGCGGCGTAGGCCGGCAGGAGTGGCGGGTGGGGCAGGACGTACGACCAGATGCGTCCCTTGCCGCTCATCAGCCGCCACTCGCTGTCGAAGGACTGACAGTGCGGACAGCAGGGCCGGGGCGGAAAGCGCAGCTCGCCGCAGCCGGGGGCGGCGCAGGCCTGGATGCGGAGCTCGCCCTGGGCGGCGTACTCCCAGAAGGGCGCGCCGTCGTCGTCGACGACGGGCGCGAGCAGGCTGTCACTCATCCCTCAACTCCTCAGCAGCAGGGCGGACGTCGGAACTCCCTCGCCCGCGGTGACCAGGCAGGTGGCGGCGTCGGGTACCTGGGCGGTGCTGGTGCCACGCAGTTGTTTGACGCCTTCGGTGATGAGGTTGAAGCCATGGACGTACGCCTCGCTGAGCCCGCCGCCGCCGGTGTTGATCGGCAGCCGCCCGCCGCTCTCCAGGGCCCCGCCTTCGGTGAACGCCGCTCCTTCTCCTCTCCCGCAGAAGCCGTAGCCCTCTAGGGACAGCGGGATGAGTGGGGTGAAGGCGTCGTAGATCTGCGCGACGTCGACGTCGTCGGGGCCGAAGTCGGCCTGCTTCCAGAGCTGGCGGGCGGCGGTCCAGGCGGGGCCGGTGAGTGGGTCGTCGTTCCAGTAGTTGACCATGCCGTGGTGCTGGGCGGGCAGGCCCTGGGCGGCGGAGTGGACGTACACGGGCTTCTGCCGGCAGTCGCGGGCACGCTCGGCCGATACGACCACGCAGGCCAGGGCCCCGTCCGTCTCCAGGCAGTTGTCGAAGAGGCACAGCGGCTCGCTGATCCAGCGGGAGCTCATGTACATGTCGCGGGTCAGGGGGCGTTCGTACATGATCGCGGCGGGATTCTGGTTGGCCCGGTTGCGGCAGGCGAGGGCGACATTGAAGAGGTGGTCGCGGGTGGCGCCGTACTCGTGCATGTACCGGCGGGCCAGCATGCCGATCTCGTCGGCGGGGCGCAGGAGGCCGGAGGGGCGGGTCCACTGGGCGGGGGTGGGCAACTGCACGGCGGTGTTCTTCCAGGGCCGCGGCCCCGACCCGCGCTTTCGCGACCGCCAGGCGACGCCGACGCTCGCCTGGCCGGTGGCGATGGCGGCGGCGAGGTGGGCGACGGTGGCGCAGGAGCCGCCGCCGCCGTAACCCACCTTGGAGAAGAAGGTGAGGTCGCCGGCTCCGATGGACTTCGCCACCTCGACTTCGTCGGTCTCCTCCATGGTGTACGAGGCGAGGCCGTCGACCTCGGACGGGGCGATGCCGGCGTCGTCGAGGGCGGCGAGTATGGCGCGGCAGGCCAAGGTCTTTTCGGAGTCGGGGAGTTGGTTGGCGAAGGCGGTCTGTCCGGTACCGACTATCGCTGTCGCATCTTTGAGCGTCGCCACGTCGGGTACCTCCGCGATGGTCGTGGCTGCTGGCTGCTGGCTGTTCGTCGCTGGCGGCTGGCGGCTGGTCGCTGGTCGCCGGCTGCCGACCACTGACTACTGACAGCGCGTCAGGCTACAGCTAATCTGACGGATAGTCAGCTAGTGCGTCGGCGTGCGGTGTGGAGGGCTTGCGATGAGCGCAGCGGACGGCGGGGACGCCGGATGGGGCAGCATCCCGGAGCTGGTGCGGAGTGCGGCCGAACGGCACGGCGAGCGGGAGGCCGTGGTCGAGGGCCGGACCCGGATCTCGTACGCCGACCTCGGCGAGCGCGTCGAGCGGGCGGCGGCGGCGTGCATGGCGCACGGGGTCGAGCCGGGCGACCGGGTCGCCGTCTGGGCGCCCAACACGCTGGACTGGATCGTGTCCGCCCTCGGCGCGGTGACGGCGGGCGCGGTCCTCGTCCCGCTGAACACCCGCTTCAAGGGCGCGGAGGCGGCGTACGTCCTGCACCGCAGCCGGGCCAAACTCCTCTTCGTCACGGGCACATTCCTGGGCACGTCGTACGTCGCGTCCCTGCGCCGTGCGACGACGGACGGCGCGGGCGACGGCCCGCTCCCCTCCCTTCCGCACCTGGAGGAGGTGGTGGTGCTGGCGGACGACGCGCCCGAAAACTTCAGCACCTGGAAGGACTTCCTGGCGCGGGGCGAGGCGGTGCTGTCGTCGGAGGTACGCGCTCGCGCGGCGACGATCGCCCCCTCCTCGCCCTCCGACATCATCTACACGTCGGGCACGACGGGTCGCCCCAAGGGCGCGCTGATCACGCATGGGCAGACGCTGCGCGGCTACGCAATCTGGTCCGAGCTGGCGGGTCTGTGCGAAGGCGACCGGTACCTGATCGTGAACCCCTTCTTCCACACCTTCGGCTACAAGGCGGGGATCATCGCCTGCCTGATGCGGGGGGCCACGATGGTCCCCCAGCCCGTCTTCAGCGTGGACACGGTCCTGGCGAACATCGCCGCCGAACGCATCTCGGTCCTCCCCGGCCCGCCGACCCTCCATCAGTCACTTCTGGACCACCCGTCCCGTGACACCCACGATCTCTCCGCCCTCCGCCTCGTCGTCACAGGGGCGGCGGTGGTGCCTCTGCAACTGGTGGAACGCCTCCGCTCGGAGCTCCACATCGCCACGGTGCTCACGGCGTACGGCCTGTCCGAGGCGTCGGGCATCGTGACGATGTGCCGGCGGGGCGACCCGCCGGAGACGATCGCGTCGACGTCGGGCCGCGCGATCCCCGGTACGGAGGTCCGCGTACTGGCGGAGCGCGGTAGTCCCGGGGAGGTCCTGGTCAGGGGCTTCAACGTCATGCGGGGCTACTTCGAGGACCCGGCGGAGACGGCTGCCGCCATCACCCCGGACGGCTGGCTGCGTACGGGCGATGTGGGCGTACTGGACGAGGCCGGCAACCTGCGCATCACCGACCGGATCAAGGACATGTTCATAGTGGGCGGCTTCAACGCCTATCCGGCGGAGATCGAGCAATTGCTGGGCCTGCACCCGGATGTGGCGGACGTGGCGGTGATCGGCGTCCCGGACGCGAGGCTGGGCGAGGTGGGCAAGGCGTACACGGTACGCCGCCCGGGCTCGACGCTGACGGCCGACGACTTGATGGCGTGGTCCCGCCGCGAAATGGCGAACTACAAAGTCCCGAGGGAGGTCGAGTTCGTCACGGATCTTCCGCGCAACGCGAGCGGCAAGGTCCTGAAGACGGAGCTGCGGGCCCGGGATCGGGATCGGTGAAGTGGTGTGGGTCACTCCATAGTCTGAGCGGGACAGGTTGGGTGAGCTGATCGCGGACCTGGAGGGGGAGTACGGCCCGGTCACCGAGGAGGAGCTGGCGGCCGCAGAGGCGGAGCGACGGGACAACGAGCGCTGGTTTGCCGAGCGCGGCCCAGCTGCTTTCGAGAACCACTCGTCGGCCGCCTGATGGTCGATTCGTATTACGTGCTGGATTGCGAGGGCCTGTCGCGGGCTGTCCTTGGTGACCGGGCGAGGTCGGCCAGGCTGAAGGACGCGCACCGGATGGGTATCACGGTGGTGACGAGCTCCATGACCTTGATCGAGGCCTATCGCAGCAAGGTCCGACGCCGAAGATACGGGGCTGCACGGTCATAAGTACGCTCTTGATGCGGCACTCGCGGTGATCGCGGGAAGGCAGCCGGGCGATGTGGTCCTCTACACCTCGGACGAGGACGACATGAGGAAACTCTGCCACCCCCGGGTGCGGGTCTGGCCGCTGTAGCGCGCCCCCGGTCGAGTGCCTGCGCGGCGTCGCGCCCTCGGCGGGGGTCGGTAACCAATGCTTGCTTCTGGGGGTTTCGGGCCGTCCCGAGCGCTCCAGGGTCGGTGGGCCGTGACGGCGCGTCAAGGGCGCTCCTGCGTCGCGTCGCTGCGCGATGTGCCTGCGGCCCACCCTTGACCCGCCGCCCCGGCCCACCGCTAACGCTTGTACGGGGACGGCCCAAAGAAAAACGCCCTGCACGCTACCTCCGGGAAGCGGCGCGGGTCGGCTCGGTGGCCGACGGCCGAGTGGGTGGGGCGCATGACGTCTATGGGGTGGCGCGCCCCCAGCCTCAGCGACTGCAGGAACGGCCACTGGCGGGACATCCCCATGCCCACGCACACGAGCACCCACGCAGGCGGACGGCCGACCGACCGAGTCGACCTGCGGATTCCTGACCTGCGCGGATAGGACGCGACAGTTGAATGGGGTGACTCAGCCGGGTGTGGCGTCCACCCCGGCCGGTGGCCGGCTGGGCAGCAAGCAGGTTGCTGATGCGAGTGGGTGGAGGGGCGCCCAGGGGCGGGTGGGCCCTGCCGACGGCCTGGCCGAATGAACGACCGGACTCGCAGGCTGGCTCGACACTCCCGGCCAAGCCAACAGTGGTTCGAAGCTTTCGGCCCGGCCGGTAGGGGCGGCGCACGTTCTCGGCCCGCCAGTGGGACAGCCGACACTCTCGGCCGGACAGATGAACAAGTTGGCGACTCTCGGTCGGCGTATAGGGCACTGTCCCGGCTCCCACACCGGCGGGATGGGACGAACCCAGCACATGACACACAGGCGCCCCCTTTTCACCCCATTTTCACCCCTTGTGGGAGGCCTCGACGTACGTCATGTGTGGGGTTCGTTGCAGCCAATGGCGCGGCGCAGGCAGGCGGCTCCCGACGGCCCACCAGTCACACCGGCCCCCACCGGCACCCGGTGGGGCGGGCTCGGCCACCTCGGGGCGTGATCACGGCGGGCCGGTGGGCGAGGGACCGACTGGGCGGTGAGCCTGATGAGACGGGCAGGGATGGTGGGACGACGTCCTGCTGATGTGTGGCTGGTCGCTGCGGCACGTCGGCCACGACTGGGGAACGGTCCCGGTTATTAACCAGGTGGATGGGACGAACCCGGCAGAAGACGAACCATGGCATCCCATTTGCCCTACTTTCGGAGCATTGGGAAGGGCTCGACATGTGTCACATGCCGGTTTCATTGCGCGCCAACAGCCCGGCTCGGACTTCGGCGTGCACCTAATCCACCAGATGCCGATGCCCGACGGCCCACCAACCCCAGCGACCACGACTGCTTCACCTACCCCAGTCGACACGCGGTGTGCCGTCGAGCACGACCCCTGCGGTCCAGTGCGCCGCCATGAGCCGGTGTCTCACCCACAGCAGTCCCGCTTTCGTCGTGGACGGGCTTCAATCGAAGCATCGGAACGCGACTAACCCACCACCTGGCGAATCCCAATCCCCCTCCAGTCCCACCCCTCTCCGCCGTATCGCTTCAAACCCTCGCCCTAGCGTTTCGGCCCATTGCCAGAAAGCCGGGCGAGACCGAACAGGACGACTGTCGGGGCAGCAGGTCCTGCTAGTGCGGCAGGAGTGGATGGGGCGGCAGCCCGCCAGCCGCCACCGCCTCGGCCCCCGCAGCATTCCGTCATCGCCGTGCGTGGTGTTGAGTCGCAGCAACGGCTTCTTCCGGGCGTCGGAACGCGACTCGCTTGCGACCATCAATGGAGCGCTTCGGCGCACAGAGATCGAACAGGTCAGTTGGTCTGGGCAGTGTGACGCAGCTTGTGTCGCAGTAGCGCCCGGTTTTCGCCCGTTTCCGGGCTTGGAATGCGACTAACCCGCCACTTGATGAATTTCAACGCCCATCCAGTCCCACCCGTCGCACGCGCAACGCCTTCGGCCACCACGGGCGTGTTTCGGCCCACGCGAGGCCCCATACGGGCCGTGCCGACCGTCGCATGGGTGGTGTGCTGGGTTCGCCCGTCCACATCAGCAACGGGCTTGCAGTGCAACCGGCCACCGGTGGGGGTGGACGCCGCACCCGCCCGCGTCGCCCCATTCAACTGTCGCGTACCACCCGCCACGACCATGAGTCCGCACGTCGGCCCGACCGGCCAGCCGGCCACCGGCGTGGGTGGTCGTGTGCGTCGGAATGGGAATGTGCCACCAGCGGCCGTTCCCGCACCCGCTGAGTCTGGGGCCGCGCCGCTTCCTCAACCTGCCGCGCCCCACCCACTCAGCCGTCGGTCGGCAGCGGCACGCCGGCCACTTGCCGGGGTTTCCCCGTGGGCTCCCCCCGGGGGCCGCCCCCCAGAAGCATTGCGGCGGAGGTCCGGCGGTCAAGGGTGTAGCGCAGCGCAATCGCCGCAGGCGACGCGACGTAGGAGCGCCCTTGAGGGGCGGGGCTCCGGCGCCACACTTACGTGTGGCGGCCCCCATCGCAGAAGCGACCAACGCCCCGGGGCGCCCGAAGCCGGCCCCGCCACCCCCGCCACCCCCGCCGCCCCCGCGCGGCTTGGTCGCGAGGGGGCGGCCCCCGGACATGCGGCGGCCGCGGTGGCTCCCCTCCGCGCCACCGCGGCCGTTCCCCGTCAGGAAGGTCTTGTTACGCCGGCTCGCTCGTGGCGTGGTTGTCCTCAGGGGTAGCAATGACGTCACCCGTGCCCGTGGCGTGGTTGTCCATGGTTGTGATGGCGTCGTTGTCCGTGCCCGTGGCGTGGTTGTCCTGCGGCTTCAGTACGGGCTCTGTCTTCTTCGTCTCGCTCATGATGTCTGCTCCCCTGTGAGGCTTGCTGTGCTCGATGGGTCGGAGATGCCCGCCCGGCTGTTCCCCCGTGGACTGCCGGGCGGGCAAGTCAGGGCCGTTCACCTTAGTGCGCGGCCTTCCCCGTTGATCCGTCTGCCCCCGATGCGGCGGATCGACAGGTACGAGCATGGCCTCCGGCGATAAACGTTCAATGAACGCCCTGTACGGGGCGTTACGCCCTCGCTACGGGTGCCAGAAGTGACCGTACGTCGGCCACTTCCGGCGAACCCAATTCCTCGTAGATGGCCACGGCTTCGCGCCAGCAGACCTGAGCCCGGCCGATCTGACCGATTCCATGGAGAGCACGGCCCAGGACGGTGAGTACGTTGCCGCGGCGCCACTCCCCGCCGATGCCCCGCAGGATGGCGAGTGCCTGCTCCGCCCGGGCGGCGGCCGCTGCCGGTCGCTGCGCTGCGAGATCGACCTCGGCGATCCGGAACAGCGTCATGCCCTCCCACAGGCGCTGACGGCTGTCGCGGAATACATCCAGGGCCTCCAGAAGCCTGTCCGTGGCATCGGCGAACTGTCCGGACCGAGTGAGCGCCAGACCCAGGGCGTACCGGCCGTTCGCGCCCCGCAGGGAGTGCCCCATGGAGTCGTAGATGTCGATGCCCTGCTGGGCGAGGTCGACAGCGCTGACTGTCTGTCCCATCGCAAGGTGGATGCGGGACAGGTTGCACAGCGCACTGGCCTCGCCGGGACGGTTCTTGCCCAGGCGGAAGTTGGCGATCGCCTGGTTCAGGTACCCCTCGCCGTCGGCGTGCCGGTTCTGGTAAATCGCGATGATTCCCCTGTCGTTGGGGGCCCAGCAGCTGGGCAGCGGGTCTCCGGCGTCCTCGGCGAGGAGCATCGCGCGTTGTGCGTCCTGATCAGCCTGGTCGAAGCGGCCGGCGACCAGGTGGACATTGGTCAGCGTGGTGAGCGCCCGGCCTTCGGCACGCACGTCGCCGCACTCCAGGGCCCTCTCACGCACGGCCGTGGCCGCCGCCTCGTACTGCTTGGCGTTGGCTCCCGACTCCGCCAGATCCTTGGCCGCCCACAGCAGGTCCACGGCCCGGCGGAGCATGGCCGGCGCAGAGGACTGCTGTACGCACGCCAGCAGGGAGTTGGCCTCGGAATACAGCCAGTCCTGCGCGGCGTGACGGTCGGGGAACGTGAGGCCTCGAAAATCGGTCGGCTCCAGGTGGTCGGCCAGCCGATCCCCCGGCCGCTCCAGCGCGTACACCGCCGCCGCCGTGGCCAGGTAGAAGTCCAGGAGGCGGGAGAGTGCCCGTTCGCGCTCCACCGGGGGCTGTTCGTCGCGTTCCGCGCACGCTCGGGCGTAGAGGCGGACCAGGTCGTGGTAGCGGTAGCGGCCTGGCGCCGCTGATTCCAGGAGGGACGTGTCGACCAGGGACTCCAGGAGGTCTTCCGTGGTCTGGAGGGGCTCGTCCAGTACGGCCGCCGCCGCGGCCAGCGAGATGTCCGGGCCGTCCGCCAGGCCCAGGAGGCGGAAGGCGCGGGCCTGCTGCGGTTCCAGCTGGCCGTAGCCGAGCTCGAAGGTCGCCTTTACGGCCAGGTCGCCGGCCTGGAGTTCGTCCAGGCGGCGGCGTTCGTCCGCCAGCTTCGCCGCCAGGACCGAGACCGTCCACGTGCGGCGGGCAGCCAGGCGGGAGGCCGCGATGCGGATGGCCAGGGGGAGGAAGCCGCACGCGCCTACGACGTCGAGCGCCGCCTCGCGTTCGGAGGCGACTCGCTCGGCTCCTACTATTTTTGTGAAGAGCTGGAGCGCCTCCTCGGGGGACATGACGTCGAGGTCGACCAGGTGCGCTCCGGCCAGGTCCACCATCCGCGCCCGGCTCGTCACCAGCGCCGCGCAGCCGGTGGTTCCGGGGAGCAGGGGGCGGATCTGGGATGCGTCGCGGGCGTTGTCGAGCAGGACCAGGATGCGGCGGCCGTCGAGGGTCGAGCGGTAGAGGGCCGCGCGCTCGTCCAGGGTGTCGGGGATGGACGTGTCGGGGGTGCCGAGGGCTCGCAGGAACGCGCCCAGGACCGTTTCTGGCTCGGCTGCCCGCGAGCCGGCGCCTTGCAGGTCTACGTACAGCTGGCCGTCCGGGAAGTGCGAGCGGGCCGCGTGCGCCACGTGCACCGCGAGGGTTGTCTTCCCTACGCCGCCGATCCCGGCCAGCGCCGACACCGCCATGACGCTCGTCTCGGCCGTGGCCAGGCGGTCGCCCAGTTCGCGTACGAAGGATGACCGGCCGGTGAAGTCCGGGACGGTGGCTGGGAGCTGTGCGGGGCGTACGACCGTGGGGGCCGCCGACGGCGCCGGTTCCACCGGGCGGGCCAGGTCCGCGTCCGCCTCCAGGATGCGCTGCTGGAGCTGCGAGAGTTCGGGGCGCGGGTCCACGCCCAGCTCGTCGGCGAGCAGGCGGCGCGTATCGGCGTATACGGCGAGGGCTTCCGCCTGACGGCCGCTGCGGTAGAGCGCGAGCATGAGCAGTTCGCGCAGGCGTTCGCGGAGGGGGTGGGCCGCCGTCAGCGCCGTCAGTTCCGAAATCGCCTCCGCGTGGCAGCCGACCTCCAGGTCCAGGTCGAGGCGGGTCTCGGTGAGCTGGAGCCGCCACTCCTCCAGCCGGGCCCGCTGGTTCTCGGCGTACGGTCCCGGGACCGACGCCAGCGGTTCGCCGTCCCACAGGCCGAGCGCCTTGTTGATCAGCGTACGGGCCTGGCAGCGGTCGCCGGAGGCGCGCGACTTCTCGGCGTCGGCGGCCAGTTCCTGTGCGACGGCCAGGTCGAGGGTGTCGGAGCCCGGCCGTATCGCGTACCCGCCGGACTCGCTGACCAGCACCCCCGGGTCCAGCGCCTTGCGCAGCCTGGAGGCGTACGTCCGTACCGCCGCCAGGGCCTGTGACGGCGGCTCCTCGCCCCAGATCGCGTCGATCAGCTCGGACGCGGTCGCGGTGCGGCCGTCGCGGAGCAGGAGGGCGGCCAGCAGGGCGCGTTGCTGCGGTGAGCCGGTGTTGAGGGATTCGCCGCCGCGCCAGGCACGGACGGGACCGAGCACGCTGAAGCGCACGGCCTCGGTGATTTCTTGCTGTTGCTGGTGTTGCTGGTGTTGCTGGTGTTGTCGCTGGTGTTTCTTCTGGTGCTGGTTCTTGTGCTGAGTGCCCTCGTCGGGGCGCGGGCCGGAAGCCGGAGTCCGCTGCTCCGGGACCCGTGGTACGCCGTCCATCGCACTCCCCCTGCCTCTGCTGCCGCCTGCGGTCTGCCCTTACCGCCCAGTCGCAACAGTCAGTTTGCCTTGTCCATGGCGAATGCGTCAGCACGGGAAGGCGCCTACCCATTACCTACCCACGCCCGTATAGCTGACGGATCGTCAGATCGGTGCTACCTTGGATCGTATGGAGACCTTCCCGGAGATCATCTCGGTGGACGACCACACGGTTGAGCCCCCCAACGTCTGGCGGGACCGGCTCCCGTCCAAGTACAAGGATTCCGGTCCGCGCATCGTCCGTGCCCCGCTGAAGGAAATGACCTTCCTCGGCGGGAAGTTCGCCCCCGTGATGGGCGCCAAGGGCGATGACGGGCCGGTCGGCGACTGGTGGGTGTACGAGGACCTGCACCGCCCGCTGACCAGGCTCGACACGGCGGTCGGGTACGACAGGGACGAGATCAGGCTCGAAGTCATCACGTACGAGCAGATGCGGCCGGGGTCCTTCTCCGTCCGCGACCGCCTCGCCGACATGGACGTCAATCACGTCCAGTCGGCCCTCTGCTTCCCCACCTTCCCGCGCTTCTGCGGCCAGACGTTCACCGAGGCCAAGGACCGCGAGCTGGGACTGCTCGGCGTCCGGGCGTACAACGACTGGATGGTGGAGGAGTGGTGCGGTCCGGAGGCCCGCGGCCGGCTCATACCGCTCACGCTCATCCCTCTCTGGGACGCCGAACTCGCCGCCGCCGAAGTCCGCAGGAACGCGGCGCGCGGCGTCCGTGCGGTCGCGTTCTCCGAAATACCCCCGCACCTGGGCCTGCCGTCCATCCACACCGACGAGTGGGACCCCTTCCTGCGCGCGTGTGACGAGACCGGAACGGTCATCGCGATGCACATCGGATCGTCGAGCCGGATGCCGTCGACCTCGGCCGACGCCCCGCCGGCGGTCGGCTCGACGATCACCTTCGCCAACTGCTGTTTCTCGATGGTCGACTGGCTGATGAGCGGCAAGTTCGAGCGCTTCCCGAACCTGAAGATCATGTACGCCGAGGGGCAGATCGGGTGGATTCCGTACATCCTGGAGCGCGCTGATGTCGTCTGGGAGGAGAACCGCGGCTGGGGCGGCGTGGCCGACAAGGTGCTGCGGCCACCCTCCGAGCTCTTCACGCAGCACGTGTACGGCTGCTTCTTCGACGACGCCTTCGGCCTGAAGAACCTCGACGCGATCGGCGTGGGCAATGTCCTGTACGAGACGGACTACCCGCACTCCGACTCCACCTGGCCCAAGTCCAGGGAGGTCGGCGAGCAGCAGATGGGCCACCTGGACGCGGACGTGGTGGACCGGATCGTACGGAGGAACGCGATCGAGCTGCTCGGACTCACCGACGAAGGACTGTGGCCGGGGCAGTGATGTGATCGGGTGTGGCCTCCGTACGCTCCTCACCTCTGGACGGGACTGCGGTGTCGGGTGAACCGGCCGCGTCCCGGGAAACTCAGCCCAGCGGCCGGCGCATCTCATCCCGCACTTCCAGCACGCGCGCGGCCACCTTCTCCAGGTCGACCTCCTCGGGGGCCTGCGACACGGTGTCCTTGCCGACCTGGGCCACGACCGCACTGGTGTTGTCGTCGGCCCATGCGCACATGGGCACGGTGGCCTTGGTCCCGGCCTGGTCGGAGGTCATCACCTGGCAGCTCAGCGACATGTCCGCTCCTGCGGGTGTGATCTCCTCGGCGGGCACGGCAAGGGTCACGTTTTCCCCTTGGGAAGCCCCACGCAACAGGCTCGCGCGCGCGTCCTCGGGGTGCCGGATCTGGCCGTAGAACCCGGAGAGGGTGAGAACCTCTCCGGACTCGACGCCGCCCTTCCCGGTGTACTGCGCCGCGACGCCCGTCCAATTCTTCATGTCGCTCTTGTCCCAGCTGCCGCTGCTCTCCTGGGGGGCGGAGTTGGACAGGTCCTCGGCCAGTGTGTACGTCCCGCCGAGAAGGGTCTTGGGCAAGGTGAGCCTGTACTCGGCGTCGGGATAGGAACTGGCGGGCCCTTCGCCACGGCTGGCCGCGTTGACAGCGACCCGCGCGACGACAGCGAAGACCACGAGCCCGATAATGCTCAAGGTCACGATCAGCGCGTTGTTGCTCTTCTTCGGCGGCATCGGCGGCGGCCCGCCCCACCCACCGGGATGCGGCTGCGGCTGCTGGCCGTACGGCTGCCCGGGGAAGGGCTGGTGTTGCTGCTGCTGCGGGTACGGGTACCCCCCGTACGGCCCTGGCTGCTGCGGCTGCCCGTACGGCCCCGGCCCCGGCTGTGGCCCCGGCTGTGGCTGTGGCTGTTGATAACTCATCCTGCGAGATCCCCCCGTTGTCGCTCTGTTCTGCTGCTACTGCCCCGGGTCCGGTCCCCGGAGACGGGCCCCCGGCTTCGCCGGCCGCAGCCTGAACACCTCACCGCGTATACCGGCCAGCCCCGTTGGGCGTTGCGTATGCGAAAAGCCAACGTATCTGATCACTTGTGCGATGGTCCGGCACACCGGCCGACCCCTGGTGGCAGCCGGGGCGGGGCGGGATCATCTGCGCATGACACTGACCCTCGCCGAAGCCGAAAAGATCCTCGCCGACAACTTCGCTCCCTGGGTGCTCGACCTCGGGCTGGCCGTCGTTGAAACCGGCGAGCGCCATGCCGTGCTGCGGCTGCCCTGGTCGGACCGGCTGGCCCGGGAGGGCGGGGGCATGTCCGGGCAGGCGCTCATGGCCGCCGCGGACACCGCGACCGTCATCGCCGTGTCCGCGGCCCGCGGCGCGTTCGTTCCAATGACTACCGTCCAGCAGTCGACGTCCTTCCAGCGCGCCGTCGTCGGCGCGGACGTCGTGCTCGACGCGCGCGTCACCAAACTGGGCAAGCGCATGGCTTTCGCCGACATCAGCATGACCGCCACCGGATCCCAGGACCCCGCAGCCCGCGCTTCTGTCGTCTACGCGCTGCTCGGATGACCCGGGGGGAGGGGGAGGGGGAGGCACGCGCTGTTTACTCTCCGTGCTCGCCGGGGCGCCGTGCGTACCGGCGGGTGCGGCGGTGCGGGGGCGGGCGCACGATGGAAGGAGCAGACGACGAGACGACGGGAGGTGGCGGTCGATGACCACTTTTATGGACGTCCACCACGACATGAAGGGCATCACAGCTGAGCAGCTGTCGGCGGCACACCGGGCAGACCTGGCGATCGAGGCAGAGGAAGGGGTGCACTTCGAGCGGGCGTGGGCCGATCCCGACGCGGGAGTCGTGTACTGCCTCTCCGAGGCGCCGTCCGCGGATGCGGTGAAGCGTATCCACGAGCGAACCGGTCACCCGGCCAGCGAGATCCACCCCGTGCCGCTTTCCGTGTAGTAGCGCCCCGGCCGATCGCGCGGCCGAGCCCTGCAGCCGTTCGTACGGCGCCCCCGAGGGGAGCCGCTCGGGCGGCTGCAGTGCTGTGGCCGCGCGGAACGGCCAGGTGCGCGCGGAACGGCCTCGTGCGCGCGGAACGGCCTCGTGCGCGAGCCGGCCCGCCCCCGCCTCTTGTCTGATGGACCGTCAGGAACGACGATGGCCACCTTGGTCAGTCATGACGGCCCATCAGATGAGGTGGTGTTCCCATGGTGATGTACGGGATGCAGCTCCCGGTCCAGTCGCAGAGCACCCTCTACGCCGAGTCGTGGGAGGCCGAGGCCGGGCCGGAGGATCTCGCCGAGGTGGCCAGGACCGCCGACCGCTGCGGGTTCGGCTACATCGCGAGCTGCGACCACGTCGCGATCCCTCGTCGGCTGGCCGACGCGATGAGCACCGTTTGGTACGACCCCGTCGCCACCCTTTCCTTCCTCGCCGGCGTCACCGAGCGCGTCCTGCTGCTCAGCCACGTCGCCGTCGTCGGCCTGCGGCATCCTCTTGCCTCGGCCAAGCAGTACGCGACGCTCGACCACCTCTCCGGCGGGCGGCTGGTCCTCGGGGTCGGCGCCGGGCACGTGCGGGAGGAGTTCGAGGCGCTCGGCGCGGACTTCGGCGGGCGGGGCGGCGTACTCGACGAGACGATCGACGCGCTCAGGGCAGCGCTGGGGCCGGACGAATACCCCGAGTTCGCCGGGGAGCGGTACGCCTTCAGCGGGCTCGGGCAGAAGCCGCGCCCGGCGCAGGACCGCGTACCCGTGTGGGTGGGCGGGTCGTCGCCCGCCGCCGTGCGCCGGGCGGCTTTGCGCGGGGACGGGTGGCTTCCGCAGGGCGATCCGCGCGACCGGCTGCCGCGGCAGATCGCCAGGCTGAAGGCGATCCGGGAGGAGGCCGGGGTCGTGTGGCCCCTCACCGTCGGCGCCATCACCGAGCCGCTGTACGTCGGTGACGCGGCCTGGGACGTCGGGCGGCGGACGGTGGCCGGGAAGCCGGAGGCGATCGCCGAGTCGCTGCGGGCGTACGGCGCGATGGGTGTGCATCAGATCCAGGTGCGGTTCCGCAGTCGCGGTCGCACCGAACTGACCGACCAGATGGCGGCGTTCGCCGCCGAAGTGGCCCCGCACCTGAACTGAGGGAGACCTGGCATGGGCAAGCTGGACGGGCGCGTCGTCGTCATCACGGGCGCGGCGCGCGGGCAGGGCGAGCAGGAGGCGCGGCTCTTCGTGGCCGAAGGCGCGAAGGTGGTGCTGGCCGATGTGCTGGACGAGCAGGGCGAGGCGCTCGCCAAGGAGCTCGGGGAGAGCGTCGCGACGTACGTCCATCTCGATGTGAGCCAGGAGGCGGACTGGGCTGCTGCCGTGGCCGCCGCCAAGGGCACCTTCGGGAAGATCGACGGGCTGGTCAACAACGCGGGGATTCTGCGGTTCAACGAGCTGGTGAACACGCCGCTGGAGGAGTTCCAGCAGGTGGTGCAGGTCAACCAGGTGGGCGCCTTTCTGGGGATCAGGACCGTGGCGCCCGAGATCGAGGCGGCCGGTGGCGGGACCATCGTCAATACGGCGTCGTACACCGCTCTCACGGGCATGGCCTTCGTGGGTGCGTACGCCGCCACCAAGCACGCGATTCTCGGGCTGACGCGGGTCGCGGCCGTGGAGCTGGCGGCGAAGAGGATACGGGTGAACGCGGTGTGCCCGGGGGCCGTGGACACGCCGATGACGAATCCGGCCGCGCTGGATCCGACGGCCGATCCGGTGGAGGCCAAGGCCGCCGTGGAGGAGCTCTACAAGAAGCTCGTGCCGATGGGGCGGATCGGGCAGCCGGAGGAGGTGGCGGCGCTGGCGCTGTTCCTGACCGGGGACGACTCGTCGTACATCACGGGGCAGCCGTTCGTCATCGACGGCGGGTGGCTGGCGGGCGTCAGTCTCTTCTGACGGTGTATCAGCTATTGACGGTCCGAAGGGGCAGTGGAACAGTCGTGCATATTCGTAACTGACGGTGTGTCAGTTTTCTCCGGAGGGGGAGTACCGTGGAATTCGGGCTCTTTGTACAGGGATACGTGCCGGCCGCGCGTGCCAAGGCCGACCCCGAGGCGGAGCACAAGGCGCTGATGGAGGAGACCGAGTACGTCATCCAGGCGGACAAGTCCGGCTTCAAGTACGCCTGGGCCTCCGAGCACCACTTCCTGGAGGAGTACTCGCACCTCTCCGCGAACGACGTCTTCCTCGGGTACCTCGCGCACGCGACCGACCGGATTCACCTCGGGTCGGGGATCTTCAATCCGCTGGCGCCGGTGAATCACCCGGTGAAGGTCGCCGAGAAGGTGGCGATGCTGGACCACCTGTCGGAGGGGCGCTTCGAGTTCGGGTCGGGGCGCGGGGCCGGCAGCCACGAGATTCTCGGCTTCATGCCGGGGATCACGGACATGAACCACACCAAGGAGATCTGGGAGGAGACGATCTCCGAGTTTCCCAAGATGTGGCTCCAGGACGAGTACGTCGGCTTCCAGGGCAAGCACTGGTCTCTGCCGCCGCGGAAGGTACTGCCGAAGCCGTACGGGAAGTCGCACCCGGCGATGTGGTACGCCGCCGGGTCGCCGTCGTCGTACGCCATGGCGGGGAAGAAGGGGCTCGGGGTGCTGGGCTTCAGCGTGCAGAAGGTCTCCGACATGGAGTGGGTCGTCGAGTCGTACAAGAACGCGGTCAAGGACGCGGAGCCGGTGGGGGGCTTCGTCAACGACAACGTGATGGTGACGTCGACGGCGATTTGTGCGGAGACGCACGAGAAGGCGGTCGAGATCGCGGTGAGTGGGGGGCTCAACTACCTGCAGTCGCTGCTCTTCCGGTACCACGACACGTTTCCGCGGCCGGAGGGGGTTCCGGAGTGGCCGGAGCTGTTGCCGGAGTATTCGGCGGAGATTATCGAGCTGCTCATCGCCGAGGAGCTGATGATCTGCGGGGATCCTGATGAGGTGCTGCGGCAGTGCGAGCGGTGGGAGCAGGCGGGGGCGGATCAGCTTTCGTTCGGGTTGCCGATCGGGGTGTCGCCCGAGGACACGAAGACGACGATCAAGCTGATCGGTGAGCACGTCATCCCGAAGATCGACACGGATCCGGTGCACCGGACCACGCGGTTCCGCGGGGCGGCGGCGGGCGGCTGAGTGGCTGCCGCTGCGCGGGGCCCTTTCCCCACCCCGCCCCTTCCCGAACTGGGGCGCTGCCCCAGGCCCCGCTCCTCAAACGCCGGAGGGGCTGGAAGTGCCGGAGGGCTGAGATTTACCGCTGTGCGGCAAATCCAGCCCGTCCGGCGTTTGAGGACACGCCCGGAGGGCGTCCGTTTTGTCTGGGGGCTGGGGCTTGCCCCCCACGCGGCGGAGCCGCAAATGTCACAGCGGGAAGGGGCGGGTAGGGGACAAGCTCCGCGCAGCGGCCCACGCCCGCAGCCCCCACCCCGCACCCATACCCACCTTTTCCACTCCTCCCCGAAGGGACCGCCATGCTCGACCACCTCATCCGCGGAGCCACCGTCGTGGACGGCACCGGCGCCCCCGCGTACGTCGCCGACGTAGGCATCCGTGAAGGGCGTATCGCCGTCATCGCCGCGCCCGGCACCGTCGACGAGGCCGCCCGTACCAGCGAGGACGCCCAAGGCTTCGTACTCGCCCCCGGGTTCGTCGACCCGCACACCCACTACGACGCCCAGCTCTTCTGGGACCCGTACGCCACCCCGTCCCTCAACCACGGCGTCACCACCGTCGCCGGCGGCAACTGCGGCTTCACCCTCGCCCCCCTGCACCCCGACCGCCCCGAGGACGCCGACTACACGCGCCGCATGATGTCGAAGGTCGAGGGCATGTCCCTCGTCGCCCTCGAAGAAGGCGCCCCCTGGAACTGGCACACCTTCGGCGAATACCTCGACGCCCTCGAAGGCCGCATCGCCGTCAACGCCGGCTTCATGGTCGGCCACTGCGCCCTGCGCCGCCACGTCATGGGCCCCGACGCCGTCAGCGACGCGCAGCCCACCCAGCAGCAGATGGCGCGCATGCTCCAGCTGCTGCACGACGCGATGGACGCCGGTGCCTGGGGGCTCTCCACCACCCAGTCGTCCACCCACTCCGACGGTGACGGCCGGCCCGTCGCCTCCCGGCACGCCAAGCCCGCCGAACTGATCGCCCTCTCCCGGGCCGTCGGCCAGCACGAGGGCACCCAGCTGGAGGCGATCGTCGCCGGCTGCCTCGACCAGTTCACGGACGACGAGATCGACCTCTTCGTCGAGATGACGACGGCCGCCGGCCGCCCCCTCAACTGGAACGTACTGACCATCGACGCGGCAGTCCCCACCCGCGTCCCGCGCCAATTGCAGGCCAGCGAACGCGCCCGGCAGGCCGGCGGCCGGATCGTCGCCCTCACCATGCCGATCCTGACCCCCATGAACATGTCCCTCGGCACGTTCTGCGCGCTCAACCTCATCCCCGGCTGGGGCGACATCCTGGCCCTCCCCGTCGCCGAGCGCATCGAGAAGCTGCGCGATGCGGACGTACGGCGGGAAATGCTGCGCCGCGCCGACAGCAAGGAGGCCGGCGTCTTCCGGCGCCTCGCCAACTTCGAGCGGTACGTCATCGGCGACACGTACTCCGACGCCAACGCCGGCCTCAGCGGACGCGTCGTACGCGACATCGCCGCCGAACGCGGCCAGGACCCCTTCCACTGCCTCGTCGAAATATGCGCCAACGACCGCCTCCGCACCGTCCTGTGGCCGATGCCCGCAGACAACGACCCCGCCAGCTGGGAACTGCGGCAGCGCACCTGGCAGCACGAGGACGTTCTGCTCGGCGGCTCCGACGCCGGGGCCCACCTGGACCGGATGTGCGGGGCGCCGTACACGACCCGCTTCATCGGCGACTGCCTGCGCGGCCGAAAACTGGTGTCACTCGAACAGGCCGTGAAGATGCTGACCGACGACCCCGCCCAGCTCTTCGGGCTGCGCGAGCGCGGACGTATAGAGGAGGGCTTCCACGCGGACCTCGTCCTCTTCGACCCGGAGCAGATCGAGGCGGGCCCGGCCACGCTGGTGCACGACCTGCCCGGCGACAGTCCGCGGCTCGACTCGAAGGCGATCGGCGTCGTGTCCGTACGCGTCAACGGCGTCGAGGCGATACGCGACGACCAGGTCACCGGGGCGGTGCCGGGCACGGTGCTGCGCTCGGGCCGGGACACGAGGACGGTGGCGACCAAGTGAAGGGCGACCAGGTGAAGGGCGGCGCCGAGCGGCTGTTCATCGGCGGCGAGTGGACCGAGCCGGACGGCGGCCACTACGAGGTGGTCAACCCGGCCACGGAGGAAGTGGTCGGGCCGGCCCCGGAGGCGAGCCGCCGGCAGGTGTACGCCGCCGCTTCCGCCGCCAGGGCCGCCTTCCCGGCCTGGTCCCGCACCGCCCCCGAGGAGCGCGCCGCGATCCTCGACCGGGCCGCCGACCTCATCCAGCGCGACTCGGCGGCGTACGCCGAACTCGCCCGCGCCGAGACCGGCGCCACCACCGCGACCGCGCTCGGCATGCAGGTGGCGGTGGGGGCTGCCCGCTTCCGGCGGTACGCGCGCGGGGCGCTGGAGCCGGTCGAGACCGGGCTGCCGCCGCAGGTCAATCCGGCGGGGCCGATGGGGAAGGCGGGGATCTTCGGCGCCCTGGCCGTCCGCCAGCCGGTCGGCGTCGTCACCTGCATCACCTCGTACAACAACCCCTGGGCCAACGCGGCTGGCAAGGTCGCGCCCGCGCTGGCCATGGGCAACACCGTCGTCGTGAAGCCCGCCCCGCAGGACCCGCTGTCCGTCTACCGCATGGCGGCGGCGTTGGCGGAGGCCGGAGTTCCGCCCGGTGTGGTGAACGTCGTCACCGGCTCAGCGCCCGCCGTCGGTGAGGCCGCCGTCGACTCGCCGGACGTCGACATGGTCAGCTTCACCGGGTCCACGGCGGTCGGACAGCGCATCGCCGAAGTCTGCGGGCGCGGCATGAAGCGTCAGCTCATGGAGCTGGGCGGGAAGGGTGCGGCGGTCGTGTTCGACGACGCCGACCTCGACTCCGCCGTGATGGGGATAGGGACGACGTTCTCCTTCTACAGCGGCCAGATCTGCACCGCCCCGACCCGCGTGATCGCACAGCGCGGGATCTACGACCGGCTGGTGGAGAAGCTGACCGGTTACGTCGGTTCCCTCACGGTGGGCGATCCGGCAGCCCCGGGCACGGTCGTCGGCCCGGTGATCTCGGCCGCCCATCGCGACCGCGTCGAGTCGTACATCGAGCTGGGCAAGAAGGAGGGCGCCCGGCTGGTCGCGGGCGGCGAGCGTCCGTCGTACGAGAAGGGGTTCTATGTGGCGCCGACTCTTTTTGCCGACTGTACGAACGACATGCGCGTCGTCCGCGAGGAGATCTTCGGGCCGGTCGTCGTGGTCGTCCCCTTCGACGGCGACGAGGAGGAAGCGGTCGCGCTCGCCAACGACAGCGACTACGGGCTGATCGACTACGTCTGGTCGGGGGATATGGCCCGCGCCTTCCGCGTGGCGCGGCGGCTGCGGGCCGGCGGGGTCGGGGTGAACACCGTCGGAAGGAACATGGAGGCGCCGTTCGGCGGGTTCAAGAAGAGCGGAGTGGGGCGGGATGTCGGCTCGTACGCGCTGCACGCGTACGGCGAGACGCAGGCGATCGTCTGGACCTGATGAACCGGATGGGCCCTCCGGAAAGACGTACGGGAAACTTTTGAAACGGGCATAACGGACAGTGTTGCGGTTTCCGTAGCGTGGAAGTTTCTGCAATTGGCCTGGCAATGGCCGCCCGTGAGTTGCTCACGACCTTCAATACTCAACCAATGAGTCGTCCGACACCGCCGAATGCAAGGATCTTTGGAGCGGAGTCAAGTGCTCCGGATGTGGAAAGCGCAGCCGTTAACGTCGCGCTTATGACTCATGTGGATACACGGCCCCAGGCCGGAGACACGGTAAGCGGCGCCCCCTCGGTGGAGGGCGGCGTACGCGAGAAGGGCCTGGGCGGGAACTCCGTCGGGCTTATGGGCAACGCCGTCATCGGCATCTCCACCGTTGCCCCTGTTTACTGCCTCACTGCCACGCTGGGCCCCACGGTCGCCGAGGTCGGACTGCAGATGCCCGCAGTCTTCCTCGCAGGGTTCCTGCCGATGCTGCTGGTGGCCTTCGCATACCGCGAGCTGAACAAGGCCATACCCGACTGCGGCACCTCCTTCACCTGGTCGGTGAAGGCCTTCGGGCCTCGTATCGGCTGGATGTGCGGCTGGGGCCTGCTGGTCGCCACCATCGTGGTGCTCTCGAACCTCGCGGGCGTCGCGACATCCTTCTTCTACTTGCTCCTGGGTGAGCTGACCGGCAGTGCGGACGTCGCCGCGCTGGACGACAACAAGGCCGCCCACATCCTCACCACGCTGGCCTTCATCGCCATCGCCACGGCGATCAGCTACCGCGGTATCACCGCCACCAAGTGGGTCCAGTACACCCTGGTTGGGCTGCAGCTCGCGGTACTCCTGATGTTCGTCTACATGGCGCTCACCAAGTCCGGCGAGGTCGCCAACTCGATCGACTTCTCCTGGTCCTGGATGAACCCCTTCGCGGTCGAGTCCTTCGCCGCCTTCACCGCGGGTCTGTCCCTCTCGATCTTCATCTACTGGGGCTGGGACGCCTGCCTGTCGATCAACGAGGAGAGCACCGGCAGCGCCAAGACGCCCGGCCGCGCCGCGACGCTCGCCATGATCGTGATCGTCGTCTCGTACCTGATGGTCGCCATCGCCGCGCAGATGTACGCCGGCGTCGGCGAGAAGGGCACCGGCCTCGGCAACCCGGAGACCTCGGACAACGTCTTCGCGGTCCTCGCCGAACCGATCATGGGCTCCGGGCTGGGCATCCTGCTCTTCCTCGCGGTCGTCGCCTCCGCCGCCGCGAGCCTGCAGACCACCTTCATCCCGGTCGCGCGCACCGCCCTGGCGATGAGCACGTACAAGGCCATGCCGGCCTCCTTCTCGAAGGTGCACCCGCGCTTCAAGACGCCTGGTCGCGCGACCGTCGTCGCGGGCCTCGCCACCGGCGTCTTCTACGCGACGATGACCATGCTCAGTGAGAACGTCCTCGTCGACACGATCTACGCGCTCGGTCTGATGATCTGCTTCTACTACGCGATCACCGCCTTCGCCTGCGTCTGGTACTTCCGCCGCGAGCTGCGCAAGTCGGCGCGCAACCTGATGGTCAAGGGCATCTTCCCGGGCGTCGGCGCCCTGATGCTCACCGCCGTCTTCGGCCAGACGCTGTACGACATGTGGGACCCGGCGTACGGCAGCGGCAGCTCGCTCTTCGGGATGGGTTCGGTCTTCGTGATCGGCGTCGGCCTGCTGCTGCTCGGTGCGGTGCTCATGTTCGCCATGCAGCGCGTCAGCCCGGCGTTCTTCCGCGGCGAGGTGCTGACGCAGGACACCCCGGCGCTCGTCGTCGAGGACTAGTCCGGGCCAGTCGGACCAGTCGGACCGACGTACATGAGTCACAGGTCAGGGGGAGCCGTATACGGCTCCCCCTGACCTGTTTGTCTGTCGTGCCGCCGCGAGCCGGCGACCACCACACTGGGCGTGCGTGCCGGGCCGCCCATATTCTGGGAGGACCGGGGGACCGGGAGGAAAGGGAGCGGCCATGGCCGTCCAGGAGGCCCCCTCCGTCGAGCGGGCGCGGGACGCGGCGGCCCGGGAGTCCTGGGCCGAGGCGTACGTCCTGCTGCGCGCCCTCGACGGCCACGCCCCGCGCGCTCTCGCCCCCGAGGACCTCGACACGCTGGCCGACGCCGCGTGGTGGGCCGGTCACGTGGACGAGTCGGTCGACGCCCGCCTGCGCGCCCATGCTGGGTACGCCGCCGCCGGAGACCACCGCCGGGCCGGCTGTGCCGCCTGGTGGCTGTACTTCGAGTACCGCGAGCTGGGGCGTCCCGCCGCGGCCGCAGGTTGGCTGCACCGGGCCCGCCACCACCTGGAGCACGAACCGGAGTGCCCCGAGCAGTGCTTCCTCGCCTGGACGGATTCGGAAGAGGCGCAAGCGAACCGCGACCCCGCAGCCGCACTGGCCGCCGCCCGCCGGATGTACCGCATCGCCCGGCACTCCGGCAGCCCCGACCTCATCGCCCTGAGCCGCCAGGCGCACGCGGCGGTGCTGCTCGCGGACGGCCGGACGGCAGAGGGCCTGGCCCTGCTGGACGACGTGATGTGCGCGGTTACGGCGGGCGAGCTGAGCGGCATGTTCACCGGCTGGCTCTACTGCATGGGGCTCAACCAGTGCATGGCGGCGGCGGACTTCGGCCGCGCCGTCGAATGGACCGACGCCGCGATGGCCTGGTGCTCCGTCCCGTGGTCGCAGCACGCGACGCCGCCGGGGGGCGGGGAGCGGGCAGCGCAGGGTACGGGCGCGGGTACGGGCGCGGGCGCGGGTACGGCTGGTGGGGGCGTTGCGGGCGCCACGGGTGCGGGCGCCACGGGTATGGGCGTAACGCGGGCGGGCGCAATGCGCGTGGGCGTTGCGGATCCAGGCGCCACGGGTACGGGAGGCTCCGCACCGGGCGCGGCGGAAACAGGTGCGGTGGTCGGACCCCTCACGGACAACCCCTTCCGCGGGCTCTGCCGCGTGCACCACGTCGAGGTGCTCGACCTGCGCGGCGCCTGGTCTCTCGCGGCCGCCGAGGCCGAGCGGGTCTGCGAGGAGGTGCTGCCGGACTCCCTCGAAGCCGCCGCGGCGGCCCACTACGCGGTCGGCGAGATCATGCGGCGCCGAGGCCACCTCGACGCCGCCGCCGTCTCGTACGCGCACGCCCACGAACTCGGACGTATCCCCCAGCCCGGCCTCGCCCTGCTACGCCTGGCCCAGGGAAAGGCCGACGCCGCCGTAACCGGCCTGCGGCTGGCCCTCGCCTGCCAGCACGACGCGCCGCCCGACCTGCTGGGACGCGCCCGGCTGCGGGCCGCCCAGACGGAGGTGGCCCTGGCCGTGGGTGATGTGGACGGCGCCGCCTCCGCGGTCGCGGAGCTGGAGGCACTCGCCGTCGGCGGCCCCCCGGCCTCCGCTGCCACCCTGCTGAGCGCCATGGCCGACACGGCCCGCGGCGCGCTCGCACTCGCGCGGCACGGCGCCCGGGACCCCGACGAGGCGTTGCGGCCGCTGCGCCGGGCGCTGGCGGGCTGGCTGGAGCTGCGGATCCCGTACGAGGCCGCGCAGGTACGGATGCTGCTCGCCGCCGCCGACCGGGCGGCCGGTGACGACGAGGCAGCCCGGCTGGAGCTCCGGGCCGCCCGGACCACCTTCGAGCAACTCGGCGCCGTTCCCGACGCCCGGCGCGCGGCGGCTCTGCTGGGCGAGAGACACGAGGCGCTGCCCGGGGGCCTCACCCCACGGGAATGCGAGGTACTACGGCTGGTGGCGGCGGGCGGCACGAACCGGGACATCGCGCGCGAGCTGGTGATCAGCGAGCACACCGTGGCCCGTCACCTGAACAACATCTTCGCCAAGCTGAACGTAACCTCCCGCACCGCCGCCACGGCCTACGCCTACTCCCACGGCCTGACCTGACACCGCCGGCGCCGCTGCGCGGGGCTTGTTCCCCGACCCGCCCCTTCCCGAACTGGGGGCAAGCCCCCAGGCCCCGGACGGACTGGATTTGCCCGCTCAGCGGCACTATCCAGCCCCTCCGGCGTTTGAGGAGCGGGGTCTGGGGCGGAGCCCCTCACGCGGCGGAGCCGCAAAGTGTCTCAGCGGGAAGGGGCGGGTCGGGGAAAGAGCCCCGCGCAGCGGCAACGCCCCCGCCCGCGTCCCATAGGCCGTTCTGCCCATGTCCGGCCCCGGCCGAAGTGGGTGGTCCATGCGATGCCCGCCGCACACCCCCGGCGTACAACGGACGTATGAAGCCACTCCTCGCGCTCCCAGAAAGCCGGTGCCCGCCATGACAACGCTGACCACCCAGCCCACCGACCTGGCCCTGGACCTGCTGCGCGCCACCGTGCACGGCGACGTCATCACCCCCGCCGACCCGGCGTACGACGAGGCGCGCCGCGTCTACAACGCCATCCACGACCGCACCCCGGCCGTCGTCGTCCGCGCCGCCAACGCCGCCGACGTCATCGCCGCCGTACGCTTCGCCCGCGACCACGACCTCCCCCTCGCGGTCCGAGGCGGCAGCCACGCGGTCGCCGGATACGGAACCTGCGACGGCGGTGTCGTCGCCGACCTGTCCCGGATGCGCGCCGTCCGCGTGGACCCCGAGGCCCGTACCGCCCGCGCCGAGGGCGGCTGCACCTGGGGCGACTTCAACCACGCCACCCACGCCTTCGGTCTCGCCACCACTGGCGGGGTCGTCTCCACCACCGGGGTCGGCGGCCTCACGCTCGGCGGCGGTATGGGACACCTCTCCCGCCGATACGGCCTGTCCTGCGACAACCTCATCTCCGCCGACGTCGTGACTGCCGAAGGCACCCTCCTCACCTGCGACGCCGACCAGCACCACCCCGACCTCTTCTGGGCCCTGCGCGGCGGAGGCGGCAACTACGGCATCGTCACCTCCTTCAAGTTCCGGCTGCACCCGGTGAGCGACATCCTCGGCGGCCCCACCTTCTACCCGCTCGACGGCGACGTCGCGCGCCGCTGGCGGGACATGAACGCCGAGGCCCCGGAGGAGTTCAACTCCCTCTTCGCTGTCCTTCTCGGCCCACAGCTCCCGTTCCTGCCCGAACGCTGGCACGGCCGCCCCGTGTGCGCCGTCCTCACCTGCTTCACCGGCCCCACAGACAAGGACGACACGGCCCGCGGCCGCCTGGACGCACTGGGTCCGGTCATCGGCCAGTACGTCGACCGCATGCCGTACCCCGTGATCAACACCCTCTTCGACGAGGACCTGCCGCCAGGCCTCTACCACTACTGGAAGGGCAACTTCAGCCGCGAACTGACCGACGGCGCCATCGACGTCCACATGACGTACGGCGCGACGATTCCGTCGATGGAGAGCGACACCGTCATCTTCCCGATCGACGGCGCCTGCCACCGCGTCGGCGGCGAGGACACCGCGTTCGCCTACCGCGACGCCACCTTCTCGGCCGCCTTCGGGGCCAGTTACGCCGACCCCGCCGACACCGAGCACAACATCGCCTGGACCCGTGAGTACGACGCGGCGCTGCGCCCGCACACCGAGGAGGCCGGCTACATCAACTTCCTCGGCGCCGACGACCAGGACCGGGTGCGTACCAACTACCGGCAGAACTACGACCGGTTGCGTGCGATCAAGCGCCAGTACGACCCGCAGAACGTGTTCCGCATCAACCACAACATCGCGCCATGACGCCCTCGGCCTTGATGTGCAGGAGCAGTGCGGCCATAGCGGTGGGCGTCGTGCTCAGGATCGCGTGGGAGGGGTCGCCGCTTTCGGCCAGCAGGACCGTACATTCGCGGGCAGCTGGGACTTCACTTAGTTCCCCTGGTTCCTCTGGTTCTCACCCCTGGTTCTCACTGGTTAGGAAGATGGGATTCGTCAGTGCCGCCAGTGGTCCAGGCAGGCCGGGCACCTTCGGTGCGTGGCGGACTTCCGCCCGTACGTACGTCGCGTACTGCGGCGTCGTACGCCACTCCACCGTGCCCGCGCCGGATTCCGGCAGCGGCGCGGTGTGGAGCGTGCCCTGGTCGGTGACGAAGTGGGCGGTGCAGCCGGGCGCGCCGGTGACTTCCAGGCGGACGGTCACGGGGGTGCCGGCGTCGACGTCCAGCCGGTCACCGATGCCGGCGTGGCGGGCGCGGCCGCCTGAGGCGCCGAAGGTGAGCGACACGGACGAGGACTCGGCGATGTAGGAGTGTCCGGCTCGTATGCCGTCGAGGATCGCCTCGCGGGTCAGGTCGTCGGCCAGCACCACGGTCTGCGGCATACCGACGAGCTGCGGCTCGCGGTGGGCGTCGCTGTTGCCCATGGCCGGTGTCCAGCCGCGGCCGCCGGCTCCGTCGACCAGGGTGTTGTCCCAGGACGCGAGGGCGATCTCGTCCTCCGGGGTGTACGGCCCGTTCCACACCTCCACGGCATCCGCGTCCCCGAAGCCGAACTTCCAGTTGCACCCGATGCAGGAGGCGTGCGGGTGCGCGGGTACGACGAGGCCGCCCGCGCGGCGGATCTCGCGGGCGAAGTGCCCGAAGCGGTTGTCGCGGGCGCGGTAGCGCCAGTCGATGAAGGTGCCAGGGTCGGTGGCGACGGCGACGACATGACCATTACGGGTGGTGACTTCCTCACCGGTGAGGATCAACAGGTCGTCACCCCACAGCCGCTCCCAGGCGCTGTGCGCGGAGTGGTTGTTGTGCTCGCTGGTGTTGATGAAGTCCAGCCCGGCGGCACGGGCGGCCGCGGCGATCTCGCCCGGGGTGCGCCGTCCGTCGGAGTACACGGAGTGAAGGTGGCAGTCGCCCCGGTACCAGCCGCGCCCCCGCCCCTTGGCGCGCTCGGGCGGATAGACGGGCGCGGGGGTCTTGCCCGGGGCGCCGTACCGCAGGGTGATGGTCACGGCGTACGGCAGACCCTCGGGCGCGGTCGTGTACGGACCCAGCACGATGTTCCAGGTCCCGGCGCGCACCGGGCCGGGGATGTAACCGGGCGTGGCGGCGTCGGCTCGTACGAAGAACTCCGTACGAGCCCCGCCGGACCACCCGCGGAAGCCGCGACCGCCGAGGTCGGTGCCGCGCTCGTCGAAGATGCCGATGTCGAGGGCGTTGCCCTGAGTGCCGGTGGGCACGGGCGTCTTCTCGTACGTGTACGACACGGCGATCTCGCGCACGCCGCGCGGTACTTCGACGGGCAGGTAGACGTAGTCGGGGGACCCTGGCGGGAGTGTGCCGCGTACGGTCGTGGTCTCCTCGCCGTCGGCGGGCGCGGCATTCGCGAAGGTCACGCTGCCCAAGGTAAGGGTGGCGGCCGCTCCGGTCACGAACAGTTGGCGTCGCGTCGGTCCAGTCGTAGAACCCGTCATGCCGGTATCTCCGTTGGCGTGTTGGCGTGATGGTGCGTACAGAAACCCTGATATTGAGCCGTGAACGCCCCTGCAACGGAAGGGGTGCGCCAACGTACGGCAGGACGTAGTTTGACGCTCGTGGGTCGGCCCACAGACAGACAGGCTGGCCGAGGTCACGACGATGAGGAGCTCCCGCATGCGCATCGCCACCACGATCTTTCTCACCGACGAGACGATCACGCCGGTACGGCTCGCGCGCGAGCTGGAGGAGCGCGGATTCGCCGGCCTCTACCTGCCCGAGCACACCCACATCCCGGTCTCGCGGGAGTCCGCGTATCCGGCGGGCGGCGAACTCCCGCGTGAGTACGGTCGTACGCTCGACCCCTTCGTCGCTCTCGGCCAGGCCGCCGCGGTCACCGAACGCCTGGGCCTCGGCACCGGCATCACGCTGGTCGCCCAGCACGACCCGATCGACCTGGCCAAGCAGATCGCGACTTTGGACCACCTTTCCGGCGGCCGCTTCACGTTTGGTGTGGGCTACGGCTGGAACAAGGAGGAGGCCGCAGACCACGGCGTCGAGTGGGCCACGCGTCGCGAGCGGACGCGGGACCGGATGGCGCTGATGCGGGCGCTGTGGGCGGAGGAACCGACGGCGTACGAGGGCGAGTTCGGCACGGTACGCGCGTCATACGCCCACCCGAAGCCGGTGCAGAAGCCACGAGGCCCGGTGACCGGCCCGCGCACGCTGGTGGGCGGGGCGGCGGGCCCGAAGCTGTTCGCCCACATCGCGGAGTACGCGGACGGGTGGCTCCCGATCGGCGGCCGGGGCCTGACGGAGTCCGTGCCGGTGCTGCGTACGGCGTGGGAGGAGGCGGGGCGCGACCCGGAGTCCCTGCAAGTGGTCCCGTACGCGGTGAAACCCAGCCCGGGGAAGCTGGCGCACTTCGCGGACCTGGGCATCACGGAGGTGGTGCTGCAACTGCCGCCTGCGGGCGAGGCGGAGGTCCTTCGCGTACTGGATGAGTACGCGAGGTTTATCTGACCAGAACGGCCCGCCCCTCTGTGCGAGGCGCCCGGTCGCCGCTACCTTGGCCATCTCGGCATGGACAGCGCCCGGCCCTGCGGCCGGCACCTCGGGGGAGAGGCTACGCACATGCAGAAAAGCCCATTCAGCATCGTCGCGATCGTTTTCGGCGTGGTAGCGCTGTTCTTCTGCCCGCCGCTGTTCGGCATCCTCGGCCTGGTCTTCGGCGGAATCGCCAAGTCGAAGGACGAACCGCTGGCGGTGACGGGCCTGATCGTCGCGGGAGCGGGCCTGGCCATCGGCATGGTGCTGGGCTTCGTAGTCTTCAGCTCGATGTCGGCACCGTGACGACACCGCGACGGGGTGACCTAGCCCTCCTCTGAGCTCCTGAACCCACGGCCGCTGAGCCGAACCAAGGCTTGCTTCTGGGGGTTTCGGGCCGTCCCTGAGCGCTCGAGTGTCGGTGGGCCGTGACGCCGCGTCAAGGGCGCTCCCTGCGGTCGCGTCGCTGCGCGAGAGCCCTGCGGGCTCCCCTTGACCCGCCGCCCCGGCCCACCGCTAACGCTTGTACGGGGACGGCCCAAAGAAAAACGCCCTGCACGGGAGCTGGGGGATGGGCGCGGCCCGGCTCGGTGGCTTGCGGCTGAGTGGCTGGGGCGCACGAGGTCTCTGGGGCGGCGCGGCCCCAGCCTCAGCGACTGCAGGAACGGCCGCTGGTGCGACATGCCCATTCCCACGCACACGAGCACCCACGCAGGTGGACGGCCGACCGACCGGGTCGACCTGCGGATTCCTGAGCTGCGTGGGTAGGGCGCGACAGTTGAATGGGGTGACTCGGCCGGGTGTGGCGTCCACCCCGGCCGGTGATCGGTGGAGCCTCGAGCGGGTGGCTGATGTGGATGGGTGGAGGGGCGTCCAGTGGCAGGCAGTCCTGCTGACGGTACGGCCGGAAACGGGCTGCGGCCGGTACGACGGTCACGGCTGGGGATCGGTCCCGGTTATTAACCAGGTGGATGGGACGAACCCGGCAGAAGACGAACCAGGGCATCCTATTTGCCCTACTTTCGGAGCATCGGGAAGGGCTCGACATGTGTCACATGCCGGTTTCGTTGCGCGTCAACAGCCCGGCTCGGACTTCGGCGTGCACCTAATCCACCAGATGGCGATGCCCGACGGCCCACAAACCCCAGCGACCACGACTGCTTCACCTGCCCCAGTCGACGCGCGGTGTGCCGTCGAGCGCGACCCCTGCGGTCCGGTGCGCCGCCATGAGCCGGTGTCTCGCCCACAGCAGTCCCGCTGGTCGTGGATGGGCTTCAGTCGAAGCATCGGAACGCGACTAACCCACCACTTGGCGAATCCCAATTCCCCTCCAGTCCCACCCGTCTCCGCCGTATCGCTTCAAACCCTCGCGCTAGCGTTTCGGCCCATTGGCAGAAAGCCGGGCGAGACCGAACAGGGCGACTGTCGGGGCAGCAGGTTCTGCTGGTGCGGCAGGAGTGGATGGGGCGGCGGCTCGTCAGCCAGCCCGGCAGCCGCCACCGCCTCGGCCCCCGCAGCGTTCCGTCATCGCCGTGCGTGGGGTTGAGTCGCAGCAACGGCTTCTTCCGGGCGTCGGAACGCGACTCGCTTGCGACCATCACTGAAGCTCCGCCATCTTGAAGTGGCTGGTCCGCGGGGTGGCGTGACCCCGTTTCGGGCTGCTCGTACTGGTCGCGGGCGGCAGTCTGGGGTGTA